>JAYSWO010000445.1:0-8058 GCA_043717975.1 Ferruginibacter sp. | reverse complement strand
TCTAAATTTTGTTGATCCCCTGCTGTATATTTGAAATTGGCAATACCATCAAAAGCATCAAATGGATCAAATTTTAAATTACTTGCCTGAACAAGTGTAAGTATTTGATTATTCGTGACAGGCACATAGTTAGTACCGCTTGTATTATAGTAAAGTATACCCTGACTAATATTTGGCAAAGAAGTTATTTTAAAATAGCTTACCACTCCATCTTTATCTTCTGCAAAAAGTGGGGTTACATTATATTTTATTGCTCCTATTGGATTTGATATGGTTGTATTTGAAAGATCTTTTGTTGCAGGTGGCTGGTTTACCATTTGTAAAGTAATCGTTGCCGGTGTTATATCAAAAGCTCCCAACTCATCAAACGCAGTAAACATAATTTCTGAATAGCCCACAAAAGTACCCGAAGGCTTATATGTTAAATTACTAACTTGTGTTGGCATTAATATCTGCCCAACATATAACTGTGTATTAGAGGTATAAATGGTGCATTCTCCGGATGGAGGTAGTGATGTTATTTTATAACTTACTATGGTACCATTATCAGTTGCTTCTAAGGCACACATATTTGTAATATAAGCATTACTTGCTACAGGAGTACATATTTTTGTTATAGCAGCTGGAGGCGGGTTTACAGGTATCGTATAAGTAGCAGGAGTTAAATCTCTTAAATTTGCATTATCTATAACTGTATATAAAAAACTTGTGCTACCACCAAATCCGTCATTAGGATCAAAACTCAAAGATTTCATTTGCGCTGGTGATAAAATTAATTCCCCATTTATTAATGTGTTAATTAAAATATTAGGCGTAGCAGAAGTATGATCATTATCATAACTCAAAAGTCCATTTGTTGGTAATGTTTTTAACACATAATTTACAACATACCCATCCTCATCGGTTCCTGCTAATGGAACAATCTCACCCATCAATTTACTTGCCGTACCTTCAGGATTAGCAATTAAAGTCATTGACTTATCTAATGCAACAGGAGGCACTGTAGGACAAATTGTTATATCAAAGGATTGATAATATTCCCTTCCACAACCATCTGTAATTGAACAAGTAATGGTACATGGCTGGCAAGAACTTACTAAAGGAGCGTTAAATAAAGTTACCGTATCAAATGGATTACTAAAACCACCACCACAAGAAGAAGTCCATTTATAGTAATAGTTTGTTGCATTTGCCCCCACGGGCAAAGTTGCCTTGTATGTATATGAGGTTAATGAAATCAGATTTATTGGTCCAATAATGGTTGGATTAATTGCTTTATCATACACAGATAAGAATGAAAAATTGAAAAAAGTACGCATCGCTGCCACAGCATCGGCATGTCCTTTATTAATATTATGCCCACCCGTGTACATTACCTTGCCCCTAGTTTCATCGCCAAAAGCTCTTCCATAAACAATTGCAGCCGCTTGGCCTGGAGAAATTGATGGAACATTCTCATGTGAAGAATCGTATACAGCAATTTTAGTTGTAGATCTCCATCCTCCTACTTTCGGCAAAAATACTTGTTCGGATCCATTTTGCATAGCTTCATCGGGTACACCCATAAATTGCATTTCGGCTTCACCAACAAAAGTATTTTTATAGGGTGCTGTTCCGTCTTCATGATCCCCCCAAAGTATTAAACCATTATTAGAAAGGAAATTCATTCTTTCGGATGAATCTAATGGATTAACCATATTCTCAATTACGCTTGTGGCATGGCAGCCTCCCCAAATCCAACCTCTATTAGATCCATTCCAATAGAGCATGTTTTTATGAGTAATCCAAGTTGGATCAGCATGAGGCATCACAAATAAATCATCACAGGTATTTAATTCTTCAGGCAGTTTTTTGGGATAATCATCTGTAGAAATTCCCGCCTCTTCTAAAAAAGCCAAAGCAATATTTCCATTTTGAAAATCAAATGTCCATCTTGGCGTATATTTTAAGGTGTATGTTACATTTACGGTGAAATTCGCCACAGATGTAGCGCCAACAACCCCTTCGCTTTGCCAATAAGCAATTCTGGCATTAACTACAGGTGTTCTAAACTTTACGGGAATTATAAATGTACCGCCTTTATAGTCGATATTATTATGAATAAAATCTATACCATCTTTTACTTTAGATGGATTAATAACCCATTTTACTTGAACCTTATAGTTTTTTATTAAATCATGAAGCATACCCCATGGTTTAATTCCATTACTATAAGTTTGAGGCGTAATGCCCATATTCACTATAAACGAACCTGCTTGTATGGGCTCATTATTAGCAAAACTCTTCGTAAAATTTAGTAATACAATAATAAAAATTGCAATTACTTTACTTTTTGTTGTAAATCTTAACACGGTTACTAGATTTTATTTTAAAAAAATAGCAAGTTCAAGATTCAATGTGCTTAATTATTATTGATTTTTGGCAAAAATTAGGGTAATTGTCTCAATAATGTGTAGTATAAACTACTTTTTTTGCCTTTTATTGTGTAAGCTTTAAAAAAAAACAGTAAAATTACTATTTAAGTATATTTTTTTACGATGCTTTCTGTTTTTTTACTCGTATTTGTCTCGTATTAGGTTTGCTTTTACTTTTAATATAAAACAATTTTAATAACATGTACTTATATTTTTTAACCAATAAAAACTAAAATTTGACCCATTTTTGAGCAAATCTAAAGTAGATGAATTTTTTATAGACATTTACTTAGCATAAAATTTAATTTAGTTGATTGTACAAATTGCTTGTATAAGATATAAATTAATTTTAATTTATTGGTAAAGTCGTAACATCGTTTAAATTATAAAACCATGACATATATTTATTTCGAATATTCGAAATAACTTAATAAAATATGGAACAATAAAATGGAGAAAACAATAAATCAAATAACTTTATACAAAATTTAGAATATGAAAGTTTTAGAAACCCCCGCATCTTTTAGTAATTTACAAAAAGAGTTACCAAAATTATATTCTGTAAATGTGGCTGATGAAGATTTGTTACAAATACGATTAATGATTGGAAATTATTTTGCAAATAAAGCTACAAATGCTGTTGAAGATTTTTTAGCAGAGAAGAATATTTTCGCCAGTGAATATAATGACTGGCAATATGAGAATATTTCAAGGAAAAATTAAGAAAATTACTTAAATTGACTTTAAGAAACTTATTTATAGTATTCATTATTTAATTAATTACTTATTTTATTTTCAATCAATCATTAATACCTACGACGGAGATCATTGTGTCACTTCTTCAATAACAAAGTCTAAACAAAACGCTCTTTATTTGGGAATGTGTAAACCACTTAAAAATAGTTTAAATTTAAAAATAAAAGAATAAAATCGATTGATATTTGTGCTAAAAAGAGCTGTACAATGGACGTTCAAATTTATTCTTTAGTAAAATGTATGAAGACAATCGTTTAAATATTATAATACCTAATAAATGAATCAAAAACAAAGAAGATAGGATGATATTCTGGTTTAGGATTTTTTTATATTTATACCACAATACCTGATACACTAGAATTGATAGTTGACCAAAAAAAATTAGATTCATGGCAAAAAACATAAGAACTGATACCATAATATATCTTAAAATGTTTCTTTAAAATTTGATTCAGATAAAATAAATTAAATGATTTCTACTTACGATTACGCAAAATATAAAACCCCAACTGGTACAACATTAAATTGTAAAGGCTGGGTGCAAGAAGCCGCATTGCGCATGTTACTAAACAACCTAGACCCTGCTGTGGCAGAGCGCTCAGAAGAATTGATTGTATATGGTGGCAGAGGAAAAGCTGCCCGAAATATTGAATCGCTGGATTTAATAATAAAGGCATTGAAAGATTTGGAAGATGATGAAACATTGCTGATACAAAGTGGTAAACCTGTTGCTATGTTGAAGACACATAAAGATGCACCACGTGTATTAATTTCAAATTCTCAATTGGTACCCAATTGGGCCAACTGGAAACATTTTGACGAGCTAGAAAAAAAAGGATTGATGATGTATGGGCAAATGACTGCGGGAAGTTGGATATACATCGGTAGCCAAGGTATAGTACAAGGCACGTATGAAACATATAGAGCAGTTGCAGATAAACATTTTAACGGCACATTGAAAGGCACTTTAAATGTAACGGCAGGGCTTGGCGGCATGGGCGGTGCACAACCATTGGCTATTACTATGAATGAGGGTGTAGCATTGGTAGCTGAAGTAGAGCCGTGGCGAATAGATAAAAGATTAGAGACAAAATATCTTGATATAAAATTTGAAGATATTGATGAAGCGATTGATGCTGCATTGGCTGCAAAGCAAGCAGGGCAAGCATTGAGCATTGGTATCGTTTGTAATGCTATCGCTTTATTGCAGCGCTTGATTGAAAGAAATATTGTGCCGGATACATTAACCGATCAAACATCTGCCCATGACCCATTGATTGGATATATACCACATAATTATACCAACCATGAAGCAGATGCATTGCGTGTGCAAAATCCTGATGAGTACGTAAACATTAGTTATGACAGTATGTACTTGCATGTTCAATTAATGTTGCAATTAAAAGATATGGGTGCCATTACTTTTGATTATGGAAACAATCTTAGAGCAAGGGCATTGGAGCATGAAGCCACTGCAAATAAAACTACAGATCATTTTTCAACATTAAAATCTCGGTCACCAAATGGAGATGTAAATGCACTATTTCCTGGATTTGTACCTGCCTATATTCGTCCACTCTTTTGCGAAGGCAAAGGACCATTTAGATGGGCAGCACTAAGTGGCGATGAAAATGATATTGCCGTAACGGATGAAGTGATGATGAATCTTTTTCCAGAAAATGAAGGGATGATTAGGTGGATGAAAATGGCGAAAGAAAAAATTGCTTTTCAAGGATTGCCAGCAAGAATTTGCTGGATAGGCCAAGGTGATAGAGAAAAAGCTGGGCTTGCATTTAATGAACTCGTGCGCAGCGGAAAAGTAAAAGCACCGATTGTAATTGGCAGAGACCATTTAGATACTGGAAGCGTAGCAAGCCCGAATAGAGAAACAGAAGCTATGCTTGATGGTAGTGATGCCGTGGCCGATTGGCCTGTGCTTAATGCGCTAGTAAATACGGCTGGCGGCGCTAGCTGGGTAAGCCTGCACCATGGTGGTGGCGTGGGTATGGGTTATAGCATACATGCGGGCATGGTAATAGTGGCTGATGGTACGGATGAAGCTGCTGCAAGGCTTAGCCGTGTATTGCGCAACGACCCTGGCATGGGTGTAATACGTCATGCAGATGCAGGCTACGATGTGGCTAAAGATTATGCTAGGAAATATAATTTGGATATTAAAGAACGATTAATATAAATTTGTAATATGAATCTATAACTCCTGTGAGAAATATTTTATAATGATAAAATATTTTTTATGAATGTGATAAGCACCAAGTCATTTAAACATACGATTAGAGACATTCATAAAAATGCAGACAATCGTAAATTTTGTTTTGTAATTGGGGCAGGTGCAAGTAGAAATAGCGGCATACCAACTGGAGGTGAAATGGCTAATAAATGGTTCTCAGAAATAAATGAAAGATTAGATAATAATGAATTAGAGGATTGGAAAAACGATCAAAAAATTGATGAAAAAGATTTAGCCGCATCGTATGGAAGTATTTATCGTAAGCGGTTTGAACATGATAAAACTTCAGGCTACGAATTTTTAGTGCAAGCCATGAAATCTGCAAAGCCGAGTTTTGGATATATCGTTTTGGCGCAGATACTAAGTCGCTCATCTGGTCATTGTGTAGTTACAACAAATTTTGATAGCCTTGTAGAATCTTCCGTTTATCAATTTACGAATAAAACACCTTTAGTGTGTGGGCATGAATCATTGAGTGGCTATGCACGCCCATCTCAAACACATCCGCTTGTAATAAAAATACATAGAGATTTATTATTATCTCCAATGAGTGATCCTTCACAAATTAGCACACTAGATGCAGGCTGGAAAGAACCTTTAGACCATATTTTTAGTACACATATTCCCATTGTAGTTGGTTATGGAGGTAATGATGGAAGTGTGATGAATTACTTTGAAAATATGAATAAGCCAAGCAATTTTTTCTGGTGTGGATTGAGTGAAACAGACCTTACAGAACGCATAAAATTATTAATAAAAAAACATGATGGAAATTTTGTAAAAATTGATGGCTTTGATGATTTGATGTATTCGTTGCTGTGGGCTTTTGATGAAATAAAACCAATAAGTGAAGAGCTGAAAGAGATTACAGGAGAAAGAATAAAGATAGCCGACAAACAGCTAAATGAAATAACTGCACCAAAAAACATTGCTGCAAATGAAGCCATAGATAATAATGAAATGAAGAAAAATGAAGAAGATCTATCTGCTCTTGAATACAGTGATTTGGCAAATAAGGAAACAGATTTTGAAAAAAGGAAAGGTATTTATTTAAAAGCCTTGGAAAAATACCCTTCCACAGATTGGCTGTGGTGGCATTTTACACACTTTCTCCATTTTATAAAAAATGAATATAGCGAACTAGATATATTTTATAGAAGGGCATTGGAGTTAAATTTTAACCAAGCTGGTTTTTTATGCAATTATGCAATTTATTTAGAAACCATTGTAAAAGACTATGTAAAGGCAGAGGAATATTTTTTAAAATCATTGGCTATAGAACCCAACAACACTGTATCAATAAGCAACTATGCAAGTTTTTTAACCAATGTAAAAAAAGATTATAAAAGTGCAGAAGAATATTTCTTAAAAGCATTGGCATTGAATACGAATGATAAAAATGTATTTGCTAACTATGCAGATTTTTTGTTTAACATAAAAAAAGATTACGAAAAGGCTGAACTATATTATTTAAAAACGCTTTCATTAAATCCAAACGATTCTTTTGCAAATATAAATTATGCCATTTTACTTGATACGATAAAAAAAGAATACAAAAATGCGGAAGAATATTATTTAAAAGCCATCTCACTAGACCCCAATAATGCCATAATTAATAGTAGTTATGCTGAATTTTTGAAACTAGTACACAAAGATCATGATAATGCAGAATTGTATTATAAAAATGCCATTGCGTTAGACGCAAATAATGCAATAATAAATGGCAACTACGGACTTTTTTTGTTTGAAATAAAAGAAGATTATTTACAAGCAGAAACCTTTTACCTAAAGTCGTTAGCCGTAAATCCCGATGATGCAATTGTAAATGGAAACTTTGGATTATTGTTAATGAGAATGAAAAAAAATATCGACGAAACAGAAAGTTATTTTTTAAAATCACTTTCGATTAATGCAAATGATGTAAACGTGAATATAAACTATGCTTACTTTTTAAAGCATTTAAAAAAAGATTTTGCAAATGCTGAAAAGTATTTATTACATGCCTTAGAAATTGACCCCATCCATTTAAATGCCAATAGCAATTTTGCACAAATGTTATTAGAACAAGGCAGGAAAAAAGAAGCTGAAAAATATATAAATAAGGCGTTTGAGGGTGCTATAGAAAATGATTTATTAATAGAATTATGGTTTTATAAATATGCACATTTTCCTGAGTTTTTAAAAGAAGGAGAATTAAAAATAGAAGAATTATTAGGCAAAGGGGTAAGAAGTATTGATTGGGATTTTAGCGGTAATATTGCTCAAGCTCTAAAAGAAGGACATCCTAAACCTGATAAATTAAAAGAATTTACTGAAAGAATTACAAAACCCTAAAAATGGCTTTATTCATTTTTTGATACAAGTTGAAAAAGATTTTCTATTAACTATAGTGAGAATGAGCCATGAGCCAAAACTAACACTAATTTGAAATCCACAACAAAAGAAAAAATAGATACTAGAATTTATTTTCATAATATTTCCTATTCTCAAAATAATACAATAGCTTCGCTCCTTAATGCAACTATCGTCAAAACATTTAATAGGCATTAAAGAACTTTCTACGGAAGATATATCCCTCATTTTACAAACTGCCACTACCTTTAAAGACGTTTTACAACGACCAGTAAAAAAAGTTCCATC
>JAYSWO010000444.1:0-21747 GCA_043717975.1 Ferruginibacter sp. | reverse complement strand
TGGCGTATAAAAAATAAACTACCAATACCCTATTATCTATTGTGGCCTTTTACCAAAATAAAATATGTAGCAGCAGAAGAAACGATGAAGAGTAGTTTGCTTACCCGTTTTTTTACCCTGGCTGGTGCGCTTACGGTAAAAAGAACATGGAGCGATGGAGGAAAGGAAATTCGACGTGGGCTAGACCCTTCTGATACAAGAAAAATATTTGATGCACTAAAAAAAAATTGGGTTATTACTTTCCCACAAGGCACTACAAAGGCTTTTGCGCCCGGTAGAAAAGGAACTGCACACATTATCAAACAAACAAACCCCATTATTATTCCTGTAGTAATAAATGGTTTTTCAAGAGCATTTAATAAGAAAGGATTGGTGATTAAAAGAAAAGGTGTTGCTTTGAGTGTGCAATTTAAAGCACCTCTACAAATAGACATTACGCAAAGCAACGAAATAATAATGGAGCAAATAATGGATGCTATAGAACAGAGTAAAAAGTTTATGCAAAGACCTCCAATGCATTCTCTAAAAACAGTGTAAGTAAATAAAATACTTTATCTAATGCATAATAAAGGCGGAATAAAGATATGCTGTAAAAGAGTGCGACGCCAATGAAGCTGAGTATGGCTGAGATTTTTGCTCGGTTAATAAATTTGCTGGCAAATTTATTAACCAAGTCTTTAGATGATAAAATCGGCTTTAGATAAAATCGTCTTTAGATAAAATCGCCTTTAGATAAAATGGGTTTAGATAAAATCGTCTTTAGATAAAATTTAAAGACAGCCCATTATTTTACAAAAAGCGCTTTTAATTCTTGTGCGTCTTCTGCTTTCATTTTACCGCCAAGTATTAATCTAATTTGCCTTCTACGTAATGCGCCTTCAAATAATTTTTTTTCCTCTTCTGTTTCAGGTATCAAAGAGTTGATGGTTCTAGGTTTATTATTTGGATCTAATGCTACAAAAGTGTAATAGGCTTCATTACTTTTATAGCGATATTGTTGTATAGCATCTTCACCCCACACTTTCATGTGTACTTCCATGCTGCTGTTAAATGCACGGGTTACTTTTGCTTCAATATGCACTACGTTTCCAATTTTAATGGGTGTTTCAAAAGAAATATTATCTACTGATGCCGTAACTACAGGTGCTGCACAATGTTTCATAGCAGCCAATGCAGCTGCAATATCCATCCAATACATAAGACGCCCTCCCATCAAATTTCCAAAATTATTTGTGTCATTTGGTAGAACCAATTCTGTCATTACTACCAAAGATTCGCTTGCTTTCTTTTCCATGCTATTTTAATTTTTGCAAAAGTACGTAGATAGGTTTGAGTTGAGGTTGTTAAAATTAAAGTTTGAAAACAAGAATTATGGATTGCTAGTTAAAAAGCTTTTAAAAAAAATGAACTGCTTCTTGCCAACTGCTTCTTGCCAACTGCTTTTGCCAACTGCTTTTTGCCAACTACTCATTTCTTCCCTCTACATTTAGAACTACAATATTTTACTTCCTCCCACACTTTTTCCCATTTTTTTCTCCAAGCAAAAGGTTTATTGCAAACAACACAAATTTTTTGAGGAAGGTTTTCTTTCTTAATATTTTTCATTTTTTATCAAATGTTATTTATTCTTCTTTATCTAATAATTCTAGAAATTTTTCTGCATTGCTCAAATGGTTTTGTTGCTTTTCTTCTGGCATTTTATCAAACATATTTACCAACATACCAAGTCTTGGATTTTTTAAAAAAAAACTTCTATGCACATGCATAAATCTCCAAAACAATCCGTCCCAAATCTCACACCATTTTCCTTTTTTATAATCACTCATTTTTAAAACATAATTACTACCGCTGATGTAGGGCTTTGTTGTCATAAGGCCACCATCGGCAAACTGCACCATGCCGTAAACGTTTGGCACCATTACCCAATCATAACTATCAACATACATTTCCATAAACCATTTGTATGTTTCGTTGGGGTCAAACTCGCAAAGCAGCATAAAATTACCGAGTATCATAAGCCTTTCTATGTGATGGTTATAACCAGTTTGTAACAATTTTTTTATCGTATTATCTATTGGTTCAATACCCGAAGTTCCATTCCAAAAAGAAGCTGGTATTTTTCTATCAAAACCCCAATAATTTTTTGTGCGTTGCTTACCTCCTTCTCTTTCATATACAATTCTAATAAACTCTCGCCAACCAATTATTTGTCGAACAAATCCTTCTAGCGAGTTAAGCGAAATATTATTTTTTGTTGCATAGTATATGGCTGCATCTACTACCTGCTGTGGTGTAAGGAGCCCAACATTTATCATTGGACTAAGTATAGAATGATGCAAGAAACTTTCTTTAGCCACAATTGCATCTTCATACACCCCAAACTTTTCAAATCTATTTTCTAAAAAATCTTGTAGCCATTTTTCTGCTTCTACAAAATTAATTGGGTAGAAAAAATTATCTATACTTCCATAATTATTATTAAAGTTTTTCGCTACATATTCTTTGGCTTCATTTACAAAGCTATTTTGTATAGGAAATTTTATGGCAGGTACTATTTCTTTAGCAGGAAACTTGCTTCTATTGTCAGCATCAAAACTCCACTTACCACCAATAGGTTGATCCATATCATCCACTAAAATTGTTCTTTTTTTTCTTTGGTGAATGTAAAAATCAGTTTGAAAATATTTCTTTTTTGTAGAAAAAAAATCGTCGCCTTCTTGTTTTGTATTTAAAAATGCAGGCGTTTTATAAATGGTACATTTTATTCCGTATTTTTTAGATGCCGATTTTATTCTTTTAAAAAGCCAATCATCTACAACTTCTGCAAAATGAATATTCGAAATTTTTTCTTTTTTTAATTCAGAAATTAATATTCTAACATCACTTTTTGGGTTATTACTTTCAATAAAAGTTACATCAAAATCTTGTTTTTGTAAAAATGCTTCATAGGTTTTCATAGATGCTCTATGAAGCACCAACTTTTGCTTGTGAAAAGTGTGATTTTTAAAAAATAAGTATTCTTCAACAATAAAAACCCTATGACCCTTTAATAATGCTGGGTTGGTTTTGAATAACTGGTGTGGAAAAATTATTGTAGCTGCATTCATAATTAATAAATATTAATAAAAGTCTCTTTACACCGCAAATACGTAAATAATTGACATGTAGATGAAACTACACAAGAATAAAAATATTTCAATTAAAAATTGATTAATTTGCCCTTTTAAATTTTGATATGATATCTTTTGACAATACAGAATATGCCTTTGCATATAAAACAAATAAAGCATTAAAAAAGGCCAACTTTTTATTTTCAACCATGGGTAAACCTTGGTTGGTAAATATAGGTTTAAAGCTAATGCCCGCTGCAATAAAGTTACATATTCCCTTTACAAAAACAATTATTCTGAACACCATTTTTAGTCAATTTGTAGGTGGCGAAACGCTTGAAGAAACTGCCACCGTTGCAAAAAAATTAGGAGAATACAATGTAGAAGTTATTCTTGATTATGGTGTGGAAGGTGGTGAGGAAGGAGAAGAAGGGTTTGACCATGCTACAGAAGAATTCATTAAGGTAATAAACTATGCGGCTACGCAAAACAACATTCCTTACATGAGTATAAAAGTAACAGGGCTTGTACGATTTGCCTTGTTAGAAAAAATGGATGACTTAATGACCCATGCTGCAGGTTCTTTAATGAAAAGATACAATGCAATACTTATTTCGCTTGCAGAAAATGAGCAAGAAGAATGGAAAAGAGTTATTGATAGGGTAATTAAAATTTGTAAAACAGGTGCTGAAAAAAATATAGCTGTGCTAGTAGATGCTGAAGAAACGTGGATACAAGACCCTGTAGATGCGCTTACAATTTTAATGATGGATCAGTTTAATAAAACAAAAGCCATCGTGTACAATACCATGCAATTATATAGGCATGATCGGTTGGCTTTTTTAAAAGATTGTTATGAGGCAGCAGTAGAGCGAAATATTATACTTGGCGCAAAGTTGGTACGGGGTGCATACATGGAAAAAGAAAGAAAACGTGCGGAAGAAAAAAACTACCCCTCTCCAATACAGCCAAACAAAGAAAGCAGTGACAGAGATTATAATGAAGCCGTATCGTTTAGCATTGACCATATTGATAGAATTGCTGTAATTGTAGCATCGCACAATGAGTACAGTAATTTATTTGCCACTCAATATTTAGACAAGAAAGGATTACCGCATAACCATGAGCATATTCATTTTTCGCAATTATATGGCATGAGTGATAATATTACTTTTAATCTTGCTAAGAGCGGTTGTAGTGTAAGTAAATATTTGCCATTTGGCCCAATAGATGATGTTATTCCATATCTTATGCGGAGGGCACAAGAAAACAGCTCTGTGAGTGGGCAAATGGGTCGTGAGCTAGGTTTGATAAGAAAGGAAATGAAAAGAAGAAAAAATTAGCCGTTGAGATAATAGTATAAAATTATTGCATTTTTAGTATTGATTTTTCTATCAACAGAAAAACGGTATCTTCTTTTGTAGGTGTTAAAGAAAATGTACCTGTAAATTTTCCGAAGGCTGGTAATACTGCATAATTTTTTGAGAAATAAAAACAAGCTAGTTTCATGTTTTGTTTTGCAATACCTCTCATTAATATACTAGGATGTATATGTCCACTAAAGCAGTATTTCCCTTCTATATTTTTTTCATCATTTACATCGTGTGTAAAAATAAAATTACCTATTACAAAATTGTTTTCATGCACCACAATATTAGCGGCTTCGTACCAAGTTCTTTTTAAAATATCATGGTTGCCCTTTACGAGGTGAATATCTATGTGGCTGATGTCTTTTCTCCAACGAGCAAAAAGATCATGCTCTTTATTCATTGTACTGTGAAATAAATCGCCTACTATTATTATTTTTGTTGGATTGAAATATTGAATTTCTGACAGCAAACGAAACAAATCTTCTTGCAAAATATTTTGTGGAATGGCTATACCCGCTTTGCGAAAATGACCACTTTTACCTAAGTGAAGGTCAGACAAAATGAGCGTTTTCTCTTCTTCCCAAAAAATGGTTTTATTAGCAGAAAGTAAAAAAGTATTCCCAAAAATACTGTGTGGAAGAAATGTTTGCATGCGATAGCAAAGTTACCATTTAAATAATTTTTAAATAAAAGGTTTTGATATGTTTTATTAGTTGCTTAATTTGGTATCTAAACTAAAATATTATGACAGATAATAATAATACAAATGATTCATTAAATACAGCTGAATTTGAAAGTGATAAACTTCCTAGCGGATTGAATGTACTAACCATTCTTACTTTCATTGGCTCAGCATTTGCCTTATTAGGTGGATTATGGACATTTTACAATGCTAAAAAAACGTATGATACAAAAGATAAAGTAATGGAACAAATGAATAGCGGAAGCATGCCCAGCTGGCTTAAATCTATAATGCCAGACATGACTCATTTTGAAGAAATGGTTACCAAAAGCTATGAAAATAGAATACCAATTTTGATTTTGACATTAGTAGCTGCAGTTCTTTGCATAGTAGGTGCATTGCAAATGCGTAAAAGGCAAAAACAAGGTTATCTTTTTTATGTAATTGGTGAAATACTGCCTTTTGTAACGTCGGTATTTTTTATTGGATTTTTTACAATGTCGGGAGGAGGCGCTATTTTTGGCATTGCAATTGCTGCTTTATTTATTATACTTTATACCATGCAGCGTAAGCATCTTGTGCACTAAAAAAAGATATTAAAAAACCGTCGAATATTCGACGGTTTTTTATTTTGATATCTAATTATTTTTCATTTAACCAAACGAGCCTTCGTTTAAAAATACTTTTGTCATTTCAAAAAAATGATTTTGTAAAACATGCAATGGTATTGGTTCCATTATATGCCTTTGCTCATCTCTATACCAAATTTCCATACGAGAAAAATCGCCTTCTTTCGGTATTAGCATACGAAAAGCACCTTTCATATATTTTACGGTACCATCCTCATTTACTTGTTTATGAAATTTAAAATTTAATAGTTCCGCATCAGTAATGGGTATGGGAATTAATTGTCCCTTACCAGTATCAAACCAAAAACTTTGCGTGCCAGTATTAATAGATACTTGCTTAGAAGCATTTTTCAATTCATCTATTTCTCCTCTGCGTTTATCGCCATCATAATCTGCAATTACATGCCCACCCTGTTTGAGTTCATTAAATTTTATCATAATTAAGTTGGTTTATAGAAAACAATTTAAGAAAAATTTCAATAGTAAATAAATATTTTTTCAATTCTTTTATCAATTAATCAATATTAATACCCCTTAAGAAAATGCCTTAATAGTAATACTCGATAAACCATGATAATGAAACAGCAAAATAGAAATAGGAATTTAGTTAATCAAGAAAATGATAACTAATTATATAATCGTATAAAACTTCATTACTGTGCGTTTGTAAAATTTTATATATGTCTTCAAATACAAATTTTACCTAACCACCAACGATAATAATCTTTCCTCACCAATATAAGCTTCCAACAAATCTTCTACCATACACTCCCCCACTCCAGCAGGTGTGCCAGTGTATATAAGGTCGCCAATGTTTAAAGAAAAGTAATTAGATATATGAGTAATAATGCTACTAAAGTTAAAAATCATATCTTGAGAATTGCCATTTTGAACAATCTCCTTATTTTTTTTTAAAGAAAAATTTATATTGGCTTTACCATTTTTTTTATCGAAGGGTAACAATTTTCCCAATGCCGCCGAGTTGTCAAAAGCTTTTGCTTTTTCCCAAGGCAATCCTTTTTTCTTCAATTCATCTTGCACATCTCTTGCCGTAAAATCTATTCCTACTGTAATAGCATCATAATAATCCGAAGCATGCCTTTCTTCAACATACTTACCATTTTTACATACCCGCAGTACAAGTTCGCATTCATAATGCAGTTCATTCGTAAATTCAGGGTAATAAAATGGAGTGGTGCCCTGTAAAAGCGCATTCTTGGGCTTCATAAAAATAACAGGCTCGGTAGGCACTTCGTTGCCAAGTTCCTTTGCATGATCTACATAATTTCTACCTATACAAATTATTTTCATTATTTACAGATTAATACGTTTATCCTCTTTTGAAACGAAAATACTTCAAAAGACTGAAAAAAAACACTGTATAAATACCTATTTTTAAAATTAATACGTTTTTTGGTTAAATAAACTCATGGTTCTATCTAAACCTATAGATGCAAAACTTTCAATAATTTCTACACATCCAGCAATTTTTGCTTTTACAGTTGGTATTTCTTCAGGTCTCCATTTATTCAGTACAAAATCTGCCTGCATGCCTTTGGGAAATTTATCTCCAATACCAAAACGCAATTTTGCGTACGCATCCGTTCCTAATACTGCTTGTATATCCTTCAATCCATTATGACCTGCATGCGTACCTGCTCCTCTAAGCCTTATTTTTTCTATCGGTAATGCCAAATCATCTACTACCGTCAATGTATTTTCCAACAATATTTTTTCTTTATCCATCCAGTATTTAAACGCTTTGCCACTTAGGTTCATATATGTGGTAGGGCATATGCATACAAATATTTTTCCTTTCCATTTTGTTTCGGCTACATAAGCCAGACGAGCCTCTTTAAATACGCCTCCATGCTTTATAGCAAAAGCTCCTACCACATCAAACCCAATATTGTGGCGAGTATTGGCGTATTCATTTCCTGGGTTTCCAAGACCAACTATTAAAAATTTCATGTTAGTATTTAGTATTGAGTACTTAGTATTGAGATTGCTCTCCAATAAAAACAGCTCCCTACAAGGTTTTATTTTATCTATTTCCTAAAATTCTAATTAAACGAGAAACTTGACATACGAAAGTACCAGTCTAAATACTCAATACTGAGTACTACATACTACTGCCCCATTTCATTCAAATACTCCTGCAAATCTGCATCTGTTTTTATCAATACATCTCTCACCTTACTACCTTGGTTGGGCCCTACAATGCCTGCTGCTTCTAGCTGATCCATCAATCTGCCTGCACGGTTGTATCCTAGTTTCATTTTGCGTTGCAACAAAGATGTACTTCCGCTCTGGCTCATTACTATTAAACGTGCTGCATCTTCAAACAAAGCATCTTTATTATTTACATCAAAATCTTTTCCTTCCATTTCTTTTTCATCCACATACTCTGGCAATAAAAAAGCATCGGGGTATCCACGTTGGCTTCCAATAAAATCAACAATTTTATCTACTTCAGGTGTGTCTACAAATGCACATTGTAAACGAACTACTTCACCATTATAACTCACAAGCATATCGCCTTTACCAATTAATTGCTCTGCCCCACCAGTATCTAAAATGGTACGGCTATCTATTTTGCTACTTACTTTAAAGGCAATACGAGCCGGAAAGTTTGCTTTAATAGTACCCGTAATAATATTTACAGATGGCCTCTGAGTAGCAATGATTAAGTGAATACCTATAGCCCTTGCAAGCTGTGCTAAACGTGCAATCGGCATTTCTACTTCCTTACCTGCTGTCATAATTAAATCTGCAAACTCATCTACCACCAATACAATAAATGGTAAAAACTGGTGCCCCTTTTCTGGATTCAATTTTCTAGAAACGAACTTTTCGTTGTACTCTCTTATATTTCTACAACCTGCTTCTTTAAGCAAATCGT
This sequence comes from Ferruginibacter sp., assembly GCA_043717975.1. Classification (GTDB taxonomy): domain Bacteria; phylum Bacteroidota; class Bacteroidia; order Chitinophagales; family Chitinophagaceae; genus Ferruginibacter. The sequence goes on along the minus strand of JAYSWO010000444.1, from coordinate 13,054 downwards.
AGCGATTATCCATTTCTATACAAAGTGCATTCAATGTATGCACCACTTTTTTTGTATCGGTGATAATACTTTCTTCTTCACCTGGTAATTTTGCTAAAAAATGTTTTTCAATTGTTTTGTAAATACTAAGCTCCACTTTTTTAGGATCTACCAATACAAATTTTAATTGCGATGGGTGTTTTTTATACAACAGCGAAACGAGTATCGCATTTAACCCAACAGATTTACCTTGACCTGTAGCACCTGCCATGAGCAAATGCGGCATACTGGCAAGATCCACTACAAAATGGGTATTGTCAATTTTTTTACCGATAGCTATTGGCAATGCAAATGTGCTCTTGCTAAACTTATCATCATCTAGCAATGTCCGCATGCTCACCATTGTCTTGCGTGTGTTGGGCACTTCAATACCAATGGTACCTTTACCAGGTATGGGTGCTATAATACGAATACCAAGTGCAGCAAGGCTTAGCGCTATATCATCTTCTAAGTTTTTTATACGACTAATTCTTACACCAGGTGCAGGAATAATCTCATACAATGTTACAGTAGGCCCTACCGTTGCAGAAATTTTTTGTATCTCAATATCATAATTTCGAAGCGTATTGATGATTTGATTTTTATTGTTTTCCAGCTCTTGTGGGTCTTGTACAATTTTTTCACTACCGTGGTTTTCCAATAATTCTACCGATGGATAAACATAATCTCTCAAATCTAATATAGGATCATAATTGCCCAACGCTTTTACTTCATCAGCTGTTTTTGATTTCGTAGGCTCTTCTTCTACCGGTTCTTCGGGTACAGTTTTTACTTCCAATGCCAAATCAGTTATTGGAGTAAACGTAGCTTTTTTTGAAGCTGGCATTACCGATACAAAAGCGTTTTCTTCTTTTGTATCTTCTGCAGTTTCACCGGTCGTTGTTGCTATATTTTTTGGCGGCACCATTATGGTGTTTACAATTCTTGCACCACGTTTTGCTTCCTCTTCGGCTTTTTCATTTATGGTAAGCTCATGGTCAAACTTTGGAGACTGGTCTGGAATATGTAAAATACCTGCATTACCTGTGAGTTTATTCCCCTCTGACGAGGCTGTTTCTTTTTCCGCTTCTTCATCATTGTAATCCATATCAGTTTCGGCCAACACTTCATTTGTTAAAGGTATTGTAGCTTCTTCATTTGCCAACAACGTTTTTTTAGTAGGCATCTTAAATGCAGGATTAAACCTCCAAATAACATAGGCTAAAAACGAAACCAGTAACACACCGATGGTGCCAATTTTACCAATTACACTGTATAAAAAATCCCTACTCATATCGCCCACTGCACCACCCCAAGCAAAAGCATTGCCTTTCATTAGTACAGAAGCCGTAATGCTTAGGAGCGGAAGCCCAACCAATAAATACTTTATATTTTTTAGAACAGAAAATACTTTTTTACCAAAAAACAAATTGATACCAAGTATAAAAAATAAGGTACAAAAAAGATAGGACGCTACTCCAAAGCCTTTGTATATTAATAGGTGAGAGATGAATGCTCCAAAAGAACCCATCAGATTAGCCATTTTGGTATCGGTACCCAAGAGCAATTTGTAGCCTTCTTTAAAAACTTTATCTTGATCTTCATCCCATGTAAATAAATAAGATGTAAATGCAAAAAAAAACAATACGGCCATTAGCAAGCAAATACTTCCTGCAATTTTATGTGTACGCTCATCGTGCAAGAGTTTTTTCACCTCAACCGTTTCTTCTTTTTCTTGCTTTAATGCATCAGCGGCCTTGGTATTCTTTTTTACTGATTTTATTTTTTCTGCCATGGCGATAAAGATAATAAAAAAGGTAGGTTTTGATTGGTAAAATTCAATTAAAAATAAGCAGAACCAAATTTAAAGAATTTATATGCTTTTGTTTTACCATAAATTATTAACTTTATGTATGCATTTTAACCAAATTATCCATATTGATAAAGATATTCTGGGGGGGCAACCTGTATTTTTAGGAACCCGTGTTCCTGTGGAAACGCTTTTTGACCATTTGGAAGCAGGCATATCATTGACCGAATTCTTAGAAGATTTTCCTACAGTAACAAAAGAACAAGCCATATCCTTATTAGAAATGGCCAATAAATTATTGACTAATAAAAATGTTGAGCAAATTTATGAAACTATTGCTTGACGAAAATTTGCCCAAAAGACTTAAAGAAGATTTTGAAAATCATGAAATTTATTCCATTAGAGATAAAGGATGGAATGGTGTAAAAAATGGTGAGCTTTTAAAACTAATGATTTCAGAAAAATTTGATGCATTATTAACTTTCGATAAAAACCTTCAATATCAACAAAATTTTAATAAATATACACTCTCCGTTTTTGTTTACAATACTTATGCAAATACGTATGAAGCATTATCGCCATTATCTCAAAAAATTTTAAATTTTTTAAACGATGAAAAGTTAGAAATTGGAGTGTATATTATTTCGAATGATTAATTTTTTCTTAAAAAGCTTTTCAACAACATCCCCCAACCTGCAATAAAAGCCACACCACCAAAGGGTGTAATAGCCCCAAGCCAATTAAAATTATCAGCTCCTATTGCTTTTACATATGTGAGTAAATACAATGAGCCGCTAAAAAGAATAATCCCCATTATAAATAACTTGCCCGCCCACTCCACACTTTTTGTGGGAAATTCTTTGTACAAAATAGCTACTAGAAAAATAGCAAATACATGATAGATTTGGTAACGCACACCTGTTTCAAAAATAGATAATACATCTGCAGTAACCTTACTCTTAATAGTATGTGCAGCAAATGCTCCAAGCAATATGGAGAATGCTCCTAAAAAAGCCCCAATTTTTAAAAATCCTTTATGCATTCTTATTTATGTGTATTTAAAAAATCATCAATAATTTTAAACCCATTACGATTTAAATTTTCTGTAGTTAATATAATTTTACTCTGGTTATAAAAGGGAAGTCGTTCTTCTAATTTTTCTTTGATGATGTTTTGCAGATCGTCTGGAGTACGAGAAAGCAATAGCGGTCGTTGTTTTTTATCGTTTATTAAGTGATGAAAAATATTTTCTATTTTTTCATTTAAAAAAACAGTTACGCCATTTTTATTCATCCAATGCATATTATCAAAAAAACAAGGCACCCCGCCACCACAGGCTATTATGGCATTTTCAAAGCGCTCTGTATTTCTTAAAAGGGCGGCTTCTCTTTCTCTAAAATAGGCTTCTCCATTTTCAACAAAAATTTTTTCTATCGTTGTTCTTTCTTCTTCTTCAATTAATGTATCCAAATCATAAAACGGTACATTATTGTCTTCTGTCCATAACTTTCCCAAATAAGATTTGCCCGCCCCCATAAAACCAGTAAGAAAAATACGCATGGTACAAAGTTAGCAAAACTGTAATTTGTTTGGTGTTTGTTTCTTTTGTTTGGTGTTTGTTTCTTTTGTTAGGTGTTTGTTGTTTGGCGTTCGTTGTTTGGTGTTTGTTGTTTGGCGTTTGTTGTCTGGCGTTTGTTGTTTGGCGTTTGTTGTTTGGTGTTTAAGATTATTATTTAGTTAGTATTTAATTTTTGTATAGTTAAACTATTGAGAAAGCATTTTTTGATCAGGGGATTTTATACAGAAATGAAAATCCTTTTGTAAGGAGGGGATAAAAGGGTTCAATAAAGAGCCAAACAAAAGCTGGATAGGTTTACGAAGTTTAGAAACCCAAAATCTTACAAATACCTCACAGGGTTTCTCCTTGCATTAAATACATAACGCTTTACATTCATCCAAAAAGCTAGGAAAAAATAGACCAATACTGGAGAGCCAATAGTGGCAAAGGAAAGATAAATAAAATACTTACGAATGGTAGTGGAAGCGATGCCCATACGCTCACCAATGGCGCTACAAACACCAAAAACATGCCACTCTATGTAATGTTTAAACTTTTTCATATTTATTTAATGCCACAAATATAGTACCGATATGTTAAGTTAGTTTAAATTCTTGAAAAAGGAGTAATTTTTTTAAGTAAATTTGCACAAAAGCAATTTTAAATGCTCGAAAACATACATATACAAAATTTTAGGTGTTTTGAAGACTTTAAAGCCGAGGGTTTTGAAAGGATAAACCTTATTGGTGGAAAGAATAATAGTGGGAAGACGTGTTTATTGGAAGCGATACAGTGTATTGATAAAAATTTACTTACAATTGCTCAGCAAAGAGGACAGAAATCGCTTTTGTCTTTGACTAACTACGATGTAAACTCTAATAAAATTACAATAAATTTTAAAAGTGGTAAGTACTATCAAGTCGAATTAATTTTGCCGAATGGAATGTCAGACTCTGATTATGAGAGAAAGGGTGATAGGCTGGAAATGAAAATTCAATACATTAAAAATGAAATTCATAATCCTGAATTTAAAGTTGGAGAAACAATAGAAAAATTTCAATTCGACTATCCTAATCCAATGATGGAAACTTTGGTTGAATTACTTCAAATAATAGAGCCAAAAACTAAAAGTTTATTGAGCCATGGATTTCCTGATTATACTATAGCAATTAACTCCTCTAATAAGCAAACTTCGTTATCTGATTTTGGAGATGGGTTAAAATACCTATTATATTATTTCATAAATTTTATAGATAAGAAACAAAATAATGACAGCTCAGAATCTATATTACTAATAGATGAGATAGAAAATGGCATACATTATACAGCTCAAGATGAAATATGGAGAGCTTTATTTCGGCTTTCTAAAGAATTAAATGTACAAGTATTTGCTACAACACATAGTAAAGAAATGATAGAAAAATTCAACATTGTATCTAAAGAATTTGAGCTAATTAATAATGAAAAAACAGGTGCTTATTTTGAGATGATGCGTAATGTTCGTACAAATAAAATCGTTGCTCACAAATATGAAGCACAGGAACTAGAATATTCACTTGATAACGAAAAAACTTTTAGAGGTGAATAGAATAGTAGTTGAAGGTAAAAACGATAAAGGTTTTATTGAAGCATACAAACAATATTTAATTAGTAAAAATATCAACCTACAATTTGATTTATCGGCTCTTGCAAATGGATTAAGTGAGGTCTCGATTATTAATGAATTAAAAACAATTAAGAATGATTTAGAGAATGAGCCTTCGCTAAATATTAAGATTGGGTTTATTTTAGATATTGATGATACTAACATTGAAGGATACATAAATCGATTTACTATTTTAAATAATGCCATTTTAAGTGTATTCGAAATTAACCCTAACCTTTCAAATGAATTAACTTCTACTATTTGTGAATACGAAGATTTAAAAATTGAATTTTCATACTTACTAATGCAAAACTCAAAAGGAAATGGTGAATTAATAGATGTTCTAAAGGAAATAAAATTTAATGATAGTTTAATTGCAGATTGTGTAAATAATTGTTTCAAACAAAAAGTTGATTATACCTATAAAGAAATTTCAGATGATTGGTTACATATTTTCTTAAAATGGGATTCTTGTAATTATAGTGAAAGAAGAGCGAGCAAAAATTTTGGTTTAGATAAAAATGAAACGATACAGAAGTTGCATACAATTTTCAATTTTGAAAACCCAGTGTTAAAAGAATTAAGATTATTCCTTTCTACTTTTTCTAATGCATAATAAAAGATAAATAAAGAAATATTGTTGAACGGAGCGTCGCCACCGAAGCTCCACAAAGAACTAAAAGTTGATTAACAAAAAATAAAAATAACACCATGGCATTCGACATCGAAATGATTAAAAAGCTCTACGCAGCTTTTCCAGAAAGAGTAGCTGCTGCTCGTGCACTCATTAACAAACCACTTACGCTTACAGAAAAGATTTTGTATGCTCACCTTTGGGAAAACAACCACACAGCGCCTTTTGAAAGAGGTGGTTCTTATGTGGACTTTGCCCCAGACCGTGTAGCCATGCAAGATGCTACGGCGCAAATGGCGTTGTTGCAATTTATGCAAAGTGGCCGTACCAAAGTAGCCGTGCCTAGTACTGTGCATTGCGATCATTTGATAGAAGCTAAAGATAATAGTGCAGTAGATTTGAAAAGAGCCGTTACAGAAAGCAGCGAAGTATTCGATTTCCTCTCTTCGGTTTCCAATAAATATGGTATTGGTTTTTGGAAACCAGGTGCAGGTATTATTCACCAAGTGGTGTTAGAAAACTATGCTTTTCCTGGAGGAATGATGATTGGTACGGATAGCCATACCGTAAATGCGGGTGGACTTGGTATGATTGCCATAGGTGTGGGCGGTGCAGATGCTTGTGATGTAATGGCAGGACTTGCATGGGAACTTAAAATGCCAAAACTCATTGGTGTAAAACTTACTGGAAAATTAAACGGATGGACATCTGCAAAAGATGTGATATTAAAAGTAGCCGGTATTCTTACCGTAAAAGGAGGTACCGGCGCAGTAGTAGAATATTTTGGCGAAGGCGCTACCAGTATGAGTTGCACCGGCAAAGGTACGATTTGTAACATGGGTGCAGAAATTGGTGCTACCACATCTACTTTTGGTTATGATGAAAGTATGAGCCGCTACCTTGGCGCAACTGGTCGTGCAGAAATAGCCACAATGGCCGATGCTATAAAAGAACATTTAACAGGCGACGCTGAGGTTTATGCAAACCCATCTGCGTATTTTGACCAAGTAATAGAAATAGATTTGAACACATTGGAGCCACATTTAAATGGACCATTTACACCAGACCTTGCTACGCCCATTTCTAAAATGAAAGAAGCGGCAGCAGCAAATGGTTGGCCTACAAAAATTGAAGTGGGATTAATTGGTAGTTGTACCAACTCCTCTTACGAAGATATTAGCCGTGCAGAATCTTTAGCAAAACAAGTTATTGCTAAAGGATTAAAATTACATTCAGAATTTACAATTACACCCGGGTCTGAACAAGTACGATATACCATTGAGAGAGATGGTTTTTTAAACACATTTGGACAAATTGGTGCTACAGTATTTGCAAATGCATGCGGCCCTTGTATAGGTATGTGGGCACGTGTAGGAGCAGAGAAAGCAGAAAAAAACACCATCGTACATAGTTTTAATAGAAACTTTGCAAAACGTGCAGATGGAAATCCTAACACATTTGCATTTGTAGGCTCACCAGAGATTGTAACAGCCATGGCTATTGCAGGTACGTTGGACTTTAATCCATTAACTGATACATTAACCAACGATAAAGGTGAGCAAGTAAAACTAGATGAACCTACAGGATGGGAATTACCACCAACAGGTTTCGCAGTAGAAGATGCAGGCTTTCAAGCCCCTGCAGAAGATGGTAGTGGCGTTAGTGTATTGGTAGCGCCAGACAGTAAGCGATTACAAATACTAGAACCATTTGCCGCATGGGAAGGTACCGATTTAATAGGTTTAAAATTATTGATAAAAGCAAAAGGAAAATGTACAACGGATCATATTTCTATGGCAGGGCCATGGTTAAAATTTCGTGGGCATTTAGATAACATTAGCAACAACATGCTGATAGGTGCTGTAAATTTTGCTAATGATAAAACCAATGCTGTAAAAAACCAACTAACTGGCGAATACGGTGCTGTGCCTGATGTACAGCGTGCATACAAAGCGGCCGGCATTGGTAGTATTGTTGTAGGCGATGAAAATTATGGTGAAGGTTCTTCTCGTGAGCATGCAGCTATGGAGCCACGTCATTTAGGTGTAAGAGCTGTATTGGTAAAATCTTTTGCTCGCATACACGAAACCAATCTTAAAAAGCAAGGTATGCTTGCGCTTACATTTGCAGATAAAGCAGATTACGATAAGTTTCAAGAAGATGATAGTATAGATATTGTAGGACTTACAACATTTGCACCAGGACAACCATTGACGTTGGTTTTACATCATGCTAATGGAACAAGCGATACCATTTCTGTAAATCATACCTACAATGCTCAACAAATAGAATGGTTTAAAGCCGGTGCGGCATTGAATATTATTAGAAGGGAGTTTGAGGAGAGAAAGGCTTAGAGCAAGTAAAAAGTAAATAAGTTTATAAAGTATACATGTAGACGGCAGATGAATTATTTTCATTTGCCGTTTTTATTTGTTGGCTTTGCTCATATGGGAAAAAAAAAGAATGGGCGTTTTTTTGTATTATCAGTGTGATGCTATGATAATCAAAAAAACACTTCAATGATATGAGCCATTTGTAAAGAATATTATACTGCACTAAAAAGTATATTAAAAGGTCATATCATTATGATATTCATAAATTTAATTTTCATATGTACCTTTACTTAATGAACGAAATTTCTATAAATACTCCAGCGCTATTATTTCCTGCCATTAGTTTATTAATGCTTGCATATACCAATCGCTTTTTTGCCATAGCAAACAGGGTAAGAACTTTACACGAAGTATATCAAAAAGAAATAAACAAGGAGATTGTTTTTAAACAAATAGAAATATTGCGTAGAAGATTAAATATGATAAGAAACATGCAGGCTCTAGGGGTAGCTAGTTTTTTAAGTTGCATTACTTGTATGTATTTTATTTTTAGCAATCACATGGATACTGCACATGTTTTATTTGTTATAAGTATTTTATGCTTAGTAGCATCCTTATTAATTTCTTTGGCAGAAATTGTTATAAGTACAAAAGCGGTAGAGTTAGAACTGAGTGATATTGAAGGCTTAGAGAAAGATAGTATGCTTAACATGTTTAAAAGAGATTAATACAATTAGTAAATCATCTTATTATTACGAATACTCATCTAAGTTGACCGTTCACACATATTTATTTAAGAAAGAGGTTACGTTTTTTATCTTTGCAACTTATTTGTTTAAATGAAGTATTATTTTCTCTTTATACTATTGCTTGTTAACCATATTCTATTTGCACAAACAAAACAATATGGCACTTCCAAAATTATTTCTGCCATAAAAATTGATGGCAAAATAGATGATCTAGGTTGGGCGTCTATAGAACCTATAAGTGATTTCATAACTTCTTATCCGGACTTTGGCAAAGCACCATCAAAAAAAACAGAAGTAAAAATTGTGTACGATAATACAGCTATGTATGTACTTGCATTAATGTATGATGATAAAATAAATATTAGAAAACAACTTACACAAAGAGACGCCGTAGAAAGACAAAATTGCGATGTTTTTACTATTGGACTAGATACATATCAAGACAAACAAAACGGATTTATTTTTCAAGTAAGTGCAGCTGGTGTACAAAGCGATGCAAGGCAAAGTGCTGCCAATGGTACTGATAGAAGTTGGGATGCTGTGTGGGAAAGTGCAGTATCTATTGTAGCAGATAAATGGATAGTAGAAATAAAAATCCCTTTTAGTGCAATACGTTTTGCTAAGAAAGATGAGCAAAGTTGGGGGTTACAACTTACTAGAAACATAAGAAGTAAAAACGAGAGTAATACTTGGAGTCCTCAAGATCCTAATAAAGACGGCACAATTAATCAATGGGGTACTTTATCAAATCTAAAAAATATTATCCCCCCACTTCGGTTATCTTTTTTACCTTATATAAGTGGTGGTATACGAAATTCGCCTACAAATAATGGGCGAACTACAGAGTATCTAAAAAGTGGTGGTATGGATGTAAAATATGGTATTAATGAAAGTTTTACAGTGGATATTACACTTATACCTGATTTTGCACAAGTACAAAGCGACAATCAATTCTTAAACCTATCTCCTTTTAAAGTGCGATTCGAAGATTTCAGGCCTTTTTTTACAGAAGGTACAGAATTATTTAATAAAGCCGGGTTGTTTTATAGTAGAAATATTGGAGCAGAGCCAAGGGGTAATGGAGATGTACTAAATTTTGCAAGAAAAAATCCTGATTATACCATTAATAAAAATCCGGGTATTACCCGATTGTATAATGCCACAAAACTAAGTGGTCGTACAAAAAACAATTTGGGCATTGGCGTTTTTAATGCAGTAACTGCCCCTATGAAAGCGATACTCACAAACAATCGTACAAAAACGGATACTACATTCATTACAGAGTCATTAACCAATTATAATGTACTGGTTTTTGATAAGGCTTTAAAAAATAGATCATCCATTACATTTACTAATACCAATGTTTTAAGAAATGGTAATAGTAGAAATGCCAATGTAGCCGCTCTAGATTTTTCTTTTTTTGATAAAGCCAATAATTATAATGTAACCGCTTCTGGTAGGTATAGTAATATTTGGGGTACATCAGAAAAAAAAGATGGTTTTAAAACTGAACTTAATGCAGGCAAAGTAAGTGGTAAATGGCAATGGAATACGGGTATAAATATTGAAAGCGATAAATACGATCCAAATGATTTAGGTTTTTTGGTTAACAATAATTCATTTGAACAATATGGACAGATCAGTTTAAACTATAATAATCCTACAAAAAAATACTTAACCCATAGGTATAATGTAAGTTTACAAAATGCATACTTATACAAGCCTTTTGCATGGAATAGTATTGAAATAAACGCCAATGCATTTTTCTTATTTAAAAATTTTTGGGATATTAATTTTACTTTAAATACTCAGCCAATAGCAGCCGTAGATTTCTTTGAATCTAGAACACCAGGCATAAAATTAAATAGATTTTCATATGCATACTTTGGCATAAGTGGTAGTAGTGATAGTAGGAAAAAATTGTATGGTAGCTGGAATATTGGTGCAGCGGAAAGTAAAGTAAAGGACGACCCATACTTTACTGCTGAAGCTACCACTCGTTACAGATTTACAGATCGTTTTCAATTGAGTGCTTCTTTTAAAAGAGAAAGTGATAAAGGACAATGGGGCTATTCGTTTAGAGACGATACATTAAGCACATTAGTGCCAGGCTATAACGACCCCTACATTGCTTTTAGAAAAATAATAACGAGTAATCTTGTACTTAATGGACAATATAATTTTACACCCCGTATGAATTGGACAATACGCCTAAGACACAACTGGACAAAACTAGAAAACAGATCTTTCCATAAATTAAAAGCAGATGGTAACTGGGATGATATAGCTTTTGTAAATGGCAAAAACAGGAACTTTAATGTGTTTAATGTAGATATGTTTTACACATGGGATTTTAAATGGGGAAGTCGTTTAACCTTTGGGTGGAAAAATGCCATTGGTGGTAATGTAGCTTTGGACCCCTATAAAAATACAAGCTATATAAAAAATTTTGGTGCCATGTTTACCAATCCACATAGCAATGAAGTCACCTTAAAAATTGTTTACTTTTTAGATTATTTAAATTTGAAAAAGAAAGCGTAACAAGTTTTATTTGGTAAAATGTTTATACAACATCTTAGATAATTTTCTAGTAAGTACCCATGCTTCATTATTGCTTTCCCAAGATTTGTCTTTGTTATTTTTAGTGAGAACGGTAAATATGTATGGCTGCTTTGCCATTACCAGTAAGGTTTCGCTACGGCTAGCATCTACTGCGCCGCTTTTGCTTGCTACAAAAATGGTAGAAGGTATTTCACTAAGCGCCTCTTCATCCCAATAATTACGCCCAAGCAATCGTATCATTTTCTTGCTCAATGAATCATTTATTATGCTGCCTTGGTATAATTTTTCTAAAATAGTACTCATTTCTTTAGGAGTAGTTTGTCCCCAACCATATTTATTTCTCTCCATTTCTCTCCCTAATGTGCGGGAATTAACCCTTGTTTTTTCAAAACCATTTTCAGCCAACACTTCATTTATCCTTGTACCAGTACCGGCAAGCTTTTGCAACCAAAGACTTGCCGTATTATCGCTGGTGGTTAGCATAAGCATTATCACTTTTGATAAATGTATTTTCTCTCCGTTCTTAAACGAACCCAAAATATCTTCCCCTGCATAGAAAAGAGAATCAGCGTAGGTTATATTTTGATGATATGTAAGTTCAGCCTTATTTAACTTATCTACAATACCAATAAGTATGGGAATTTTTACAATGCTTGCAGTAGGAAAAATAGTATCTGCATTTATTTGTACTGTTTTATTGGTTTTCAAATTCTTTATATAAATACCAATATCTCCATCAAAATTTTTTATCAAATCCTCAACTTCTCTTTGGAGTTTCTTATCTATTTTTTGTGCTGAAACAACAGAAGGTAAACAAAGTAAAATAATATAAATTACTTTCATGAAACAATAATTATCTTATAATAAACATAATACCATTAATGTTTTGCGTTTGATTTCCAGTTTTCATAGCACCTGCAAATTGTCTGTCTTGCGAAGGGTAGTATGTAAAGTTTACAGCACCGATGTTTTTTATTTTTCCTCTAAATGATTCGTTATCGAACGATGAATAATAATTTAATGATGTAGATCCTACCATTTTCAATTTGCCTTTTAATGCATCATTGTCAAAAGAATTATAAAACCCAATTTGATTTGCACCAATGCTTTTAATTTTACCCTTTAGCAAAGCATCTTCAAATGGTTGGTAATAAGTAAATGCAAGTGACCCAATACTTTTTATTTTTCCCCGAAGCGATTCATCCTCAAAAGATGCATAATAAGTTACACCAGTTCTTCCAATATATTTTAGTTTTCCTTGGTACGATTTATCATCAGTAGCGGTGTACATTTCTATACGCCCATTATAATTTTCTAAACGAGAATAGTTAGCAATTTTTTCCGAAAAATAATCTACTCCATAATTAACCAAATTACCATCGGGCGATACATTAAGAATTACATTTTCATCTAAGCCAATCGTAAAAGATTCTGTAGTGCCAGCACTGGTAATATTTATTTTAGCTATTTTTTGTGCAAAGCTAGTTATGCCAATTATTACTAAGAAAATAAGTATTGATATGTGTTTCATGTTATTTTTTAGTAAAAATAAAGTAAAGTATGCAGTAAAAGTCAATTTCAGTATAAGTTGTTGGATATTAACTCGATTTTAAAAAAACGAATCTAAATAAATTGTGAATTTATTATAAAATCGAGTAGGAAGTAAGGGATTATTTCCCTTACTGTCCTCTCACACCACCGTACGTGCCGTTCGGCATACGGCGGTTTGTTAGAATAATGATGTC
>JAYSWO010000443.1:0-3238 GCA_043717975.1 Ferruginibacter sp. | reverse complement strand
CCTGCACACGATTTGTATCATTTATATGGAAAAGACAATATTGTATTGTTTTATACCAAACGTTATCCAGAGCAACCACTCGTGGTAAAGGGTGCAGGTGCAGGAGCAGATGTAACAGCTAGCGGCGTATTTGCAGATATAATTAGAGCAACAAATAATTAAAGAGTCTCCTCTATCTCTCCGCTATGGCGGAAAGAAATGCAAAAGATTAAGTAGAATAAAAATATTGAATCAAGTATTATAATAGTTACTTTAAAAAAATGAAATCGGATTTTATAAAAATAAGTGCGCCAGCTACCATTGCAAATTTGGTTTGTGGTTTCGATATTTTAGGACTAGCATTAAATCATCCGCAAGATGAAATGGAAATGTCGTTAAGTAATGAACCAGGCATTAGCATAAAACATATTGATGATTACAATTTGCCAACAGAGCCAGAAAAAAATGTAGCTGGCGCAGCGTTGCTGGCGTTAATGGAAGAATATCCAGATAAGAATATCGGATTTGATGTAACCGTAAATAAACTCATAAAACCCGGTAGCGGATTGGGCTCTAGCGCTGCAAGTTCTGCAGGTGCAGTAGTTGGAGCCAATCATTTATTAAACAATCATTTTACAAAACACGATTTGGTTCGGTTTGCCATGCATGGCGAAAAAGTAGCTAGTGGAGTAAAACATGCCGATAATATTACGCCGTGCATATATGGTGGTGTTACATTAATTCGTTCTATTTTTCCGTTGGATATTGTTCCGCTTTCTGCACCGCCAATGTATGTAACCGTTGTACACCCACAAATAGAAGTAAAAACATCTGATGCTCGACAAATTTTAAGAAAAGATGTGTCGTTAAAAGATGCTATTAAACAATGGGGAAATGTGGCGGGGCTTGTAGCTGGCTTTTTGCAAAACGATTATGATTTAATAAGTAGAAGTTTAGAAGATGTAATTATAGAGCCCATTCGGAGCATTCTCATTCCGGGGTTTGATAGAATAAAATCACAATGCAAAGAAGCTGGAGCACTTGGTGGTGGTATTAGCGGAAGCGGGCCTTCGGTTTTTATGCTTAGCAAAGAAGAAAATACTGCAAAAAAAATAGAAAAAGTTATGAAAGATATTTATGATAATATTGGTGTAGATTATCATACACATGTAACAACAATAAATAATGATGGGGTAAAAGTTAGCAATTTAACAATTTAACAATACAACAATTTATCAATGCACTTCTACAGCCTAAATAAAAAATCACCATCCGTAAATTTTAAAGATGCTACCATTAATGGACAAGCGCCAGATAAAGGATTGTACTTTCCAGAAACCATTCCACAATTAAAAAAAGAATGGATAGATAATATTGAAAACATCAGCAACGAAAACATAGCTTTTGAAGTAATCAAACCTTATGTGGGCAATGCAATAAATGAAAACGATTTATACAGCATTGTAAACGAAACTATCAACTTTAATATTCCGCTTGTAAAAGTTACTGATAATATTTCTGCATTAGAGTTGTATCATGGACCTACATTGGCTTTTAAAGATATTGGTGCAAGATTTATGAGTCGTTGCCTTGGGCATTTTGTAAAAGGGTCTGATAAAAAGGTAACTGTTCTCGTAGCAACTTCTGGTGATACTGGTGGTGCTGTTGCCAATGGTTTTTATAATGTAGAAAGTGTAGATGTTGTTATTTTATATCCATCTGGCAAAGTAAGTAGCGTACAAGAAAAACAACTCACCACTTTAGGAAATAATATTCATGCATTAGAAGTAGAAGGAAATTTTGATGATTGCCAAACAATGGTGAAGGCTGCATTTATGGATGAAGAATTAAATAAAAAATTATTTCTCACATCTGCAAATTCAATAAATGTGGCTCGCTGGTTGCCACAACAATTCTACTATTTCTTTGCATACAAACAGTGGCAAGAAAAAAATAATCCTCCTGTAATAAGCGTACCCAGTGGTAATTTTGGAAATATTTGTGCTGGACTTTTGGCCAATGCATCTGGCTTGCCAGTGAAACATTTTATTGCCGCTTGTAATGCCAACGATGTAGTACCACAATATTTTGCTACAGAAAATTATCAATCAAAAAAAGCAGTAGCAACAATTAGCAACGCCATGGATGTTGGCGACCCAAGTAATTTTGTTCGCATTATGGAAATATTTCAACAACAATTTACGCACTTAAAGAATAAAGTAAGTAGCGTTAGTGTGAGTGATACTGTTACAAAAGAAACATTACTATCTGTTTTTAACGAGCAAAAATATTTATGCGATCCTCATGGAGCTGTTGCGTATAAAGCATTACAAGATTATTTGTTAAACCATCCAAACGATAAAGGTATATTTTTAGAAACTGCGCATCCAGTAAAATTTTATGATGTGGTTGAGCCTATTATTAATCAATCTGTTCCTATTCCTGAAAGTATTAAAGAACAATTAAAATTGGAAAAGAAAAGTACAAAGATTGGTGTAGCCGCTGATGGATTGAAAAGTTTTTTGGTGAATTTATAATTTTCAATCTATATTTTCTATCTAATGCATCCAAAATGTTCAGCAAAGATATAACGCTGAAGAGCTCCCGACATAAATGTACGGGACACGTGCGGTGGACCTGCCTATGCCGGCAGGCAGGCTGAGCGATGTGCTTTTGTGTATGCATGCGCCATAGGCGCTTATGCATACACAAAAGTACGGAACAGCGAAGGAGACCGAACTAATGTAGATTTATGACTGGTGTTTACAGCCCCCAATTAAGAAATTCTTAACCCTCCATTATCTTATTCTGATGGCTTATACTTTCCATGTGCACTGCATCATAATATTTTGTCATAAACTCTTTGCTTAAATTTAGCACTTCACCTTTTTTAAATGCACGTTCTAAAATTTCATTCCAACGATTGGTTTGTAAAATAGTGATGTTATTTTCTTTTTTGTATGTACCAATTTGTTCTGCCACTTTCATGCGTTGGCTAATAATTTGCATAAGCTCATCGTCTAAATGATTTATTTGCTGGCGCAATTTTTCCAACGCTGCATGATACTCATCCGAGTTAATGTCTTCTTTGCGCCAGATGATGCTTTCCAGCATTTCTTTTAATCGTTCAGGTGTCACCTGTTGCTTCGCATCACTCCAGGCATTGTCGGGGTCAATATGACTCTCGATCATCAACCCATCAAAATCCAGGTCCATCGCCTTTTGGGCAACTTCCAGGAGAATATCCCTGCGGCCACAA
>JAYSWO010000442.1:0-3253 GCA_043717975.1 Ferruginibacter sp. | reverse complement strand
TAATAATATTTTGGTGAAATCATCTGCTTCTTTATTCGAAAATATTTTTCCATAATAATGCACCGTGCCGTCTTGTGGCAATAAATTTTCTGTAGAGTCGTAAGAAAATAAATTCATTTAAAATAAATTATTAAAGCAATACTGAATTAGTATTTTTTATTTTTTAAAATTACAATTGTGTTGTATTTATTCAACCTTCAACTTTTATTGCGAAGTCACAACTAAAACCTATAAGGTTTTACGAGTTCCTATAAATTTTAAGATACCAAATAAAATCTTATAGGTTTGCAGAGAACTTTGAACTTTCAACCTTCAACCTTGAACCTTCAACTTTCAACCTTCAACCTTCACCCCCTCCCACCCTATCATAGCCGTTTTTCTTTTTGGCCCCCACATATAACCTCCAAAAATACCTGTGCTTTGTATTACCCTATGGCAAGGAATTAAAAAAGCTACCGGATTATCGCCGATGGCCGAACCTACCGCACGGGAGGCTTTGGCATTGTTTATTTTTGCAGCAATATTTCCATAAGTTGCTAACTGCCCCATGGGTATAGTTAGCAATGTTTCCCAAACTTTTAATTGAAAATCGGTTCCCTTTACATGTAGCTTTATTTTGCGTAAATCATTACAATTATTATTAAAAACTTTACGTACTTCTACAAACAAGGGATTTTCATTTTTAAAATAATTGGCTTTAGAAAATGATTTTTGCAAATGAGTAATGGCTAATGCTTCTTCATCATAAAAAGCAATATGGCAAATACCTTTTTGTGTAGCGGCTATAATTACGTTTCCAAAAATACTTTCTGCAAAACAATAATCAATTTGTAAAGCTTCGCCGCCATTTTTATACTCCCCCGGTGTCATGCCTTCGATATTTATAAAAAGATCGTGCAGCCTACCTGTACCAGAAAGACCTGTTTCTATAGCCGTATCAAATAGGGTTGCTTGATTATTTCGCAATAAATTTTTTGCATTGGCAACGGTAATGTATTGTAAAAATTTCTTTGGACTCACTCCTGCCCACTCTGTAAACATTTTTTGAAAATGAAATGGGCTCAGGTTTACATGTGCTGCCAATTCATCTAACGAAGGTTGATTGCTGTAGTTATTTTTTAAATAATCTATTGCCTCTGCTATTCTATTAAAATTTGTTTGTGCTTGCATTTTATGCTATTATTATTTTACACAAAAATACATTGCACTGTTTTTTCATACAACCCGTTGATTGCTCTACTTTAAATCCATTTGCTTTTGCAAAATCTTGTTGTGCCGTTTGTATCGTTTTTACAACCGCTTCTTTTCTTTGTACGAGTGCTTGCATTTTCATGGCTTCTTCTTGCCTCGCATCATCTGAAACTGCATTACCATAATCTTTATATGAAGCGTACACACTCTTTAAAAATTCAAAATATTTTATTACGTCTACCTTAAATTTTTCCCCATCTTTTGCATCTGCAGCAGGCTTAGTTTTGGCATCTTTAATAACATCATTTATTGCATTCTCCATTTTCTCACTTACCATAGCCATACTATCATATTGCTGCAATGCAATATATTCCCCAGCTTTTGTTTCGGTACTTTCTATCATTGGCATCAGTTTTTTCTCACTGGCTACAAAATCTTGGCTGTACTTAAATGCATTATTAGATTTACAAGAAACAATGCCAATCACAATTAATATTAGTGCAATAATTTTCTTTACCATACAATATAATTTTTCATAAATATAAAACTTTAGTTTGTAAAAAAAGTAGCGTATTATATTACATCAAAAAAGCCCCGAAAAATTCGGGGCTTTTGAATAATATAAATTGATTAAGGAAAAATACCCAGCTCCTCATAACTCGTAGCTACTTTATTGATAGCATTTACATACGCTGCTGTACGCATATCAGGTATAGCAGGGTTGGCATGCCATATAGCCATTATTTCTCTTGTAGCAGTTATCATAGATTCTTCCAAACCACTATGTACCAAATCTACTTCCTCAGGGCCATGCATAATAAATGCACGCTCACCATCTTCTACTTTTTTGCCTGTAAGTGTTTCTATTTGCCCAAGAATATGAGAATTTAAATTTTCTGTGAAACGTTTTTCCATACGACCATAGCGTACATGACTTAAGTTTTTTAGCCACTCAAAATAACTCACTGTTACACCTCCTGCGTTCAAATACATATCTGGCACACAAAGAATACCTCTTTGTTGAAACACTTCATCAGCTTCAGGCGTACAAGGCCCATTAGCTGCTTCGCCAATAATTCTTGCTTTTATTCTTGGCGCATTTTCTCCATTTATAACATTCTCTAACGCTGCAGGTATTAAAATATCACAATCCAATTCTAAGGCATCGGTATTTTTTGCTAAGTTAGTAGCACCAGGGAAATTTAAAATAGAACCTGTAGCTTTTCTATGTTGAAAAACCTCTTCCTCGTTTAAACCATCGGCTTTAAAAATAGCACCTTCATACTCTGCCAATCCAATTACCAATGCACCGCTCTCTCTAAAAAATTTTGCTGAGTGATAACCCACATTTCCTAGACCTTGTACCACAATCCTTTTACCTTTTACACCTATTTCTAACCCTTGTTTTGCCATTACTTCTGGCATGTTGCACACTTC
The DNA here is from genome assembly GCA_043717975.1 of Ferruginibacter sp. Taxonomy (GTDB): domain Bacteria; phylum Bacteroidota; class Bacteroidia; order Chitinophagales; family Chitinophagaceae; genus Ferruginibacter. The sequence continues at coordinate 625 of JAYSWO010000442.1, read as the reverse complement.
TCTTATACCAAAAAACACACCCAAGCCTGTAGCTTCTGTACGACCACGCACACCACCTTGTGTAACTGGCTTACCCGTTACGCAACCGGCTGCATCTATTTCTCCTGGTTTTAAAGATTGATAGGTATCTACTATCCAACTCATTTCTCTAGAGCCAGTTCCATAATCTGGCGCTGGTACATCTATACCAGGGCCAATAAAGTTTTTCTTTACCAATTCTGCAGTGTATCGGCGTGTAATTTTTTCCAATTCGTACTCAGAATAATTGCGGGGATTAATTTTAATACCACCTTTGCCACCTCCAAAAGGTACATTTACAATCGCACATTTGTATGTCATTAAGGATGCCAATGCCATTACTTCATCTTGGTTTACTTCATCGCTAAAACGAATACCACCTTTACATGGCGCTTTGTGATGGCTATGTTGTACACGGTACGCTTCTATTACCTCTATTGTTCCATTATCTCTTTTTATTGGAAAACGCATTTGCAACACACTGTTACATGCTTTAATTTGTTCCAAGATACCATTTGCAACATTGGTAAATTTTGCAGCTTTATCAAAACTTCTTTCTACACTTTGAAAGAAGCTATAATGTTGGTTTGTGCTCATAAAATTGTTT
>JAYSWO010000441.1:0-21979 GCA_043717975.1 Ferruginibacter sp. | reverse complement strand
AGAAGTGGTAGAAGTGCTTTGGCGTATAGATTTCAAAACTTAGGATTTGTATTTGATAGAAATGATATTGATGCATTGTATCAAGCATTTGAAAAAGTGGCAGATATAAAAAAAGAAATTGTAGATAGTGATTTGAAGGAGTTGGCAATTGCGTATAATAATAGTGTAGCGGTTACGAATTAAACTATGTGTTACTATGATTCTACTGTGCCTATGTGTTAAAATATTTACCACATAGAATCATAGGCACATAGGTTCACATAGAAAAAAATGAAAAAATAAAATGGCAAAAACATTATTCGATAAAATTTGGGATGCACACACCGTAAAAGAAATAGACGGTGGCATAACCGTATTGTATATCGATAAACATTTAATACATGAAGTAACGAGCCCGCAAGCATTTAAAGGCATTGAAAACAGAGGGGTATCAGTTTTTAGGCCAAACCAAATTGTAGCCACTGCCGATCATAATGTACCAACTATAAATCAACATTTACCCATAAAAGATGAATTGGGAAGATTGCAAGTAGAGAAATTAATAGAGAATTGTAAAAATCACAACATAGAATTATATGGTCTTGGACACAAATACCAAGGCATTGTACATGTGATAGGCCCCGAGCTTGGCATAACACAACCCGGTATGACGATCGTTTGCGGAGACAGCCACACATCTACACATGGCGCATTTGGATGTATTGCATTTGGTATAGGCACGAGCGAAGTAGAAATGGTTTTTGCTACACAATGTGTGATGCAGAGCAAACCCAAAACCATGCGCATACATGTTGATGGCCAATTAGGAGAAGGCGTCGTTTCAAAAGATATTGTGCTGTACATTTTAGCACAAATAACAGCAAGTGGTGCTACAGGCTATGCGGTAGAATTTGCAGGCTCTACCATACGAAACTTAAGCATGGAAGCCCGTATGACAATATGCAATATGAGTATTGAAATGGGTGGTAGGTGCGGATTGATAGCACCAGATGAAACAACATTTAATTACATAAAGGGAAGACCATTTGCACCAGCCAATGAAGCCTGGGATGCGGCTTTGGCCAAATGGAAAACATTGTACAGCGATGATGATGCCCTATTTGATAAGGAAATTTTTATAGATGCAAAGGATATAATCCCGATGATTACTTATGGCACCAACCCTGGTATGGGTATTGCAATTAACGCAATCATACCAGCGGTTGCGTCCATTAAAGAAAGTGATAAAGCAGGTTTCACAAAATCGCTTGCATACATGGGATTGCAGGAGGGTAAAAAAATTGCTGGGCAAAAGATAGATTATGTATTTATTGGAAGCTGCACCAATAGCCGCATTGAAGATTTGCGTATGGTGGCCAATTTTGTAAAAGGAAAAACAAAATCTGCCGATGTAGAAGTATGGATTGTACCAGGTAGCAAACAAGTAGAGCAACAAGCCATTGAAGAAGGCATCGATAAAATATTTATTGAAGCTGGGTTTCAACTGCGCCAACCAGGTTGTAGTGCATGCCTTGGTATGAATGAAGATAAAATACCGGCGGGTAAATATTGTATAAGTACAAGCAATAGAAATTTTGAAGGTAGGCAAGGGGCAGGGGCAAGAACGTTGTTGGCGAGTCCGTTAACAGCGGCAGCGGCAGCTATTACAGGTTACATTACAGATGTACGTGAAATGGCCTCCCCAAACCCCTCCGAAGGAGGGGCTTTAGCAGCTCTCAAATAAAAATGGACTTTTAAAATATTTAGATTTAATAGCATGAGTGATATAAATAAACATCAAAGTATTAAAAACATTAAGTCCCCCTTCGGGAGATTTAAGGGGCCATTTGTTCCGCTTAATATAGAAAATGTTGACACCGATCAAATTATACCTGCACGTTTTTTAAAAGGCACAACAAGACATGGGTTTGGTAAAAATTTATTTAGAGACTGGCGATACTTACATGATGATGAACAAAACCCAAAAGCAGATTTTGTTTTAAATAAACCTCAATACAAAGGAGAAATATTGGTAGCAGGAAAAAACTTTGGTTGTGGCTCATCTAGAGAGCATGCAGCATGGGCCATAACAGATGCAGGTTTTAAAGTAGTGGTATCTAGTTTTTTCGCAGATATTTTTAAAAATAATGCATTGAATAATGGATTGTTACCAGTGACTGTTACTGATTCATTTCTACAAAAAATATTTGAACAAAGTAACGAGACGGAATTGATAGTTGATTTAGAAAATCAAACTATCAAAATATTTCAGGGTGCGGAAGCCCCTCCTTCGGAGGGGTTTGGGGAGGCCTTTGAAATAAATGTTTATAAAAAAACTTGTTTACTAAATGGGTATGATGATATAGATTATTTATTGGGAATGAAAGATGAGATCGAGGCATTTGAGAAAGAATATGTGTAGGAATTCGCCACAGGCGAATTCTTGTGAAGAATTCAAATTATCCGTAGGAACATGCCTGTGGCGTGTTAGAAAGAGAATTCGCCTGAGGCGAATTCCTACGAAAGAAAAACAACATGCATAAAATAATAAAGGTGAAACATATTACAGTAATAGAAGGAGATGGTATTGGACCCGAAGTGGTAGCACAATCTATAAAAGTATTGGATGCTATTGCTAATAGATTTGAGCACAGTTTCGATTATAAATATGTATTAATGGGTGCTGTGGCTATAGACAAAACTGGCAACCCATTACCACAAGAAACAGTAGATGCATGCATGGCTTCAGATGGTATTTTGTTTGGCGCCATTGGGCACCCAAAATATGATAACGACCCAAGCGCAAAAGTAAGACCAGAGCAAGGTTTGCTTGGTTTGAGAAAAGCATTGGAATTGTATGCCAATATAAGGCCTGTTACTGCTTATACTGCATTGCAACATTTGAGTCCATTAAAAACGGAAAATATTGAAGGGGTGGATTTGGTGATTTATAGGGAACTAACAGGAGGCATTTATTTTGGTAAAAAAGAAATAAACGAAGCCAAAACAATAGCGATAGATGAATGTAAATACAGCAAAGAGGAAATAGAACGTATTACACATTTGGCATTTAAAGCAGCGCAAACAAGAAGAAAAAAAGTAACGTTGGTGGACAAAGCAAATGTGTTAGAAACATCAAGATTGTGGAGAACAATTGTAAAAGAGATAGCGGTGGAATATGCAGATGTGGAATTGGATTTTTTGTTTGTGGACAATGCAGCCATGCAGATAATATTAAACCCAAAACAATTTGATGTGATACTCACAGAAAATATGTTTGGCGATATTATTAGCGATGAAGCAAGTGTGATAAGTGGATCGTTGGGTATGTTGCCATCTGCATCGCTTGGGGATAAGTACGCACTGTTTGAACCCATCCATGGCTCTTACCCGCAAGCAGCAGGTAAGGATATTGCAAACCCGATTGGTTCTATTTTATCTGCTGCTATGCTACTAGATCATTTTAAAATGCATGAAGAAGCCGCGTTAGTAAGAGAAGCAACGAATTGGGCCATAACAAATGGATACGTAACAAAAGATATTGATGATGAAAATTTTTATTTCACATCTACCATTGGCGATATTATAAGTAAATATATAAACAATGCAGAACATGGTAGCGTGAATATTGATAATATTTTGTTGAGGAAGTCAACGGTGATTTAATGCAGGTTTTAAATTAATTTATTCGAAAATGTTAAACCAATTTTTACACTCATTTAGCAGACTATAATAAACAATATTAAAAGGGTGTAGATAAAAGATGAATAAAGATATACTGTTGAATGGAGCGTCGCCACTGAAGTTCAATCGAAGTGTTTCAGCTCGTAAACAAAAAATATTTAAAATAAAAACAAATGAAAAATAGTATTACAAAAGTGAAAGTGATTATTAAAACAAATCGAAAGCAGGGATAAGCATTATCTACAAAAAAAAGATAAAGACCCTGCCTCCACAAAGTAGCAGGGTCTTACATTTTATAACAAAACAATAAAACCAATATGTATTTTAACGAGAACACGATTCTTTATTTTAACAATGAGTTTGTAAAAGCAACAGAAGCAAAAACTGGATTGTTTGATCAATCACTTCATTATGGCTATGCTGTATTTGAAGGAATAAGGAGTTATGCAACAGAAAACGGTACAAAAATTTTTAAACCAGTAGAACATTTTGAAAGATTAAAATTTTCATCTGATAGTGTAGGCATACCACTTGCATACAGCACGCAGCAAATGATAGATATTGCTTACGAAGTATTGGCCAAAAATAATTTAGAAGATGCGTATTTGCGCCCGTTGGTTTTTTGCCCACCAAATATGAGTTTGCAAAAAGCATCTTCCTCTATGTTAATGATTACGGCTTGGAGTTGGGGCGCATACCTTGGTGATAAATTAATAAGAGTAATGACCTCATCTTTTCAAAGACCCAATCCAAAAGGATTTAAAATACATGCAAAGGTTAGTGGCCATTATGTAAATTCTATTATGGCTTGCCAAGAAGCAAAAGACAATGGATATGATGAAGCACTCTTGCTAGACATTAATGGCAATGCGGCTGAAGGGCCCGGTGCAAATTTGTTTATTGAAAAGGATGGTAAGCTATTTACGCCGCCATCTACTTTTATTTTGCCAGGAATAACGAGGGCAACGGTCATAGAAATTTGCGCAGCACTTGGTTTTGCTGTAGAAGAAAAAACTTTTACAGTAGATGATATTAAAAATGCTGACTCAGCTTTTTATTGTGGTACAGCAGCCGAGGTTATTGGTTGGCAATCGATAGATGATTATGTTTTTCCAAAAGCGTGGGATGAATCGATTGGAAAAATTATACAAGCAGCTTATAAGGCCACGGTGTTGGAGCAGGAGTTTAAGATGGAGTTGGTGTAGTTTAACCGCAAAGGATGAAAAATGTTTCGTGGGACACGAACCATGGCGATGGGAAATAAAAATGCTTCGCAAGGTACTACAAATGGGATGTAAAGATTTTGAATTGCCCTGCGCTTTAGCGCAGGGATAAATAACAAAGTTAAAACGGCTTTAGCCCGCTATAGCAGATCATTTGGGGCTAAAGCCCCTTTGGGGAAATGCTTTTATCACCGACCTAAAGGTCGGTGCAATTCATAAAGGTCGGTGCAATTCTTAAAGGTCGATGCAATTTATAAACTGGATTAACAACATGACAGAACTCAATAAATATTCAAAAACAATAACGCAAGATGAAACACAACCTGCTGCGCAAGCCATGTTGTATGGCATTGGCTTAAAAGAAACTGATTTAAAGAAAGCACAAGTGGGTGTGGTAAGCATGGGCTACGATGGCAATACTTGCAATATGCATTTGAATGATTTAGCAAAGTTCGTAAAGCAAGGCGTGTGGGAAAATGATTTGGTGGGTTTAATTTTTAATACCATTGGCATAAGCGATGGTATAAGCAATGGCACAGATGGTATGCGTTACAGCTTGGTGAGTAGAGATATTATTGCAGATAGTATTGAAGCGGTTTGTGGCGGATTTTATTATGATGGATTGATTGCATTGCCCGGTTGTGATAAAAATATGCCTGGTTCTATAATGGCAATGGGCAGGTTGAACCGCCCGTCGATAATGGTTTATGGCGGAACAATTGCTGCAGGAAATTACAAAGGCGAAGAATTAAATATCATTTCTTCTTTTGAAGCATTGGGTAAAAAAATTGCTGGAACTATTACGCCAGAAGATTTTAAAGAAGTGATAAAACATAGTTGTCCGGGTGCTGGTGCATGCGGTGGTATGTACACAGCTAACACCATGGCGAGTGCTATTGAGGCGTTGGGAATGAGTTTACCTTACTCGTCTAGTAACCCTGCAATGAGCGAAGAAAAGAAAAAAGAATGTTTAGATGCAGGTAAGTCGATAAAACTTTTGTTGGAAAAAGATATAAAGCCAAAAGATATTATGACACGTAAGGCATTTGAAAATGCTATTACGATTATCATGATTTTTGGTGGAAGTACAAATGCGGTGTTGCATTTAATTGCCATGGCAAAGAGTGTAGATGTGGAATTGAGCATCGATGATTTTCAAACCATAAGCGAAAAAACACCTGTGCTTGCTGACTTTAAGCCGAGTGGCAAATACTTGATGCAAGAGCTTCATGCACATGGTGGCGTGCCGAGTGTAATGAAATATTTATTAGAGAAAGGATTATTGCATGGTGATTGTATGACAGTAACAGGAAAAACAGTTGCAGAAAATTTAAAAGATATAAAGTCATTGGATTTTGATGCACAAAAAATAATTTATCCATTAGAGCAACCATTAAAAACCACAGGGCACTTACAAATACTCTATGGCAACCTTGCAGAAAAAGGAAGTGTAGCAAAAATAAGTGGTAAAGAAGGTGAGCGATTTGAAGGAACGGCCAGAGTGTTTAATGGCGAAAAAGATTTGGTGCAAGGCATAAGCAATGGCAGGGTAAAAAAAGGCGATGTGGTTGTGATAAGATATGAAGGGCCGAGAGGCGCCCCCGGTATGCCTGAAATGCTAAAGCCTACGAGTGCTATTACTGGTGCAGGTTTGGGCAAAGATGTGGCATTAATAACTGATGGAAGATTTAGCGGCGGTAGTCATGGTTTTGTGGTAGGACATATTACACCTGAAGCATTTAATGGTGGGTTAATAGCACTGGTGGAAGATGATGATATTATAGAAATAGATATTGCAACAAAAAAAATGACCTTGAAAGTAAGCGAAGATATTATTGCGAAGCGAAGACAACATTGGCAACAGCCATTGTTGAAAGCTACAAAGGGTGTGTTGTTTAAATATGCAAATACAGTGAAGGATGCGAGTGAGGGGTGTGTGACGGATGAGATATAAATATGCAAATATGCAGATGTGCAAATATGCAAATGAGGTGTCTGAGATAATTTGAAGTACGTAAGAAATAAAAGGTGAGAATAAAAAAAATTTAAAGCAATGAAAATAAAATAAGCCTCAAAATATAATATACCCGACTCGAGTTCCCTCTCCTTTGGAGAGGGGTTGGGGTGAGGTCAAAAAAATAAATATGAACACAGCCTATTTTTTAGAACTAGCCAAATACAATATTTGGGCTAACAATAAAATCATTTCGTGGTTAAATGACATCAATGAAGTTCAATATAAACAATCTATTGAAAGCAGCTTTGGGAGTATTGTTGGGCTTGTATTACACATAGCATCTGCAGAAAAGATTTGGCTAGAAAGGCTTCATGAAAATCCAGCACCTGTTTGGCTAGCAAGTGAATTTAAAGGAGATAAAGAAACATTGATTACCATTTGGAAACAAGCATCTGATAATTTAAAAAAGTACATTGAAAATTTTGATGAAACCAATTTACAAAATAAAATAAAATTTAAGCGGCTAAACGGAGAGGAAAATGAATTGGCTTTCTACCAAATATTTTCACATGTTTTAAACCATTCTACTTTTCACCGTGGACAGTTTGTAACACTTTTGAGGCAGGTAGGATTTTCAAATATATCGGGTACTGATTTGTTGGATTTTTATAAATTGTAATAGCAGAAAAATTAAAAGAAATGAGAAGCATAATACATTCGGTTACATAATAAACCCCACTCGAGTTTCCTCTCCTTTGGAGAGGGGTTGGGGTGAGGTCAAAATATTTTTTATGGAAACATTAGAAAAAATTAAAGAAATAAAGAAAGAGCAGAATGCTCAACAAGTCCCCCCTTCGGGGGAATTTAGGGGGGCCTTAAGCGGCGGTCAAGCTGTGTTAGAAGCTTTCATTGCGGAAAATGTAGATACCATTTTTGGATATCCTGGAGGAGCTATTATGCCAATATATGATGCACTGTACGATTATGCAGATAAGGTAAAACACATTCTCGTTCGCCACGAGCAAGGCGCCATACATGCTGCGCAAGGCTATGCACGTGTGAGCGGCAGAACGGGCGTAGTGTTTGCAACAAGTGGACCAGGTGCTACAAACTTAGTAACGGGTTTAGCAGATGCCATGATAGACAGTACGCCCGTTGTATGCATTACTGGGCAAGTGTTTGCGCATTTGCTGGGCACCGATGCGTTTCAAGAAATTGATGTAATAAATATTACAACACCCGTTACAAAATGGAATTATCAGGTAACTGATGCTACAGAAATTCCTGCAGTGTTGGCAAAGGCATTTTATATAGCAGGCAGCGGAAGACCAGGACCAGTACTGGTGGATATTACAAAAAATGCACAGCTGCAACAGTTCGATTATGAAGGTTACAAAAAATGTGAGCACATAAGAAGTTATAGACCAAAACCAATTGTACGCAAAGAATATGTGGAGCAAGCGGCTGAATTAATAAACAATGCCGAAAGACCATTTGTAATTTTTGGGCAAGGTGTTATTTTAGGAAATGCAGAAAACGAGTTTATACAATTTATAGAAAAGGCTGGTATTCCTGCTGCATGGACAATAATGGGCATGAGCGCTATTCCCACAGATCATCCGCTAGGCGTGGGTATGCTTGGTATGCATGGCAATTATGGGCCAAATGTATTAACAAATGAATGCGATGTGTTGATTGCCGTTGGTATGCGTTTCGATGATCGTGTTACTGGCAGGTTAGATAAATATGCCAAGCAAGCAAAAATAATTCACTTAGAAATTGACCCATCTGAAATTGATAAAAATGTAAAATCGACTGTGCCTGTGTGGGGAGATTGTAAAGAAACATTGCCAATGCTTACTGCTTTGGTTGAACAAAAAAAGCATGAAGCATGGCATGAAAAATTCAAGGCGTATCAACAAAAAGAGGACGAGAAATGCATCATCCCAGAAATGAATCCTACAACGGATGAATTGACCATGGGTGAGGTAATAAACGTTTTGAATGAATTAACAAAAGGTGAAGCGGTTATTGTAACTGATGTGGGGCAGCATCAAATGGTAGCATGCCGCTATGCAAAATACAATAATAGCAAAAGCAATATTACTAGTGGTGGCTTGGGCACAATGGGCTTTGCATTGCCCACAGCCATTGGTGCAAAATTTGGTGCACCCGATAAAACAATTGTAGCTATTGCAGGCGATGGAGGTATTCAAATGACGATACAGGAATTAGGCACAATAATGCAGTTTAATATAGATGTAAAAATATTAATTCTAAACAATCAATTTCTTGGAATGGTGCGCCAGTGGCAACAATTGTTTCATGAAAAAAGATATTCGTTTGTGGATATTACAAGTCCTGATTTTGTGCAAGTGGCCAAAGGGTATTACATAGATGGGCAGCGAGTAAGCGAGAGAGCAAAATTGAAAGAGGCGCTACAAACAATGCTCAATCATAAAGGAAGTTATTTTTTAGAAGTGATGGTTGGTAAAGAAAACAATGTGTTTCCGATGGTGCCGCAAGGTAGAGGGGTTTCGGAGATTATTTTGAGTAAGGAGGAACTATAAATTATTATAATGTCAGCCTGAGCTTGTCGAAGGCGGGTTTAAAGAAGCGCATCGGCTTCGACTAGCTCAGCCTGACAACCTTAGTTTATTGAAGCTAATATTTTAAAAAAGAAATTATGCAAAAACAAGAATTCACCATAACCGTTTACACAGAAAACCAAATTGGTTTGCTCGTACGTATTGCTATTATTTTTTCTCGCAGAAAAATTAATATCGATAGTTTAAATACATCGCCAAGCGAAATTGAAAGTGTACATCGTTTTACCATTGTAATAAACGAAACAGAAGAAGTAGTAAGAAAGTTGTGCAGACAAATAGAAAAGCAAGTAGAGGTTTTAAAAACATATTACAATAACAATGATGAAATCGTTTGGCAAGAATTGGCTTTGTACAAAGTGCCTACAGATGTAATTGCCGAGCAAGTACAAGTAGAAAGGCTATTAAGCCAGCATGGTGCCAAGGCGGTGGTGATACGAAAAGACTATACCGTTTTTGAAGTAGCAGGGCACAGAGAAGAAACAGATAATTTAATAAAAGTGTTAGAACCATTTGGCTTGATAGAATTTGTGCGCAGCGCAAGAATAGCCATCATAAAAAACAGCGAAGGCTTCCATAAAAAATTAAAAGAATTTGAATATAGAGAACCAGGTGTGGCTACAACGGAGAATGAATTTTTGAATCAGAATGAAGAAGTGTTCTCAATGTAGCAGTTGGCAGGGTGCAGTTGGCAATAGTTTATAATAAAACAAAATAGAAACAGAAAAAAGTAAAATAATAAATAAGTAACCTATTCATTACAGAGTTCACAAGTCCCCCTTCGGGGGATTTAGGGGGCTATAATTAAACAAAATGGCAAATTATTTCAACAGCTTACCACTTAGAGAACAACTAAACCAACTTGGCGTATGTGAGTTTATGAACAGCAGCGAATTTACAAACGGCGTGGATGCACTTAAAGGAAAAAAAATGGTGATAGTAGGTTGTGGCGCACAAGGTTTAAACCAAGGGTTGAATTTAAGAGATTCTGGTTTGGATGTTTCGTATGCATTGCGCAGCGAAGCCATAACAGAAAAAAGAGCGTCGTGGAAAAATGCTACAGATAATAAATTTGTAGTGGGCACTTACGAAGAATTAATTCCTTCGGCAGATTTGGTGTTGAACCTTACGCCAGATAAACAACATACTTCTGTAGTAACAGCCATCATGCCATTGATGAAAAAAGGAGCTACACTTTCTTACTCCCATGGTTTTAATATTGTAGAAGAAGGCATACAAATACGAAAAGATTTAACGGTAATAATGGTAGCGCCAAAATGCCCAGGTACAGAAGTGAGGGAAGAATATAAAAGAGGGTTTGGTGTACCTACATTAATAGCAGTGCATCCAGAAAACGACCCAGAAGGAAAAGGCTTAGAGCAAGCAAAAGCCTATGCAGTAGGCACTGGCGGACATAGGGCAGGTGTTTTAAAATCATCTTTTGTAGCAGAAGTAAAAAGCGATTTGATGGGTGAGCAAACAATATTGTGTGGTTTACTACAAACAGGTTCTATTCTTTGCTTTGATAAAATGGTAGAGAAAGGAATTGAAAAAAGCTATGCATCAAAACTTGTACAATACGGTGTAGAAGTTATTACAGAGGCATTAAAGCAAGGCGGTGTTACTGCCATGATGGATAGATTATCTAACCCTGCAAAAATAAAAGCCTTTGAATTATCAGAAGAATTAAAAACGATTATGCGTCCGCTGTTTCAAAAACATCAGGATGATATTATGAGTGGGTATTTTAGTAAAACGATGATGGAAGATTGGGCTAATGACGATAAAAATTTATTGGCTTGGAGAGCTGCTACTGGCGAAACAGCTTTTGAAAAAACACCCGCGGGTGATTTGAAAATTGCCGAGCAAGAATTTTTTGATAATGCCTTGTTGTTTGTAGCTATGATAAGAGCGGGTGTAGAACTAGCTTTTGAAACAATGGTAGAAGCAGGTATAAAAGAAGAGTCAGCTTACTACGAATCATTGCACGAAACACCATTGATTGCAAATACCATTGCACGTAAAAAATTATTTGAAATGAACAGGGTTATTTCTGACACAGCTGAATATGGTTGTTATTTATTTGACCATGCTTGCAAGCCATTGTTGACCGACTTTATGAAAAAAATAGATACCGATGTAATTGGAAAAAATTTCAACGAAGGTAAAGATGCTGGTGTGGATAATAAAGAATTGATAAAAGTGAATCATGCTTTGCGTAATCACCCAGTAGAAATTGTAGGAGCTACATTAAGACAAGCTATGACGGATATGAAAACAATCAGTACAAATGCGTAAAACTAAATAATGGGCGTTTCTTCCTTTGTTGCAATAAAATAACCAACAATTGGGATAAATAAAACCATGGCTAATTTTAAGAAGCTATAATTATCAATATGTCCAGTTACGGCTTTTACAGCATAACGAAGCGCTAAATAAAATTGCACAATGCATAATATCCATTTCAAGTACAAAATATTAGAGTCAGGCATAAAATAAATTTTAGACTAAAGTTATACTAAATAATGAATTGTTGAAATAAAATGTTAGAAACAATAAATACATATCAATTTAGTTTTAGCGAAGCTGTAGAGCGCCTTAAAAACGTTGTAAACAGAACCCCATTGCAACTCAATGTAAATCTTTCTAAAAAATACCAATGTAATCTGTATTTAAAAAGAGAAGATTTGCAAGTAGTGCGTTCGTACAAATTGCGTGGTGCGTATAATATGATGAGTAGTTTGTCGCCTGAGCAATTGCAGCGTGGCGTTGTATGCGCAAGCGCAGGCAACCATGCGCAAGGTTTTGCATACAGTTGCAAAAAACTAGGCGCTAAGGGCGTTGTGTTTATGCCAGTTATTTCTCCCAATCAAAAAATATCGCAGACCAACATGTTTGGCGAAAATTTTATAGAAGTAAAATTAGTAGGCGATACGTTTGATGATTGTGCCATTGCCGCAAAAAAATATACAGAAGAAAATGGGATGACATTTATTCCTCCATTTGATGATCATAAAATTATTGAAGGGCAAGCAACGGTTGGGGTAGAAATATTTGAACAGTTTAATAAACAAAAGATACAAAAAGAAGAAAATAAATCACACCAATCTAACACATTAATCTCGCACGTGTCCCTCCCCTTCGGGGAAGATAGGAGGGGCTGTGGCTCCGCTCTTGATTTCATTTTTATGGCCGTTGGTGGTGGTGGTCTTAGTGCAGGAGTAGGTTCCTATTTTAAAACATTTTCGCCTAATACAAAAATAATAGGTGTTGAACCCAAAGGTGCACCAAGTATGCATGAGGCATTGAAAGCAGGATACCCAGTAACTGTAGAAAATATAGAACGCTTTGTAGATGGTGCAGCCGTAAAGCGTGTGGGCGATATTACATTTTCTATTTGCAAAGATGTATTAGATGATATGTTGTTGGTAGACGAAGGAAAAGTATGTACTACTATTTTACAATTGTATAATGAAGATGCCATTGTAGCAGAGCCTGCGGGTGTATTGAGCATTGCAGCGTTGGATGAATATGCCGAACAAATAAAAGGAAAAAATATTGTTTGTGTTATTGGCGGTGGTAACAATGATATAGATCGCATGCAAGAAATTAAAGAACGCAGTTTGCAATACGAAGGGTTGAAACATTATTTTCTTATTCGTTTTGCACAACGACCTGGCGCATTAAAAGAATTTGTAAACCATGTATTGGGCGATAATGATGATATTACTCGTTTTGAATACATGCAAAAACACAATAAAGAAACTGGTCCAGCATTGGTAGGAATAGAATTAAAAACAAAAAAAGATTATGATGTGTTGTTGAAAAATTTAAACAACTATCATATTAATTATACAGAATTAAAAAGTGGGGATAATGCGTTTGGGTATTTGGTATGACCCCACCTATCCTCCCCGAAGGGGAGGGAAACACACGAAATCGATTAGAAGATAAAGTAGAGTAAATGTTTTGTTGATTAAAATAAACGAGAATATTTAGATGCTACAAATTATTGTTGAAAGAGAATCTGAAGATGATGTGGTAGATAAAATGTTTGGATATGTTTAACGTGCCGCTTCCTCTCCTTCGGAGAGGGAGAAGGAGGGAGAGGTCTGTTGAATAAAGTTATGCGGTACAAGTGAGTGACACAACGATGATGACCATAGCTGCTTCTTTGTTTGGGAAAAAATAAACAATACATAATCTATGTTTGGATAAAAGTTGAAAAAAGATAAAATGAACAAATGCTTAAATACAAATGCTGACAATGATTTAAAGCTTGGCCTCCCTCTCTCTAGGAAAGGGAACGAGGGTGAGGTTAATAACGAGGGTGAGGCTCTTGGCCTCTACGACCCACGCTTTGAGCATGATGCGTGTGGTATTGGTTTTGTGGCCAACATCAAAGGCGTAAAATCGCACCAACACATTTCTGATGCATTAACCGTATTGGAAAATATGGAGCACAGGGGTGCATGCGGATGCGAAAACAACTCTGGCGACGGTGCAGGAATTATGTTGCAAGTGCCACACGAATTTTTCTTTGATGAATGTAAAAAACTCGGTATTCACTTACCCCCATTTACAAAATATGCTGTGGGTGTTATTTTCTTCCCTAGAGAAATACGATTGAGAGAAGAGTGTCGTTCGTTGTTTAACAAAGCTGCAGAAAAATTAAATATAGAAATACTTGGTTACCGAAAAGTACCTGTGAATGCAGATAATATTGGTCCAACAGCATTAAGTGTGGAGCCCGAAATGGAACAGGTTTTTATTGCATGTCCAGATCATGTAAAAGATGTAGATGCTTTTGAACGCAAACTTTTTGTGCTTCGCAATTATGCTACACATACTATCAACAATACAATTAAAAAAGACAGCATTGGTTTTTACATGGCATCGCTATCGTACAAAACAATTATTTACAAAGGGCAATTAACCAGCACACAAGTGCGAAATTATTTTACTGATTTGTCAAACAAAAAATTGGTGAGTGCATTTGGTTTGGTACATTCTCGTTTTGCTACCAATACATTTCCAAGTTGGAAATTAGCACAACCATTTCGTTACATAGCACACAATGGCGAAATAAATACGTTGCAAGGAAACTTAAATTGGTTGAAAGCCGTAGAGCTGCGTTTTACCACGCCTTATTTTAGCAAAGAAGAAATGAATTTGTTGTTGCCGATTATTTCTGGACAGCAATCAGACTCTGCATGTTTAGATAATATGATTGAGTTATTGTTGTTGTGTGGCCGAAGTCTCCCACAAGTAATGATGATGCTGATACCCGAAGCATGGGACGGCAACGAGGATATGGATCCTGTAAAAAAAGCATTTTACGAATTTCATGCGAGTATAATGGAACCTTGGGATGGTCCTGCATCTATATCATTTACCGATGGAAAAATTATTGGCGCTACGCTTGATAGGAATGGGTTGCGCCCATCACGTTATTGTGTTACTACAGACGATAGGGTTATTATGGCAAGCGAAACCGGCGCATTGCCTATTGACCAAAAATTGATAAAAGAAAAAGGAAGGCTGAAACCAGGCAAAATGTTTGTGGTGGATTTAGAGCAAGGCAGAATTATTAGCGACGAAGAATTAAAACAAAATATTTGCAGCCAAAAACCATACGATAAATATTTAAACCAATACAAAATTCGATTAGAAGAAATAGAAGAACCACGTGTGGCATTTACGCACTTAACCGATGCGTCTATTTTAAAATATCAAAAAGCATTTGGTTATTCTACCGAAGATATTGATACCATTTTAAAACCAATGGCGCTTGATGGTAAGGAACCCATTGGCTCTATGGGAACGGATACGCCATTGGCAATACTGAGCGATATTCCACAACACATCAGCTCTTATTTCAAACAATTGTTTGCGCAAGTTACCAATCCGCCCATTGACCCCATAAGAGAAAGATTGGTAATGAGTCTTGCATCTTTTGTAGGAAACAATGGAACCTTGTTAGAAGAAAAACCAGAAGACTGTCATACTGTTGCATTGAAGCATCCAATACTAACCAGTAAGGAATTGGAAAAATTGCGCAGCATTGATACAGGAAAATTTCAAAGTAAAACATTGCAAACTTATTTTCGGGCAGATGGAAAAGAGGGTTCTTTAAAATTAGGTTTAGAAAGATTGTGCCGCTATGCAGAAGATGCCGTGCATGATGGTTTTGAAGTATTGATATTGAGTGATAGAGCTGTGGATAGTGACCATGCGGCTATACCAACTTTGTTGGCTACATCGGCCGTGCATCATCATTTGATAGAAAAAGGTTTGCGTGGGCAAGTGGGCATAGTGGTAGAAGCTGGCGATGTGTGGGAAGTGCATCACTTCGCCTGTTTAATTGGTTTTGGTGCTACAGCCATCAATCCATATTTAGCCATGGCATCTATCAGAAATATGAAAACCAATGGTGCATTACAAACAGATTTAGCATGGGAAGATTTACGAAAAAATTATATCAAAGCAGTGTGCGATGGTTTGCTAAAAGTATTTTCTAAAATGGGTATTTCTACTTTGCAATCTTACCAAGGCGCACAAATTTTTGAAATTCTCGGGCTCGATAAAAATGTAGTGGATAATTATTTTACTGGCGCTGTTAGTCGCATAGAAGGCATAACGCTTGATGGCCTAGCAAAAGAAGCATTGGCAAAACATTATGTAGCGTTTAGTAAAAAATCAATGCCCAATGATAGACTGCCTGTCGGTGGCGTATATCAATGGAAACGCAAAGGCGAATTTCATTTGTTTAATCCAACTACCATTCATCTCTTGCAATATTCTACAAGAATGAATGATTATAATACTTTTAAAAAATATTCTAAAGCGGTAAACGACCAAAGCGAAAGAACTGCAACGCTAAGAAGTTTATTTAATTTTAAAAATACTCGTGCGGCTATTTCTATTGATGAAGTAGAACCTGCAGAAAATATTTACAAACGTTTTGCCACTGGCGCTATGAGTTTTGGTAGCATTAGCTGGGAAGCGCATACCACACTAGCTATTGCCATGAACAAGCTTGGCGGAAAAAGCAATACTGGCGAGGGTGGAGAAGATGAAAGGCGTTATTCAACATTACCGAATGGCGATAATATGCGTTCGGCTATCAAACAAATTGCATCGGCACGCTTTGGGGTAACAAGTTTGTATTTAACCGAAGCAGATGAGTTGCAAATAAAAATGGCGCAGGGTGCAAAGCCCGGCGAGGGTGGACAATTGCCAGGATACAAGGTAGATGAGTGGATTGGAAAAGTACGTCATGCCACGCCGGGTGTGGGATTAATTTCTCCACCACCGCACCATGATATTTATTCTATTGAAGATTTAGCACAACTTATTTTCGATTTAAAAAATGCCAACCGTGGGGCAAGAATAAATGTAAAACTCGTAAGCAAAGCTGGTGTGGGTACCATTGCTGCAGGTGTGGCAAAAGCAAAAGCGGATGTGGTTTTAATTGCAGGTCATGATGGTGGTACAGGTGCATCGCCCATCAGTTCTATCAAACATGCGGGCTTACCATGGGAGCTTGGTTTGGCAGAAGCCAATCAAACACTGGTAAAAAATAAATTGCGCAGCCGTGTGGTTTTACAAGCCGATGGGCAAATGAAAACCGGTAGAGATATTGCCATTGCAACATTGCTTGGTGCAGAAGAATGGGGCGTGGCCACAGCTGCCCTCGTAGTAGAAGGTTGTATTATGATGCGCAAATGCCATTTGAATACTTGCCCTGTTGGTATTGCTACCCAAGACCCCGAACTGAGAAAGCGTTTTACAGGCGATGCGGAGCACGTGGTAAATTTCTTTAAATTTTTAACAGAAGAATTGAGAGAGATTATGGCCGAGCTTGGTTTTAAGACCATCAACGAAATGGTGGGCCAAGCAGATTGTTTGGAACAAAAGCAAAATATCGCACATTGGAAATATAGTAAACTGGATTTGTCGCCAATATTGTACAAAGCCCCTCCCTCCCCTCTGGGGAGGTTAGGAGGGGCTTTGTACAATGTAGAGAAACAAGATCATGAATTAGAAAACGTATTGGATTGGCAATTGATAGCAGCAGCAAAATCATCTTTAGAAAATAAAGAAAAATCTTTTGCAACTTTTAATATTAAAAATACAAACAGAACCGTTGGTACCATTTTATCCAATGAAATTACAAAAATCTACAAAGCCGATGGTTTGCCAGATGATACCATTTATATAAAGTTTACCGGAACTGCGGGGCAAAGCTTTGGCGCATTTAATACAAAAGGCATAACCTTAGAATTAGAGGGCGATGCCAATGATTATTTTGGAAAAGGATTGAGCGGTGCAAAACTTATTGTGTATCCATCTGCCGATGCTGGTTTTGTGCCAGAAGAAAATAGCATTATTGGCAACGTAGCTTTTTATGGTGCTACTAGTGGCCATGCATTTATAAGAGGAAAAGCTGGCGAACGATTTGCGGTACGCAATAGCGGTGCAAATGTAGTGGTAGAAGCTGTTGGCGACCATGGCTGCGAATACATGACAGGTGGCAATGTTGTTATACTTGGCGCAACAGGAAGAAATTTTGCCGCAGGCATGAGTGGTGGTATGGCGTACATATATGATGTGCAACACGACTTTGCCAATACCTGCAACAAAGAAATGGTGGATATAGATCCGCTTTCAAGTGGTGATGCAACATTTTTACAAGGCATGATTGAGCAACATTTTAATTATACAAAAAGTACGGTAGCAAAATTTGTGTTGAACGATTTTGAAAACCAGTTACAGCATTTTGTAAAAGTTTTTCCGAAGGATTATAAGAAGGTATTGGAGGGGAAGAAGGTGAAGGAGAAGGTATAACACAATAACGTTCAAATTATTTTAATGTTAGTTTGTTGAGGTACACATAAAAAATTTAAGCTGTTTGAACATGACAAAATTTCGATACAGTTGGAGTGTCAAGCTGAGCCTGTCGAAGCTGGTCTGCATAAATAAACCCGCCTTCGACAAGCTCAGGCTGACAGAATTTTAGTTCGACGATTTTTTCACAACCAACCCCAACGGGGTTGACTTTGAGTAACCATGGGTGCAACCCATGGACAATAAAATATGGGTAACACAACAGGCTTCCTACAACACACACGAGAGCTACCACAAAAAAGAAAAGTGGAAGAGCGGCTTAATGACTACAAAGAATTCGTGCTACCATACACAGATGAAAAGCTAAACGAACAATCTGGTAGATGCATGAACTGTGGCGTACCCTTTTGCCACAATGGTTGTCCGCTAGGGAATATCATACCAGAGTTTAACGATGCGGTGTATAAAAAAGAATGGAAAAATGCGTACGACATTTTAAGTTCTACCAATAATTTTCCTGAGTTTACGGGACGCATATGCCCTGCGCCATGCGAGAGTGCATGCGTGCTAGGCATAAACCAACCAGCCATTGCCATTGAAGAAATAGAAAAACATATTATTGAAATAGCATTTGATAAAGGCTTTGTGGAAGCCAAAAAAAATATACACCGCACAGGTAAAAAAATTGTAGTAATAGGCAGTGGTCCTGCAGGCTTAGCAGCAGCAGCACAATTAAATTATGCTGGGCATACTATTGTAGTTTTTGAAAGAGATGATTTACCAGGCGGTTTATTGCGCTATGGTATTCCAGATTTTAAATTGGAAAAATGGATAATAGACAGACGTATAAAATTTATGGAAGAAGAAGGCATTGTATTTACATGCAATGCAAATGTGGGTGTTGATATTGGCATTACAGATTTATTAAGAGAATATGATGCCATCGTTTTAGCAGGTGGCTCTACCATACCAAGAGATTTAAATATTACTGGCAGAGAAACAAAAGGCGTTCACTTTGCTATGGAATTTTTAACACAACAAAACAAACGCCTCACCCCTGCCCTCTCCATCTGCGATGTAGAGGGAGAAGGGATTTTGGCCACGAATAAAAACGTAGTTGTAATTGGCGGTGGCGATACTGGCAGCGATTGTGTAGGCACATCTAACAGGCAAAAAGCAACAAGCGTAACACAATTTGAATTGATGCCCATACCGCCAACCAGCAGAACAGCTTACATGCCTTGGCCGCAATACCCCATGATTTTAAAAACAACATCCTCACACGAAGAAGGTGCCAATAGACAATGGGCTACTGCTACAAAAGAATTTATAGCCGATGAAAAAGGACATTTAAAAGCCTTAAAAATTGTAGACCTAGAGTGGAAGATAACCGAAGAAGGTAAGCCTGCAAGCTTTGTAGAAATAGCCAATACCGAAAAAGAAATACCTTGCGAACTCGCATTGCTAGCCATGGGTTTTGTGCACCCACAAAAAGAAGGCTTGCTTACACAATTAGAAATAGAACTAGACGAAAGAGGCAATGTAAAAGCCACCGAAAAAGATTACCAAACCAATATTGCAAAAATATTTACGGCTGGTGATATGCGCCGTGGCCAATCATTGGTTGTATGGGCCATAAGCGAAGGGCGTGAATGCGCAAGAAAAGTAGATGCGTTTTTAATGGGGGAAAGTTTGTTGGAGGGGAAGGATGGGGTGAGGTGAGTTTGAGAAATATTAGGTATCAAGAATACTTCATATCATGGACTCTAATATTTTTAATACATAACTTCCCTTTAAGCTAATGCAAGTTTCTTTTTTGTAGTAGCTTTTTTTAACGTTTTTTGCTTTTCCGTTTTCTTGTAATTAGAAATAAATTCACTAATTGCTTTTCTTTCTTTGTCCGTTAAAGGGTCGCTTTTAATTATAAAGTCAACTCCTATTGGTTCTTTTATGTGTCCCATATTTTTAAGATTTAAAATATTTTTCAACTAAAAATTTTGCAGCGTTTGTAGGAATAATCATTCTATGTCCGCCGAAATGATACGCCCCTAAAGTTTTTTCGTAATGTTCAATCAATTTGGTTTTAGCAGTAAACGCTATAAATCCATCAAAACCTCTTTGAAAAGAAAGTTTGCAGGCAAAAGCTACAAGATTTCCCGCTACACCTTCATAAATTTTATTTCTCCCAATATTGAAAGGTGCACTTTCAACTAAGTTCATAAATATAAATGGTCAGCCTCATAAGTAATGCTTAATAAACCTTAAATAATGTCAGAATTATTAACAATGTTCAATTTGTAAACCTCTTTTTTAAGATCGCTATACTCAGTCGTCCATAAGAATTGCCAACCGTTTTTCTTTGTTGTTTGCTTTAAGTCTTTCTTTGTTATTAAAGATACTTCAGTTTCAAAACTATCTCCCGAAATAGTATTTTGAATTGAATTTGTAAGCTTGTCAATAATAAAGTTTAACTCAATATTTTTTGTTTTTTTCACAATGTAAATTTACTAAAATTTGTTGGCGGAAACAAATAACCGAACCTGATTTTATAGGAGGGCAAGGCTCTCTTACAAAAGAAGAAGAAATGGCTTTGTCAAAATATTTTGCAAAAAAAGGAAAAGCTATTGTTAAAAAAGAAATATTAACTTCTACAAAGAAAATAACGCAGGAGCTATTACAAACCTAACTTTTATAACCAATCACTCGTTGTATGGGGCCATAAGCGAAGGCCGTGAATGCGCAAGAAAAGTAGATGAGTTTTTGATGGGGGAAAGTTTGTTGGAGGGGAAGGATGGGTTGAGGTGAACTGATTTCTTTAATTTTTAAATCTTGTAAAATATACTTAATTGCATTAGAATCCTTTTTAATTAAAATTCAGTGATTTTAACGCTAATTTCCGACAAATTAAAATAGTGGAATTAAAATAAATTGTATATTTGACTATGGTAAATAAATCACTATACACAAAAGCACTTGGGCAAATCGTAGCAAGAGGAGCAAAGAGTGTACATTCAGGCAGGTACCATGTAATTTCTGGAATACCTGAAAAATGGTTAGTAGTACCAGATGGAAGCGTTAATGCTGTTAAAGCTTTTTCTACACAAAGAGCAGCTGTAGCTTTTGCAAAACAAACTGCTGCAAGAAAAACAGGCGAAGTAATTGTTCATCAAAGAACAGGACTAATCAGAGATAAGTTCACATTTGCATAAAACAAAACGCTTACATTAGTTTTATATGGCTTTCGACAAAAACGTATTCATAAACTGCCCTTTTGATAAAGATTATACCCAGTTATTAAGAACCCTCACCTTTGTACTTTTATATTTAGACTTAGAGCCAAACTTATCACAAACACTTTCTTCTTCTACAATTCGTATAAATCAAATAAAGCAGCATATAAAAAACTGCAAGTATAGTATTCACGACTTGTCTAGAAGTAAGGCATTAAAAAAAGGAGAACTACCACGCTTTAATATGCCTTACGAATTGGGATTAGATATTGGAGCCGCTGAATATGGAAGCAATAAATTACAAACTAAAAAGGCATTGATATTAGAAACCGATAGATATCATTATCAAAAAGTACTTTCTGATATAGCAGGACAAGATATAGCTAATCACAACAATGACCCCAAAACATTAACCTTAAAAGTTAGAAATTGGCTTTCAGACATTTCTCC
>JAYSWO010000045.1:0-2402 GCA_043717975.1 Ferruginibacter sp. | reverse complement strand
GTAGTTTGTGCAACGGCTTGCGTAGTTTGCTTTTTAAAAACTTGCTTTTTCTCTTCCGATATATTTGTATTGTCAGATAAGCTTAAGTACGACCGTAGTGTTACCAAAGGATTTCGCAAGTCGTGGCTTATAATACTAAACAACCTATCCTTTACTCCATTGAGTGTTTGTAACTCTTCTTTCTGTTTATTTATCTGAATATTTTGCTCGGCTAGTTGTTTATTTTTAGTTTTTATACGGTTATAAAAAAAGCCCAATGCACCCAATAAAAGCAACATGCCACCAGCGATGCTTATAAATATATTTCGTTGCTGTTTCCCTTTTTCTACCTCTCCTTCTTTTTTTGCAATTTCACTGTTCTTCTTTTCTATTTTGTAATCGGCCTCAAGTTGTGTAAGTTGATTTTTAGTATCGGAGGTATATAAGCTATCTTTTAAATTAAAATATTTCTTTAAATATTCTACTTGAGATTTATAATCTTTTTGATTGCCATACAAGGTTGCTAAGCTTTTATAGTTATTCATTTCTATATCAATTAAACCCGCACTAGTAGCATAACCTATACTTTTTTCAAAAGCTATTTTTGCATTTTTTAAATCATTGCCTTTTAAATATGCTTCGCCATAATTTATATATAAAGAAGCCATTATATCAGCCGTTTCTTTATTGTTTTGTTTATAAATTAGCTTTACCGTATCATAACAATGTAGCGCTTCTTTAACTTTACCACTACTTTTATAATTCGCACCAATCGCTGAAAGTGCATTGGTTATTACCATGTCATTTTTTAAAAGTTTGCCAATTTTATATGCTTTTTGAAAATATTCCATCGATGTTTCATGCGCATTATCTTTATCAAACAAAATACCTTTTTCAAAATACAAATGGCTTAATTCAAAACTATCTTTCTGTTTTAAAATTATTATTTCTGCCTTGTCATAATACTCACTTGCTTTTTTTATGTTTTTAATATCAGAATATACGTCCGCTACAGAAATATACGCTGAGCCTAATTTATTTCTTTTATCTTCTTTTTCATAAATGCGAGTAGCATTTAAATAGTTTTCTAAAGATTTATCAAAATCTGCTTTAATTCTATAACAAAAACCATTTAAAATATACAGCCTAGCAAGTTTTTCTTTTTCATTTAATTTTATGGCTATCTCTATTCCTTTCTCAAGATATTCTATTCCTTTGCTCGCATTATTAAACATATACAGATTGCCAAGGTTCATTAAAGTGTTTAATCTATTGCTATCTACAGAAGTTGCATCTAGCACTTTTAATAAGCTATCAACTTCTGCGTTTTGTGCTACTACTTGTACAGATGCAAACATTAGTATTACTGCAAGTATTAATCTATGCATACTTTCTTTATATTTTAAATAAATCTTTTAATGGTTGAATCCCCCATAACGCTCTGCAATACTACATCTGCATAGGTTTTACCAATGCTCAATTGTATTTTGCCCAGCATTAACATATTGGTATCTATAGATGTGATTTTTTGTTTGTTTACAATATGTGTACGGGCCACACGTATAAAATCTGTAGAAGGCAATTGTAGTTCAATGTTTTTCATACTTACCAATGCAATTTTCTTTTGACCGTTTTCTAAAAAAATGTTTACAAAATCACCTAATGATTCTATATACAATACTTCACTGTTGTGTATGCGCACAAAAGTATTTTTATCTTTTATAAAAAATGAATCGTTGTTTTCTTTTTTAAATCCGTCGCCAATGGCAATGGTTTTTTTCATTTCCAACAATACTCTGGCTTTTTCTACGGCACGCATTATCCGCTCAATGCTTACTGGCTTTACCAAATAATCTATTGCATCTACGTCAAAAGCATCTGCAGCGTAGCTTGCATGCGAAGAAATGAATATGATTAAAGGTAATTTGGTAAGACTTTTTGCTAATTGAATACCCGATAAGCCTGGCATTTCTACGTCTAAAATCAACAAGTCAGGCAAAATTGTTTGTAATATTTTTGAAGCTTCTACAGCGCTTTCGCTTTCGGCTATGCATTTTAAATGGGGAATTATACCAAGCTGTTGTTGCGTTACTTCCCTATACATAGAGTCATCATCTGCTATTAAATACGTTATTTCGTTATCCATATATTATGAATGAAATTACAGTATTTTTTTAATAATATGTAAGCAGCTTTTCTTTTATCTACCAATATTATTATTTCATCTACTCAGGGGGCAGCTTTGTCAACTAATAATTTTTTTTATCTATCAAATATTTACTTTTAGTATGGTTTTTCATAGGGATATTGGATTTAAACAGGGCTGAATGTCTATTCGGCCCTCTATTTTGTGTGTCAGGCATGTCCATTAGCTCTAGGGTGTAAGTCCCGAACGAGAGTTGTAGTGCTTATCGTTAGCCAAT
>JAYSWO010000440.1:0-3256 GCA_043717975.1 Ferruginibacter sp. | reverse complement strand
TGGAAAAAGATACCGATGCATTAATGGCCCGTACAGCAAAACGACCAATAGCAAGTGGACGCATGAGTGTAACCGAAGGGTATATTTTTGCGTTTGTTACAGGTGTTGTTGGTGTGGGCATGATGTGGTATTTTTTTAACTTCAATAGTGCCATGGTTGGGCTAGCAAGTTTATTTATTTATGGGTTTATTTATACGCCTTTAAAAAAAGTAAATTCTGTAGCAGTGTTGGTTGGAGCAATACCAGGCGCATTACCCTGTTTGATTGGTTGGGTAGCAGCTACCGATAATTTTAGTGTAGGCGGTTGGGTATTATTTGGTATTCAATTTTTATGGCAGTTCCCACATTTTTGGGCTATTGCTTGGTTAGCACATGAAGATTATACCAAAGCTGGTTTTAAATTATTGCCTAGCGATAAAGGACCAACAAAGTTTACGGCACTACAAACAATAATGTATAGTGCTATGATGATACCGATTGGCATTATGCCGTATTATTATCATTTATGCGGACAAATAAGTATGTGGATTGTGTTAGGTTGTAATGTGTGGATGGTTTATACAAGTATTTTACTTTTTTTGAAAATGGATAAACCTGCAGCAAGAAAGGTAATGTTCAGTTCTTATTTTTATTTGATGATTGTGTTTTTGGCATTGTGGGCAGATAAAATTAAAATGTGAAAATGGGCAAATATGCAGATGTGCAAATTGACCTTCTTAATTCCTCCGAAGATGGGACTTGGAATTTGAGCTGAGTTTTTTGAATAGTTTGAAGTCAATTCTCTGAATTATTAAGTGTCAGTCTGAGCTTGTCGAAGACGGGTTAATTTATAAAAGTAGATTCGTTAAACCAATCGTTTGGATAAAAGATGAGTAAAGAGATACTGTTGAATGGAGCGTCGCCAATGAAGATGCACATAGCTGCTTCTTCGTTCGCACAAAAAAAAGAATTGTAGAAAAGATTTTGAAATAAGAAAATAATATTGAACTGGTGCAGGGTAGTCTTAATACTCAATACTAAGTACTCAATACTCTAAATGGAAAAAAAACAAAAATTGCACCCGCATAAATTTACATTGTGGGTAGCAATAGGAAGTATATTGATGATGTTTGCAGGGCTTACGAGCGCTTACATTGTAAAACGAAATCAGGCTAATTGGCAAACGTTTAATTTGCCTATTGCATTTTGGTATAGCACAGTAGTGATATTGCTGAGCAGTTTTACAATAATGATGGCACTAAGATCTTTTAAAGAAAGAGCCATGAGCAAGTATAGAATGCTGATGGTAGCTACGATGGTTTTGGGTGCTATGTTTATTGTTTTGCAATTTGTGGGCTTTCAGCAATTGTGGGCAAAGGGAATTACCTTGCAAGGAAATGTGTCGTATTCTTTTTTGTATGTAATTGTTGGTTTGCACGGCCTGCATGTAGTTGGTGGCGTAATAGCACTTATTGTAATGAGCTTAATGGCGTTTAGTAGAAAAACAAGAAATTATAGTACAGTACCAGTAGAATTGATGAGCACGTACTGGCATTTTGTAGATATTCTTTGGTTGTATCTTTTGGTGTTTTTATTGATGATACGATAAAGAAAATAAAAATAGATTCGGGTAAAAAATATTAATATAGGAAATAGAATTTTATGTCAACAGCAGCAATACAACCAAACACAAAATCATGGAGCGGAGGCAGAAGCCCGTTTAACGCTAGCTATGGCAAAGTGATGATGTGGTACTTTTTAATGAGTGATGCTTTTACTTTTGGAGCGTTTCTTATTAGCTATGGTACAATACGTTTTAGCGTAAACAATTGGGCAGATCCTAATAAAGTGTTTAATGCATTTCCGTTTGCAGGGCATGGAGCAAATTTACCATTGGCATTTGTGAGTTTAATGACATTTATTTTGATTTTTAGTTCGGTTACAATGGTGCTTGCAGTACATGAAGGTCACAACATGAATAGAAAGGGAGTAGAAAAATATATGATACTTACTATTATTGGAGGTGCTGCTTTTTTGAGTTGCCAAGCATGGGAGTGGACGCATTTATTAACTGGTGAACATGTGGCTTTGTTGAACAATGGTACACTTTCTGTATTGCCAACTACACCAAGCTCTAACCCTTGGGGATTGCCGGTGGCGCACGAAGCCATGCTTGCAGCTTTACAAAAAACACCACACGATCAGCTTGCACATATTGCAAGCACATTACATCATACAGGTGGTGCAGAGCATAATGTGTCGGCAATGAACAATGCAGAATTGGTAAATATGATTGGAAGCACAGCAGAGTTTCATGTAAACAATGTTGGACGACCAGCATTTGGTAGTTACTTTTTTGGTATAACTGGTTTCCACGGTTTCCATGTATTTAGCGGTGTGGTTATAAATATCATCATGTATTTTAAAACAAAGCTTGGGCATTTTGACCAAAGAGGGCATTATGAAATGATAGAAAAGGCAGGACTATATTGGCATTTTGTGGATTTGGTTTGGGTTTTTGTGTTTTTGTGTTTTTATCTAGTATAGTATTTAGTATTATGTATTTAGTATTGAGTATTTAGTATTAAGACTGGTACTCTGAAGTTGAAAATAATTTTTAAATAGTTGGGTTTTAGTCTTGATACTAATATCTAACATCTATTATCTAATATATGAGCGAACATACAATATCTGCAGAAGCAGGACATGCACACGGCAACAGCGAGGGCACAGGAAGAATATGGAAAATATTTTGGGTATTATCTCTATTGACAATTATTGAACTAGCATTAGGGCTTTTTCTTTATTTTAAAGGAACAGACTTATCACATACAGCTATACTTACTACAAAAGTGGTAATAGGTGTACTTACATTACTAAAAGCATACTATATCGTTTCGGTTTTTATGCATCTTGGCGATGAAGTGAGAAATTTGATAATGACGATAACAGTTCCATTGGTATTATTTGTATGGTTTATTATTGCATTTTTATGGGATGGAAATAGCTGGAGAGAAATGCGCAATACAAATGCAGGGAGCAGGCCGAGTATAGAAAATGTGAAAGATGCACCAGTGAAGGAACATACTAAACCATAATGTTGTTATAAAAAATAGGAAAAACCATCATTGAAAAGTGATGGTTTTTTGATACCGATAATTTTTTACTTAACTTTAATGTAGAAATATTTAAAAATATGCCCGAAGTATATCACATAAAAATTAAAAAAGAATACGCCGCAGCCTTGATAGATGATCTTATAAAAATTGACGCTATT
>JAYSWO010000439.1:0-3268 GCA_043717975.1 Ferruginibacter sp. | reverse complement strand
TCCAATTGGTATTTTGTAGGTTTTGGGTAATGGGCGCATTGCTCATAGAGTACACACCATCATCATTCTTAATTAACAGTCCATTTATCATTTTTTGTTCATACGCCTTTAGCACTGGTACACTATCCACCTCGGGCATACATGTATGGGAAAGAATCATAAAATCATTTTTGTCTTTATACGCATCATACACCCTACGCATATTGGCATTCATTTTTGGGCAAATGCCTCTACAGGTTGTAAAAAAATATTCTACCACATATACTTTATCATCGGTTTCTTTTTGCGAAATTACTTTTCCATCTTGATTTACAAAACTAAATGCTGGCACAGCAGGATTTATAACACCCAACGGCGACGCATCAAAATCATAATCTTTCAAAATAAATAGATAAAATACGCCCAATAACACTGCGAAGAAAATAATGTAGAACCAAACTTTTTTACTCATTGTAAAATAGACTTTAGATAATAGATATTAGATACAAGACCAACGCCCAACTAATTGTAGTTATGGATATACAAATACAGCTTGAACTTAAAAAACCCACACCAACCAAACTCGTAACCCGCAACTTACCCCAAAGTTACGTATCAATTTACATTAGAGTTTTATTATTTGCAACATTATTGCAAAAATTGTTACCTTTGCATCCTTCATGAATGTAAAAATAAATTGGGACGGATTAGGAATAGCCACATCGTTGGTTTGTGCCATTCATTGTATTGTGCTACCGCTAGTACTTACAAGTCTGCCTTTATTTGGTATAAACATCATTCACAATGTATTTTTTGAGTGGGGCATGATTGTGTTGGCGTTTTTTGTAGGTGTATATGCATTGGTACACGGCTATAAAACACACCATAAAAACAATTTGCCTATTTGGCTCTTTTCAGCGGGGTTTATTTTATTAGCAGCAAAGCAATTTTTTATATCCATAGAAAATTATTTTGTATTGCCAGCTGTGGTTTTAATTATAAGTGCCCATTATACAAACTATAAGTTGTGTAGAAAAAGCAAGTGTGCTTCTCCGCATCATGTGCATTAAGTTTTAGTACTAAGCCTACAAAGAGCAACACTTTTTTCATAGTCGTTATTTGCGCTCTTTCCAGAAAAGTTGTGACAAGTAGCGGAAAACAAAAAAATTGTTTACTTTCAAATAAAAATTATTATGCAAAAAATATTTGTAGTACTGTTATGCATTTTATTTTCAGCAAATGTATTTTCACAATCTGCAGATGAGCAAATGATAAAAGATGCCATGACAGAACAATTGAATGCATGGAACGCTGGTGATATTGATAGATTTATGGAAACCTATTGGCACAGCGATTCACTCATGTTTATTGGCAAAAGCGGCCCTACTTATGGTTGGGAAAAAACAAAAGCCAATTACAAAAAAGGGTATCCTGATACCGCAACTATGGGCAAACTAGATTTTGATATAATAAACATGAAACGCTTATCTGTTATGTATTACAGCGTAGTAGGTAAGTGGCATCTCAAAAGAAGTATTGGTGATGTAGGCGGTGCTTTTACATTGCTATTTAAAAAAATAAAAAAGAAATGGGTGATTATACAGGATCATAGTAGTTAAAATGTGCAGATATGCAAATGAGAAAATTTGCAAATAAAAATTCGAAAGATTTTAAAAAAGCTTATTACAATATTGAGAGGTTGTGTGTACTATTTGCACATCTGCACATTTGCCTATTTTCTAATTAATCTCTATTGCCTTCCATCTTTTCTTAAAATACTTAAACAAGAAAAAACTACCAATTATAAAAATAATGTAGTAAACAATATTTGTAATACTTGGTGTATTGTCAAACAAGCCGTATTTAAGATAGATACCAAAAAAAATATTGGTAAGCAACCATAAGATGATGGATGAGGCAGTTTGCATGATTAACACTAAAAAATTTCTTGTTTCTTCTTCCATTCCCATATTGTAAGATAATATTTATTCTAATGTAAAATTTGTTATGCCAACAGATACCTGTAAAGCCACTGTTTGACCTCCCTTTTTTTTGGATAGGAAAGGCCAGAGCGTTTTACTTTATCAATAATTTTTTAAAATCAGTGCTATCACCATTAAAAACATTAAAATCCACATTAGATCTTATACCTGTTACATGTCCACTTTCACTATGTTGCCAAAAAATCCAATTGCGTTGTATGCGAGGCTTATCTTTTACCAAATAATGCGCCACCCAAAGCGGATAATCATCAAACCTGCCTGCTAAAAATGTTTTGTAGAAATCTACGTTACTATAAATAATTGGTTTTACTTTATATTTTTTTTCTACAATTTCTAGCCAATCTGCTACCCGTTGTTGCAAATCAAATACAGAAGCGCCATTCGATTTTTCTACATCCAGCACTGGTGGTAGATCGCCTTTTTTTAAATGAACGGTTTCTAAAAAATTCACGGCTTGTTGTTTTCCGCTTCGGCTAGCAATAAAAAAATGATAGGCGCCTCGGGGCACTCCTGCTTCTTTAGCCGCTTCCATATTATCTTTAAACTGTTCATCTACATAACTAGTTCCTTCTGTAGCTTTAATAAATGCAAAGCCAATAGCAATCTTTTTCACTTGCATTTCTTTTACCAATTTCCAATCTATATCTTGCTGATAGCGGCTTACATCTATACCGTGTATGCTGTAGTTTGTAGGTACATCTATACCAAACTCTTTGTAATGCACAAAACCTGCTTTAAAAAAACGTTCTCTAATGTAATAGGCAGCAGCAGCAAATATTGCTAGCACCAACGCAGTATAAAAAATTTCTTTGCCAAAACCCCGCACTTTCTTTGCCATAAATCTAGTTAGTCTTTAGGTGCAATATTAAGAAGAATGCAGCATTGTTACATGGGGGAATGATAAATTGTTTATTTTTTGTTAGCGAATTTTTGTAACCTAAAAATCTAGTTATTAAACTGAGGTATTCAGTACCCTATATAATGAAAATAGGCAAACTTCCAGCTTATGATTCCAGTAGTGTATGGTAAATAAATATGAAAATTTCAAAATATTACAAAGCTAAACAACCATTATCTAATAAACTGCTTCGTCACCGTCTTACCACCAGAAACAACTTTTACAATATACACACCCCTAGCCCAATTGCTCACGGGTACTTTTATTTGTGCTATGCCAAATGTTAAAGGAATTGTTTGGTTATATAAACGTTGCCCCAGTTTATTGTAAATCGTCACCAATGCATTGTCATCATTAAAGTCATGCAATGAAATAACAAAAGGATTGG
>JAYSWO010000438.1:0-8188 GCA_043717975.1 Ferruginibacter sp. | reverse complement strand
AAAAAGTAGAATAACACATCCAAATCTTTGTCCTTCACCTTTAGTACAGGATTCATTTTACCTTCGTAAAGTCTGTAGGTATATTTTACATTTATACTTGCGGCTTTCATTAAGTAGCAGCCATTGAGCAGGTGGATGATGATTTGTTTTTGGGTGTAGTTAAACATTATTGCTGTAATATTTTTAATATAAATTCCTTCTTTATCTGCTTAGTCCTTTCAAATTCTACCCTTGCCGCTATGTAATCTTTTGCACTTACTTCGGCGGTGCGTATAATTTTAAACCATTGGTATTTTATGGTGTAGGTTTTCACAGTTTAATCATGTATTAAAGCGGTATGCTCACCCATTGCACCAAGACAATCAGCACAAGCGTTGTCTTTTCGTTCCTCCTCCGTAAGCTCTACACCACATTTTGGGCAGGTGAGGTTTTGTTCTCTTAAATTATTCATATTTATTTGTAAGTAAGTGTGAAAAAATGCAGCCCATAGATATGGGCCGCCTATACCCTAAAAACTATTTTTCTTTTTTTGTGTCTACATAAAAACATTCCTCTTGTTCTATTACGATGCCTACAGCTAGCAATTGTTTACCAATTTTTACATCGCCATACTCTTTTAAAATACTTGCTTTGTCCACATCTTCTTTTACTTTTACAAAATGCTTGAGTATTTTGTTTCCTTTAAAAAGCCCTACAATAGCATCCCATGTAATGCCCTTGGTTTTGCCCACGCTTGCAGGGTTGGTACGGAAGCCTATAATACAATTTGCAAGCTCTGTACTCTTTCCGTCCCAATTATTTCGCTGCTCTACTGCATACACTTTTAATGTTTCTACAGGCTCTACCATATCGGTTTTAAGCTGTGTAATTTGGGGTTCAAACTGCTCTCTTATTGTAGCAAGTTTTTCATTCATCTGTGCCTCTAGCTTGTCTTTTTTTATGCTTGCGCTTGCATAAGAGTGGGCGGCATCTTGTGCCTGCGTTTCGGTAATACCTACCTTTGTTTTTGTACTTGTACGTGCCATTTTTTTTGATTGATTATTGATTATTAAATATTGTACTCTATATTATTTGCCCTTGCATTTCGTTGGTCTGTAAGCGCACTGAATAAGTTGAAGTCTCCATGTTTGACATTGAAGAGGTCTATCATTACATCTATACATTCTATGTGGTAAGGGTTGGTGCAGGTGTTTATTGTTCTTTGCACCCACAGGTAATCTTCTTGTGCTTGGCTCATAGTTTTATTTTTTTAAAAAGTGATAAATACCAAAAAATAAATTTGTAAGAAAGAATTAAAGTTTTCTCTTTTATAGAACAATCTTTAAATGATTGGCTCATAGTTTTATTTTTTTTATGATTAAATAACCGCCCACAGCGGTAATGAGTATGGTTTTTATAATAAGAATTGCTATCATGCTGTTTGCTGTTGTATTTTTAAAGATTGGGTTTGTAAATAATTGCCTAAGTAGGTTGTATGGTCGTGTATGTACTGCTCTGCTAATACTACCATGGCAAACATTTGCGCTGTGTTTAATTTTAAAATGTAGCTTGGGTTTACAGGTTTGTACATGCTTATTTTATCATCTGTTAATGCACCTACTTGAGCCATTACGGCTACAAATAGCTTTTCATCATTGGTTGCTGCCTTTAGCTTTATGAGTAGTTTTATAAACTCATCCAATGCCTCAAGTAGTGAGCGGCTTATTTTCATTTTGTAAGAATGCATCGTTGTATTGTTTTTTTACGTTTTCAATTTTGGTTACTATTTCATCTTTTACATCGTAGTAGCCTTTTATGGCATTTAATGCATGTAAGATGCTTGTATGGTCTCTATTTAGTTGTCTCCCTATATCCACTACATTTTCTAATAAAGAAGTTCGCAGCATGTATATGTATGTATGCCTTGCAGCTACTACTTTAGTTTTTCTACTAATGCTAAGTACATCGTCCCAAGTGGTAAGAAACTCATTGCAAACTATTTTTTGAAGCACTTGTTTTCTGAAGCGAATATCATGTTCCACGTTTTGCCCCTGCATTACTAGCTTTACTTTTACGCCTGTGTTTGCTAATATTTGCTGCTCAGCAGATGCAATTATTTTTTTTGTTTTTGGCAAATCCAAAATATCTATCATCATACGGCTTGCTTTAGGTATTCGTTATTTATTATTCCTAATATTTGCAACCAACTTTGGTGCAGTATTTCGCCATACTCATCTACACGGCTATTTAATACATGTGGGTTGTGGGTAAGTAGGTATTGGCTATTATTGCCCCAATCATTTATGGTAAATTCTCCATTTTCATCTACTTCCATTTTTTGGTATTGGTCTAAAAATTGCTCATCACGGTATGCCCAATTGTTCATCCACCATGCCCAAAATATTTTGCTTGCCTGTAAGCGCTCTTGGCTAGTTTCCCATTGGCATTTGTAGGTAAGAAAACTAAGGCCGCAGTGGTATTGCATTTCGTTATAATCGTAGCTTTTAAGCTCTAGTAATAGGCATACTTGCTCTTTTGCAAGTTTCATGGCTTGCTGGCGGTTAATGGCGGAGGTTTGTTTTTTTTGTTGCATGGTGTGGTTAGTATTTAGATGTTGGTATTGATATTATGCTGTAGCTTCATCGCCCCAATAGAGGGTGGCTTTGATTTCGTTTATATTTATTTGTGTACTATTGCCGCTAAACCTGCTTACTCCAAAGGCTGTAAGCCCTTTAATATTGAAATATACTTTTGCCATTTTCATTGCCATTTTAGCTGCTGCACCGTGTGGCATTTTACGCTCCTCATGGGCTAGTAGTATTATGAGCTTGCCGGGTAGTTTGGTTTCTAATTCTTTTATATTTATATCTCTAAATTCATCGGCATACATAGTAGCATTATCTAGTATAATCACATCGGCACTTTTTGGCTTTTTAAACTTGGCTACTACATCATTTAAACTTAAATAGGTGTACCAAGCTATTTTATCGGCAGTGGTAAGCCCTGCTCTTTTTACGGCTTCGGTAAAACTTAAATCGGTACCCTCCTCAGCACTTATGTAAGCAACTTTTTGCTTTTTGCATAATGCCTTGGCTAGTTGTAATACAAAGCTTGTTTTACCGTTTTTTTCGCTACCATATATTAACCATACGCCCTTTGCTTCTGCATTGCCAATGGCTGTTTGTAGTATGTCGTTATCTAGGTTTATGGTTTTTTTTACTTTCATAGCAAATAGGTTCTTAGTAGTAAGGCTTCGCATAAGGTTTAGTAGTTGGTAAATCGTTTTTTCTGTTAATCTTGGTTTAAATGCTGTTTAAAATCAGCAAACTTTCTGCCCTGCGCAAACCACCCATATAGCCTGTTTCATCTGTTGTAAGGCATCTCTTTACAATGGCTGGTATTTTACTTTTATCTTTCATATTTACCGTAAGCACATCGGTTACTAGCTTGGTATAAAATTGTAGTTTAGCTTGGCGGTCGGTTGGTGTAGCTACAGTGTACTTGCCACTAAAGCGGCTAAACATTTCTTTGTAGCCTACCTTCTTGCCTCTTATACCACGCTCCATTTTGCTACGCAATCCATCTGCTCCCATCATGTACCAACCACATGCACCTTCGGTAGCATTCCACAGTTCTTTTAGTTCTAAAAAAGCCGTGTAATCTAAATCGCCCGCTTCATCAATTATTACCATGGGCTGAGGTAGCATTTTTAGGTAGTATTTTATATTGGCTTTTACCTCAGCATACTTGCCTTTATCATCTACCCCTATGGTTTGTGCTATAAGGCGAATAAATATTTGTTTTGTTTTGGCTTGGCTAGCATCTATATAAAAACAATTTTTAAGCGTACGGCTTAGGTATTTTGCAGAAAATGTTTTGCCAAGCTCCGTTTCATCTACCATTACTTTTGCCTTGGCATTTTCTTTGCAAAAAAGTACATCTTCTTCTATCATAGTATATACCTCGGTACGTGCCATATTCCACTTGCGCTCGTTTGGTGTAATGCCTAGCATACGCCCAAGGTTAAGCCATTGGGTTTCTTTTAAAATACCCTCGGTTTCGCCACTTTTTAGGCGGCTAAATACTGCATTATTTACATCAATAGTTTTACTGAATGCAGCATCGCTGCCATCATGGTTTTTACGTTTTTCAAGTATGGCATGTGCCACTAGTTTTTTAAATTCGGTAGTGAGTTGTAACATGGTTTTGGTTTTTGGGTTAAAATCTATCTTTAAGGGAATTGCCTCCATAATTATCTACTGGAGCATCCAATAAGTTTGCTGGTGGTTCGGGCATTGTTTCGGTTTCCGTTTCTTGCTGCTCGTACCTTTGCAATCCTTTTATTTTAAATGCGGTTTTTGGTTGGTGTACAGGTGTGTTATTTATTACCGTTACTTTATCTACACTTGCTTTACGCTCCTTCATGTATTTTTCTACGGTGCTACTGTAGCTGGCAAGGGTAGCCCACTTTGCATCATCGTCGGTTGCACGTTCTATCTGTGCTTTTTGTGGTAGTGGTTTTGCAATAGCTTCGCAGTAGTATTGTGTGCCAATGTAAATGTGGGCTTTTAAAATGCTGCCATCGTTATTATCAATCCAATAAATATGTACATCTTGCCCCTCAAGCTCTGCCATTAATTCTATAAGGCGGTTGCCTAGTGCTACTTTACCATCTTCGCCTAATAAAAATGTAGCATTGTTTAGCTTTATATTTCCTACATGGCAGCTTGTTTTGGTAGTGTAACCAATGTATGGCAGTATAGCATGGTAGTTGGTTGGTAATAACTTTGGGTGTTGGTTTTCGCAAAAGTATTCCCACCGTGTTTTAGTTTCATTTTCTTTGTTGCTGCGGTGTGGGCGGTTATTCCATTTTTCAATATCGCCAAGGCTATTTTGTATAATGGTAGCCTTTGGTATTTTTACAATTTTAGTATCATCGCCCTGGTTTGCTTCGGCAAGTGCTTTTGGTCGGGCTATCCACCCATCTTTGTCTTTTTCATCTTGGTACCGGAGTTTTCCAAAGTATCGCTCAATTATTTTACCCCTCGCATTGTTGGCTTCTATATGAGTAAACTCAAACATTTCACCTTTCTTCAAAAATGTATCTAAAAAAGCAGAGTTTAAACTCATTTCACCTTCTAGCTCCGCAGGTAGGTTAAAGCCCCACTCTGCATAGTTGCGTACCATTTGGCGGTAAAATTCTAGTATAATACCTTCTTTACTTTCGCCATATACCCAACATGTCCATGCCTCACTTGCTACATCTATACCCATGTAAAACCACATACGTGCACCGCTCTTGCTGCCATCATCATATTTAAAGGGCGGCTGCCTATCATCTATACTTATAAGGCTACCGCTGTACTTTGGTTTTTCAAAACCAAAGTATGGGTTAAATTTACCTATCATGCGCTGTCGATTATTGGCTCTTAGCATTTCGTTACCTATTTTATTTGTCCATTCTGCTAAATATCCACCAATGGTACTTTTATCAATTTTTGGAAATTCTTTGGGGTTGTACATTTCACCGGTACTGTTATTTATTACTTCGGTATAGCCATTTAAAAAACTTTCATAGGTATTGGCTACATCACTATAGTTTGGCTTGTGTGGCTGCCCTGCAAATAAGTTATTTAGTAGCTCTACCACATCGGTTGTAACTTTACGGGCATTGTTATTATCTACCCTGCCATTTATTAGTGCTTTAGGCCCTTCTTTTCTAAAGCGGTTTAGCAGCTTGCGTATGCTATCGGCATGATCAGGCAGGGTGTGAGCTTCTATGGCTCTAAAGCGGATGGCTTCGTTTACCACTACATCCCACACACTTAGTTTTTGTATGCCTTGTATAGTTTGGGCTCCAATGGTACCACGTAGTTTTCTACGCTCATCACACATGGCTTTATTGAGGTTGTATATGGCATTTAGCACACTAGCATTTAGGGTATATTTTTCAATAAGGGTATTATCTAAGCCAATGCCATTGCTTTTTTTGTGGGCAATGTAAAACTGCCAAGCGGCTACATCTTTGCAGTAGTATTGCTCAAATAAAGTTTGGCGTACTTGCTTGGTTGGCTCACCAAAGCTTTGTACCAATAATTTTTGCCACTGGGTAGGTAGGCTTTTAAAGCAAACTAGTAAAGGTGTGTTAGGCCCTTGGGGACGGAGTTTTTTTATGGCTTCGTTTTTTACTTTGTAGTTTAAACTATCATACCCTAGCAATCTTAAACTGCCCTCAATTGTTTTAACAATCTTCGTGCCTTCGTATAGATATCTAGCCTGTACACCTATGCAGTTATTGTAATTTTCGTATGGACACATATTTTAAAGCAGTTAGTTAGTAGCTCTTGCCGATGCCTCGAACATCGTGTGGTTGCCTACCAAGAGTGTTGTGGGGGATTGTTATTTTAGTAATTCGGTAATAGCTTTGTACTTTTTATCGTAATCTTTTTTTATAGCCAAACTGTTATCTGTTTTTGAATAACCGTTGATAGCGTTGTAAACATTTGCACAAGTACATTTATGTGTAATAGCCAATTCTTTTACTATCATAGCCTTTTTGCTATCTACTTTTTTTTCTCTTTTAATTTTCATACTTTTAACGATTATTATTTGCGTTTACTGCTTAACAATACAAATATATAAGATTATTTTCTTAGCAACCAAATTTTTGTAAGATTATTTTCTTTTAATTTTTAAATTTATCAAGATGGTAACTGAAAAACTTAAACAATACATTGATTTTAAAGGTATAAGTTTATATGAAATAGAAAATAAATTATCTGTAGGTAGAGGTACTATTTCTAAGTCTATAAAAGAAAATAAGAGTATTGGGAGTAAAATATTAGAAAATATTCTTACAATATATGACGATATTAATCCCACTTGGTTAATTACGGGCATTGGAGAAATGCTTAAAGAAAATAGCAACAAAAAGGTGGAGGCTACAGCAGATAATATTACTTACTTAAAGCAAAACGGCATACCGCTATTACCTGTAAAAGCTATGGCAGGTATTGGGAATAATGGGGGCTATCAAATAATGGATAGTGATGTGGAAGATTACTTAATAGTACCCAAACTTATGGGTATTGCTAACTGTGCATTTACCGTAAGTGGCGATAGTATGGAGCAAACTTACTTTAGAGGAGATTTTGTAATATGCAAGCGTATATTTTTTAAGCATGATTATATACAGTATAATAAGGCTTATGTGCTAGATACTTGCCAAGGGGCAATGGTAAAAAGAATTATAAAAAGCCATAATGAAGCAAACTTTATATGCCGTAGCGATAATACTAAATACGATGACTTTGAAATACCTAAAAACAGCATAGAAAATGCTGCAATAGTGCTAGCTGTAGTACGGCTTGAGTAACTACTAAACAACCTCCCAACTTTGCGCACACACATACTATTGTACATAACTGGTATTTCATTAGTTAGTAATTATTGATAACCAATGTATTATAATTTATAATTGGCAATATTAAAGGGTGTGTATCGCTTTAAAAGTGCCGTTTGGCTGCTCAAAAATGGTATTATACCCCCTTTTACTCGTATGTTTTTTACCCTATTTTTGCCAAGTGTTTGCCAAGTGTTACGCCAAGTGTACCCATTTTTTCTAAAATATGTCGCACAAAAAAAGCAGCGTTATTTGCTGCTTAAATGTGGTGTAAATACCGTTTAAATAACGGCTAAATGGTAGTATTTATAGATGTTACAAGGGGTAATGGTAGTAAAGGGGCGCTATAGGGCTGCTAGGTGCTTTAAAATGGTAGTGTAATGGTAGTAAATGGTAGTAATCGGGCGTTTGGTTTTTATATCGCTGTATTGGCGTTTTTGGCTGTAATGTAGTGTGGGTGTGCATTTTTTGCACATTTTTTTTATTGTGTGGTTGGGTGTTTGGTTTTATGCCCTATACTTGCCCAAGATTTATGGCATTGTACTCAGCAGCCAATACACTCATGGTTGTAAAAATAGTAGCACCTACATTGGGTAATTTGCTTTGTATGGTTGGTTGCATTTTGTTATATAGCATTAATTTATCTGAAAGATGTAAATTACGTTATGAAAAAGATTATCAGTACAATATTGGCTACAATTATTATTGCAAATGTATTGGCACAAAAAAAAACTTGCCAAATTGTAAGTGCAGATGCATTTTATAGTGTTGTGCTGCCAGGTAATATACCTGTAGATGAAAATGGAA
>JAYSWO010000437.1:0-8224 GCA_043717975.1 Ferruginibacter sp. | reverse complement strand
GTTGCTTACATACGTGCACTATCTGCCCTTGATGCAAAAGTAAAAGGACAAATTGCTGATGAAACTACCGGTATGGCTATCGTACGTCGTGCCATTGAAGAGCCATTGCGCATTATTACTGCAAATGCAGGTGTGGATGGTAGTATCGTAGTAGAAGCTATTAAAAATGGTAAAGGCGATTTTGGTTACAATGCAAGAACAGAGCAGTACGAAGCAAGCATGTTTAAAGCAGGTATCATTGACCCAACTAAAGTAGCTCGTGTAGCGCTTGAAAATGCTGCATCTATTGCAGGTATGTTGCTTACCACTGAGTGTGTAATTGCCGACAAACCTAAAGAAGAAGCGCCGCATAGCCATGGTGCACCAGATATGGGTGGTATGGGTTACTAAAATAGTTTAAGGTTGAAGGTTCAAAGTTGAAGGTTTTGACCTTTGCGAAATATTGTCCCCTCTGATTTTTTCGGAGGGGATTTTTTTTATATAAGCTTCGCTTTTATAAAATTGTTTGGTGGGCAAAGAAGCAGCTATGGGCAGCTACATTGGCGACGCTCCATTCAACAGCATATCTTTTTTCATCTTTTATTATGCAATAGATTGATTGTAGACAGAATTAAAACCTCCTAAAAACTAATTTTACAACTGTTCTTTTACTCATTCTTGGAGTTTTACAATCTTTGTGCACTGTATGCAATGTATGTTTAAGCACAATCGTACACAGCCATTGGCATCTACATTTATCACTACCCCAATTGGCTGATGCCTAGGAGAAGCTTTCTTTTAACAATTCTTTTTATGGATACAATTCAAATGAGCATCAAAGCAAAAAATTTACTTTTATGCATTATAAACTATCACTACCTTTTTTATTGGTATGCTCATTTTCATGTAACAATAATGCCAATTCAAAAACTACAGATAGCAATGTTTCCAATGTGTCGAAAATGGCACCTCTACAAAAAAACGATTATTTGCAAGTGAAAAATATTCCTCTACCAGCTGGTTATGAAAGAATAATAGAAGCAGACAATTCTTTTG
Organism: Ferruginibacter sp.; assembly: GCA_043717975.1. GTDB lineage: Bacteria > Bacteroidota > Bacteroidia > Chitinophagales > Chitinophagaceae > Ferruginibacter. Next base: position 7,189 of record JAYSWO010000437.1, on the reverse strand, counting down.
CAACTTGGTTAGAAAAGGTAGCATTAAAAAAAGATAAAACGGTTTACAAATATGATGGGTCAGAAAAGTATAATCAAACGGCACAGTTTGCAGTGTTAGATATTTCTGTGGGAAAAAAAGATTTGCAACAATGTGCTGATGCAGTAATGCGCTTGCGAGCAGAATATTTATTTGAACAAAAAAAATTTGATAAAATTGTTTTTAGAGATAATGGGAGTGGAGTTTATAAATTTACACAGCCGTACAATAGAGAAAATTTTACAAAGTACTTAGACAAGGTTTTTGGCATGTGTGGAACAGCATCTTTGGCAAAACAATTAAAAAAGAAAAATAATTTTAATGATATAAAAGCAGGTGATGTACTTATTAGGGGAGGTTTTCCTGGGCATGCGGTATTGGTGATGGACGCAGCTGAAAATAAAGATGGCAAAAGAATTTATATGATTGCACAAAGTTATATGCCTGCACAAGATATTCATGTATTGCAAAATCCTAGCGATAAAAATTTATCTCCATGGTACGAAGCTGGCAATGAAGAATTAATAAAAACACCAGAATACTTATTTAACAAAAATGAATTGATGCAGTGGTAATTTAGCGCAGCAAAATGGTTGATCCTTTATTTGTGTAAATTTTACCATCACCGGCCAATACCTCCACCATCCATACAAAAGTTTGGGCATTTTGTTTTACGCCTTTAAAATTTCCATCCCATCCTTGCCTATTGGTGTTTGTTTCATACATTAATTGCCCAAAACGATTAAAAATTCTAAAGTAGTTGAGCTTTTTAATGCCAAAAATGATTGGTTTTAAAAAATCATTTTTCCCATCTCCATTTGGCGTAAAAGCGCTAGGTACATGTATGGCAATATCTTTTACTATTTTTACAAATTGAGAATCGGTAGTTAAACATTTTGTTTTTGTAGTAATGTCAATTAATAATTCTTGATCTGAATTTCCTTTAAATTGAGGATTAAAACTAGTAGCATTGTCTAAATTAAATGCAGGCTTCCATAATACTGATTCTCCAAAATTTCTTGCACTCAAATCCAGTGGCAAGTTTATTACAGCATATTCTATTGGATACCTAATGCCAGGCCTCGGTTTATCTATAGAAATTTTCTGTTTTGAGGTATGACCAGGTGTGGGGCATTGTACAGAATTTACAAACAAACTCAAATCATATTTACCAGCTACAGTATATACTGGTGAGGGCGGTGTACGTAAGGTAGATGTTTGGCCGTTGGCAAAAGTCCATAAGTAAGATATAGGAGAGCCAACAGTATCGAATGTTTTATTAATTATCTCAACAGGTAAATTAATACAAATTGGCGTAGTAGAAAAATCAGCAATTGGGTTTTGATAAACCGTAATTTCTGCCGCAAATGTATCTGTACAAATGCTATTACTACTTACTAATAGTTTTACATTAAATATTCCTGCTTTGGAATAACTGTAAGTAACATCTCTAGTGGTAGCTTCAGAGCCATCTCCAAATATCCATCGATATTCCATTGCGCCTACTGCATTTGTACTGTTGTTTTGAAAAGTGAATTTGTTATTAAAAAGGCATTGCTTGGGGTTGTTTATGGAAAATGTAGCTTGAGGTATAGATGTAATGGTAATTTGTTTTTTTGATGTATTTACGATACAACCAAAACCTCCAAAGAGAATGGCATGGTAAGAACCTGTTTGGGTAACACTATATCTTACTCCATTAGCACCAATGATAGCTATATCATTTTTATACCATTGTATGCTATCGGCTGCCTGTACTACTAATACTGCACTATCCCCACTACCAATACAGTAATCTGGTTTGCCTAATAATTGTAAGGCATTATTTACGTTAAATGCTTTTACAATTACGGTATCTAATCTTATACAACCGCCACCTTTGCTCATAGCAGTTAAATAGTATGTTGTAGTAGTATCGGGTAGTGCCAATGGATTTGCAATATCAGGATTAGATAAACCTGCAGTGGGCAACCAAGAATATTTTACGCCTAGTACAGGTGGTGATCCTATGGGTACAGGTATACGGTTACAGGAAAGCGTATCTTTTCCAGCATTGGCTATTACTACTAAATTATTAACTACGTCTGTATATAAAGTATCAAGGCATCCATAACCATTGTAAGGGGTTAAAACAACTGCTACTTGGGTGCTGGTAGGTGGAGGGGGTATAAAAGAAAGCGTTTGCTGTGTTCCTAATACTTGGGTAAATGTGCTATTGTACCAAGTATAACCTTGGTATCCGTAAGGTGCTATTACATCTACAAAATTATCATCGGGGCAAAATGATGCCCCCTCAAATTTACCACTGCATTCAGAGTTTACGTCTATATAGGCATAACCAAAATGTCGGCGGAATGTACAATCAGATGTTTTAAAAAATAATTTTATTGTTTTGCCAGCATTACCGTTTAAGTTTATGGTAACAGCTGTCCAATTTTTAAACCATACAGGCGCATTACCTTCTATAACTGTAGATTGTTGAAAACCAGGAAGGGGTGTACCAAAAGGGAAAAATGCAAATGAAGAACAACTAATGGTATTGCCATCGGTTACATTTGTAATGTCAATTTCCATGCGGGGTTGCTCATGTATCTGATGATTAGGGTCTTGAAAAACTACAGCATAATTATAAATAAGTGTATATTCATTCGCTCCTGATGGAATGGTAAATTGATACGAAACACCTTCAGCTTCTGCACCACCGGTAGTATTTCCAAGTTTTATAGAGTGACCACTCCCATTTGGGCAGTTTACAGGAAAACCTCCATATGGATCTACACCATCACCTGGAAAATATGACATCATTGTATGTCTACCTCCAATGGGAGATGATGGAGATAAAGAAATTGTATTTTGTCCACCTGCTGCAGATACGCCACCTGTATAACATGTCCATCCATCAAAATTTCCATCTTCAAAATCGATGTTAGGCGGGCAGTTTTGGGCTTTGGTAAATGAACTTGTACATAGGAATAAAGAGGCAAAAATTATTTGCAGGGTAGGGGCAAAAAGCGATCTAGCGCAAGAAGTTTTAAAATTCAGCACATCGTTGTATTATTACACTAAAGTTAACTGTTTTTTTTACAAAACAGTAGTAGAATAATAATAACGTAAAATAAAAATATAGGTTGCTTTAATATTTTATCTATTAAGCAATCATCTTTTTAATAACTACAAAAAAAAAAGGGTAAGTAATTAATAATGAAAATAGTAAGCTAAAATTTTACACCTATGGTTGCCATTATATTGCCAGTTTGCTGCTTTACATCAGCATATACATTTTGTGCATTTTGTAAGCGGTATGGTATGTCAAAATCTTTGGTAAGTAGGTGTACATAAGTAAGATCTACAAAAAAACCTTTGTTTCTATATCCTAAACCACCACTCAATGTCATTTTATTTGCTTTAGATGGAGCATCTTTATAAGGGTTGCCATAATATCCAAAACCTAAGCGCCCCATTATGGTATTGAATTTTACTTCACCACCTACTCTTACATTTATATTGCCTTTATAAATATCTTTTATTACCCCGCTTAGTTGTTTGTAATAAGTTTTTTCATCTTGTGTTGGTTCCTCTGCATCGCTGCTAAACTTGGTGCCATTGTGCCTTACGTATTCAATATCTGCAGAAACGAATCCTCTTTGTTTTGTTACATCTTCTATTTCTCTAAAAACGTACGAGCCACTAAGCATTACTTTCCATGGACCATTTTGTATGTATTTTGCCACGCCTCTCTCTTGCCCGTTTGTAAATGTGCTCGAGTTTACAACCGTATCTTTCGAAGGATTTTCTAAAACGGAAGCTAACGAACTTTTTCTTTCATCTGTAAGCGACATGTATGAAGGCGTATGCACGGCAAGACCTATGCGTATGTATTCTTTTGGCCTAAAAATTAATCCAAACTTACCGTTGATGCCTACACCTTTTGTTGTAAAATTATCTGTAAATTTAAAAGACTTAAACTCATCGCTTGTAATGGAAGATGTGTCTGTTTCAGAAAAAACCGTATTGCTTTCGTAACTTACAATTGGTATACCCACACCCACACCCCATAGCCATTTGTTACCATCATTGCCTGCATAAGATCCCCCAAGCTCATATAAACCACCTTTAGTAGTTTTTGTCATTTCTTGTTGTAGACTTCTTCCTGCATCAATAACATTATCGGTAAGTGTTTTCACCACTTTGCTACTATCTGGCAATGTTTTTATATAAATGAGATAAGAAAGATATGCAGGGGCAGTAGTATAAGGTGCTATTGATTGGGTGCTTAATACATCCGTTACATTTTGTTTGGATAACTCTTCAGCAAAAGCTTCGCTATACGAACTATAATTATTAAACCCCTTGTATTGTATAAGATTATTGAAACTTGTTTTTTGTGTAAATGCTATGGAAAATGCACTGCTACTATTATCATTACTCATTTTTGGCATTGCAAAAGCAAAACCAGATGTACCTAACAACATATTATTTTTGTTATCATTTAAGGCTGTACCTCTATAATCGGTTTTTATTTTATTCATTAAAAAACCAGCTGAAATAGATGCTTCATTTGTTCTATAAAAACCAATGCCAGCTGGGTTTACAAATGTAGCACTAATGTCGCCACCCAGTGAGCCCATAGCGCCGCCAATAGCAAGCGAACGAGCGGTGCCATTTTGCGTAAACCAACTATATCGTATAGCATCTTCTGGTATTTGTGCAAAAGATTTTGCGGCAATAAAACACAACAATATTGAAAAAAGTTTTTTCATAAAAATTACATTTCACTTTGTAAAAAAGCAATTGAATTTGTTCTTAGTAAAAATTATTTCCCCCCTCTACTTGGCATTGGTACACTTGTGCCTTGGGCTGGAGTGGATGAATTGGAACTACTGTTACTTGGTGCAGGCGTGTAGCTTCTTGTTTCGCTTCTAGAAGGTTCTGTATAAGTACGTGTATCGTTATTTGTATTTCTGGTATTTTGGGTATTACGATTATTATAACCTCTTATGGTAACAGTTTTTACGGTGCCATATCCTTTAGTAGGCGTATACGTTGTAACCGTATTACTATATCCTCCAAGATTTGCCCTGCGTATGGTAGTATTTTTTGGGTTTACGTAGTTTATACCTGCAGAGTACACAGGGTAGGGATAATAAAATGGATTGTAATAATAACCATAATTATAACCATAGTTATAAGGGCTATAACGACAATCATAATCGTAATCATAATCTAAATTCCTCCACCTAGGGTCGTGTATGGCCATGCGTATTTGTCGGTCTTGGCTAGTGTAATCTTCTCTGCGTTCGTATCTATCTTCAGATTCTTTTTCTACAATTACTTTAGATGTTGAATAGTACAAATCATCAGGTGTTTGCCCGCTTTTGTATGCCGTACTGCAAGATGCCAAAATTGCAATGGATAATATGAGTAGTAGTGTTTTCATTTTTTAAAATTTTACATGTTAAAGGTAATTGATAAGTACGATACCTATATATATTAGACGCTTTTTTGGTTTAAATTGTTGTTAAAGATGTGCTAATGATTTGAATCGCATTTCATTGAAACAATTAAATAAAAAAATAACTAACTTGGTTACAAAATAACCTCAATTGTTTACCAATATATGTTCGTGTAATGGAAATTGTAAGAAAGTATAGTGATGCAGCATTAATTGAAGCCATTAAATCGCCTCAAAAAACAGAATTAGAAAAGGCAATCAAGTATATGTATCGAGCATATTATGATATGCTTAAAATATACATCTGCCAAAATAGTGGAAACGAAGAAGATGCACAAGATATTTTTCAAGAAGTATTGGTAGCGTTTATAGACGTGGTACAGAGAGATAAATTTAGAGGAGAGTCTAGCATAAAAACTTTTTTATTTACTGTAAATAGAAATATTTGGCTAAATGAATTGAAGAAGAGGGGAAAGGCAGAAAAAAGGAATATCATTTTCGAAAATGAAAAAGATTCAGTATTGTTAGATATTTCTCATTTAATAACGCAAAATGAAATAAGAAGGCAAATTTTGAGCATCGTAGGTGAATTGGGAGAAATATGTAAAAAAATATTATTGTTTGTTTACTACGACAACTTATCAATGAAAGAAATTTTGGTAAACGTAAATTATGAAACTGAGCAAGCTTTAAGAAATAAAAAAAGCAAATGTTTAAAGCAATTAGAACAACTATTAACAGCCAATCCTCAGATGGCAAAAACACTAAAAGCTGCACTACAATATGAATGACAATTACAACAATAGCGATATCTTGGTTCAATATCTGGACAATGAACTTTCACAAGAGGAAAAAATTAATTTGGAAAACCAATTAAAGCATGATACCGTTTTGCAACAAGAATTAGAAAACTTAGCTTTAGCAAAGTTAGCCATTAAAACCTACGGATTAAAAAAACATGTAGGAACCATTCATGCAGAAATGATGAATGAAATCGTATCTAAAAAATCTTTATCATCGCAGCAAAGCATTGTAAGAAGAATGGCAATTATTAGTATGAAAGTAGCCGCTGCTGTATTGATTGTAATTCTTGGGCTTGGGATTTATCAATATACAACCGTTACGCCAGATAAATTATTTGCAAGCAATTATAAGCCCTACACGCTAAGTGTAAAGAGGGGCGTAGTAGAAACCGATATGATGGAAAAATCATTTCAAGAAAAGAATTTTGCTGCAGTTATTGCTCAGTTTGAAACAGTAAAAGAAGCAAGCGTAAAAGAAATTTTTTTAGCAGGTGTTGCTTACATGGAAACAAAAGATTATAAAAAGTCGATTACTGCTTTAAAAAGTGTTTTATCAAAAAATACTTTAGAGAAAACAAATATTTTTAATGATGATGCACAATATTTTTTAGCAATGATTTATTTAAAAAACAATGATATAAAATTAGCTACGCCATTTTTTGAAGCAATGTATAATAATCCAAATCATTTATACAACGATATAGTTAATAATGCTTTCATGCGCAATTTGAAAATACTTAATTGAAAATATTAAGTTACAGAACCACTATATATTTCTTCTTTTTGTTCCCTTAATGGGCGGTAATTTTACCGCCCATTTTACTGTGTGTCAGGCATGTCCATTAGCTCTAGGGTGTAAGTCCCGAACGAGAGTTGTAGTGCTTATCGTTAGCCAATTGCAAGGGTGTCGTAGGCG
>JAYSWO010000436.1:0-8246 GCA_043717975.1 Ferruginibacter sp. | reverse complement strand
CTGAATACTATTTTATCCAAATTTTTGAAGTGTATTACTCACAAAAATGTATGCTTCTAAAAAAAAGTTGCTGTAAAACATATAATTATAAAATATTATTTATAAATTTATATCTTATAACACTGAATTGGTTGTAAAATAATACCCCGCATCAATATTTCCCTCTAACACAGCCTTTATAAAAAGTTGTGAGAGAACGTTTAGCAATTTTAGTCTTAAGAATACTTCATTATTTTTTTAAAATAAATATAGAATTTAGAAAATTCTTTATCGTTAAAAACTCACATAAACGGGAAGCCGAAAACATAATATCAGAGTAGGCACTAAAATAAAAAAACATGGCAACAAAACTTGTAGAGCTAAACGAATCGTATTTACCAAAAACAGCCGATAAAGATATAATAGTAGATGTAAAAATTGGAGATGGGCAAGATGGCTCTTATGCCATTTTTTTGGGCTCAGATTTTATTGAGGCCAATGCTCCTGCCAACCTTGGTAAAAAGAAAAATGTTGTAGGAAAGAAAACAACCATTTCTGTTACTATAGTAGATCAATTGGAAGAAACCAATATGACCAGCATGACAGTATTTGTTTCCGAAGGTTCTACAAAGACCAAAAAGTTTGGTCCATATAAAGCTGAGGCAGAAGCACACTTAGATACCGTTGTTTACACGCTAAAATTATCGCATCAATGAAACGATTTATTTTAATATTTGTCGTTGAATTTTGTGTGTTTAAAAGTTTATGTGCGCAAGATATTTCTAAACTTACGATACCAACAAGCCCAGCTTTTAGTATTTTAAATTTTGAGCCATCAGCTATTATGCGCCCTACCAATGTTAAAAGCCTAGCTACAGATATATTAAATTCATTTGATAAGGATGGAAAGCTAAAACTTAACCTTGGTTTAGAAGTAGCGCCATATTGGCTTAGCAGCCATCCAAATTTAACAAGAGCGCAATACTTACAACCAAATACGGCACAAACATTTTTACAAAGTTTAAGTATATCGGCAGCATCAGTAAAAGATTCAGCATCTGGCAATAATAAATTGAGTGTAGGTTTTAGATTTAAGCTATACAATGGTGAGCCTGTAAAAGCATTAGAAATAGCTAGTGTAGAATTGAAATCAAAAACGACCGTTGTATCTATTATAAATGGTATAAAAAATGTGGTAGATGCCAATACCATAAATACAAAACAAAAAGCAATAGATGCCATTGAAAAAGCACTTGTTACCAAAAATATTGAAAAAGCCATTATTGAAAAAGTAAAAAAAGATGCTGCCTCTGTTAGCGCAGATTATACAGATGCCACAGCTGATATAAAATTATTTTTAGATAATTTGATTGGTATAAGAGTAGATGCATATGCTGAGCTGGCTAAGGGTGTTTCTAATTTATTGTACGATAGAAAAGGTTTTGTTTTAGAATTTGCTGGTGCATCAGGTTTTAATACCAGCAATAAAAATAGTGTAGAGAAAATAGGATTTTGGGGCAATGCATCTTATTTCGTTTCTGCAGATGACTTGTTTACATTTACGAGTAGGTATATGTTTAAAAACGCAGATACCGCATCTAGTAATATTGATGTAGGGCTTGGTTTTTTGAAAAAAAATAACCAATACAATATATCCGTAGAATATATGGCAAGGTTTTACAGTGCTCAAATGTCAGATATCAACATTAGCAATCAACCCATAAAAAGAATAGAGAAACAATTTACGTATCGCCTAGCAGCACAAGCAGCATATGCCATTAATAAAGATGTAAGCATTAATCTTAGTTTGGGAAAAGATTTTGATTCACCGTTTATTTCTCGTTCGGGTTTCTTTTCTATACTGGGTGTAAACTATAGTATTTTTAGTAAAGAGCCGTTGAAATTAAAATAGATACTTATTAAAATTAACTGTATGAAAAAAAATATTTTTTTACTTGTATTAATTATTCAATGCATGGTTGGTTGTAATAATGCCGAAGAAAGATTTATCCCAACTGAAGATATTAACCCTACTACAATAGCAGGGACAGATAGCGGAATGGTTAGAGATGATTCATTGATACCTGTAATGACAGATTCCTCAACTAAAATTAAAACGGATACAGCAAAAAAAATAACCAATTTATTTGATCATAAAATAAAAAGAAAAAAGAAATCCGCTCTACTTGGTTATTCTTATTTTAGCCATATGAGGCAACATGAAACAAGAAGTATATATGCCCAAGTAAAAGCCATTAATATAACTGATGCAATAAACAAAATAACGGAAGATGTAATGATGGATTTAAAAGATGTAAATACTCAAATAAAGCCAACAAGAAAATCGGATACTGCTTCTTACTTTACAGATAAAAATATTTATTTTTACAAATACCTTACAATTACCTTAAACGATCCTGATAATAATTTTAAAATAGATTCTTCTTATAATAGCCAGAGACAAGAAATAGATACAACTAATGAAGAAGAAAATATATGGCATTGGGCGGTAACACCTAAAACAAGTATAAAAAATGCAAGACTATTTATAAAAGTAGTAGCAGAAAAGGAAGATGGCATAAAGAAAACGATTGATACCCGTGAAATAGCGATCAATATTCAGTTAGAAACAAATTTTTGGAGAACACTTATAGACTGGCTGGTAAAAAATCCTGAAAAATTATTGGTACTAATATTAATACCCCTGGTAGCATACATTGGTAAAAAAATATTTGATAGGAATAAAGCTCCTAAGGAAAGTTGATAAACCAATTCTTAATTATTAAAACTTGTTTATGTGTAACCACCATCGCAATCCCATCCAATGTATTTTACCGCCATACATTGCTGACCAAATGAAAGATATTAGCAAATTAAAAAAGGAAGAATCATTGGATAATGAATTGAGGAATTATCGTTTTAGAAGCGATAGAAATTTCTTTTCTGCACTACCTAAAACTGAGCAAAAAATGTTTGCTGTAAAAAAGGCAACTATAAAAAAGCCAAAACCAATTATTGAAATACATGATGTAGAAAAAGGATACAGCTTGCCGGGTAAATTACTTACCAATGCAGATATTGCCAAAGACCAAATAGCAAAAAACGTACGCTTTGGCGTAAAAAATACGTGGGATTTTTATTTCAACATTTTTAAACGAAATAGTATTGACAACGAAGGCATGGTATTGGTAAATTCTATTCACTATGGAAAAAAATATAAAAATGCTATGTGGAATGGTAGGCAGATGGTGTATGGAGATGGAGATAAAGTAGTGTTTGATAGTTTTACAGTTGATGTAGATATTATTGGCCATGAGCTTGCACATGGTGTAACGCAATACAGTGCCAATTTAAAATATGAAAACCAGTCTGGTGCACTCAACGAATCTTTTTCAGATGTTTTTGGAATAATGATAAAGCAATATGCACTACAACAAAATGTAAACGAAAGCAACTGGCTTATTGGCGAAAATATTATGCTTGGCAAAGAGTATGCATTAAGGAGTATGATAGCTCCAGGTACAGCCTTTGTGAATCATCCACAATGGGGCGATGACCCACAACCTGCTACGATGAAAACATTTGTAAAAATGCGCAATAATGCCAAGGGCGATTGGGGTGGTGTGCATTATAATTCTGGTATTCCAAATTTTGCATTTTGCATGGCTGCAAAGGAGGCAGGTGGTTTTTCGTGGGAAACTGTAGGAAAAGTTTGGTATGCTGCACTCACACAATCGTTAAAAGAAGAGGCTGATTTTGAAACGGCAAAAAAAGCGACGATTTTACAAGCTTCAAAATTGTTTGGAAAAAACAGCAAAGTGCATAAAGCGGTTATTAGTGGATGGAAAGCTGCAAAAGTGTAAAGTAAAAAAGATGATAACCATAAAACTAGAAAGATCTGGCGGGCAGCTAGGTAAAACATTACAAGCTAGTAAACAAGTAAATATAAAAGAAGATGAACTTGTAAAAAAACTTAAAGCCATTGCAGCTTCAGAAAACCCTGATGCAAGAGATGACTTTTACCACCGTATTTTTATTAATGATAAAAAAGCCTTTCCAATAGATATGGCATTGCTAAAAGGACGTTTTAAAAAATTAATAGAGGAATTAGAAGCTAATTTGACCATTGAGAAATAATAAATCCACCTACAAGAATAACGCACTATTACAATGGAAATAGCTATAATACAAACATGTATTTACTAATTTGTCGGCTACCGATTTTCTTCAGAATATCGTTATTTAAACCAATAAGTGATAAAATATATTTAAAAAGCTGGCATAGGCAAAATAGCAGTATACCAGCTTTTTTTAACATCTAAAACTGCAAATGCGTCACCGTCAATCCACGGTTTATTAATTGTTTTAGAGAATCGATTCCTATTTTAAGATGATCTTCTACAAATTGTGTGGTTACCGCTTTGTCGCTGGCTTCCGTTTTTACGCCCTCGGGTACCATAGGGCTATCGCTTACTAGTAGCAATGCACCTGTAGGAATTTTATTGTAAAAGCCTACCGAAAAAATGGTAGCAGTTTCCATATCTATGGCATAAGCACGTATTTTTTTTAGATAGTCTTTAAACACTTCATCGTGCTCCCACACACGCCGATTGGTGGTGTAGCATGTGCCAGACCAATAATCTTTTTGATAGTCTCGTATGGTAGTGGAAATGGCTTTTTGAAGTGCAAAAGCAGGTAATGCTGGCACTTCAGGCGGAAAATAATCGTTACTTGTACCCTCGCCCCTTATGGCAGCAATGGGCAAAATTAAATCCCCAATTTTATTTCGTTTTTTTAAACCTCCACATTTGCCTAAAAACAAAACGGCTTTGGGTTTTATGGCCGTAAGCAAATCCATAATGGTAGCGGCTCCTGGGCTACCCATACCAAAATTTATAATGGTAATTTTATCTGAGGTGGAACATTGCATTGGCCTATCTTGCCCTATAATTTCTACATTGTGCCATTGTGCAAACATGGTTACATAATTGCTAAAATTGGTAAGCAAAATATACTCACCAAAATCCTCTAAAGCTTGTCCAGTGTAGCGTGGTAGCCAATTTTCTACGATATCTTCTTTTGTCTTCATAATCTTTATTTCAATTAAAAATACGAAAAATGTTTTTAAAAATAAATCTCTTTTGGAATAGTAATGAAAACGTGATGTAAAAATGCATTGATTTTTTTGCTGAGAAGGCGGGAAGACGTTTTTTTATTTAAGGCGGGAAGGTTTTTGCCTCGCAAAAAAAGGTTTGTTACGAAAAGGCTAAACCATGAAGAGAAAACTTTGTTTTTTTATAATAAAATGATTTTTGCAAATGGTATGACTGGCGAATAAATAAGACCCAAAATGGCGCATCTGTGGCTTCTGTAGCAACATTTTTTCCGAGACCGCCTACTTGTAAAGGCAGTGATGGAAAGCTGTTTTTTTATTAATAATGACAGCAAGGAAAAAACTTCGTTTTTATTTGCAAGAGTAGAAAAGAAAAAAAATTACATTTGCAAACTATATGCACGATAAAATATTAATACTCGATTTTGGCTCCCAATACACCCAACTTATAGCCCGTGTAGTAAGAGAAGCCAATGTTTTTTGCGAAATAATTCCGTTTAACAAAGACATTGTTTTTGATGAGGCCTTAAAAGGCATTATTCTATCAGGCTCACCATGTAGCGTAAATGAAGAGAACGCACCAGAAGTAAATATAAAAAGCATTGCAGAAAAAGTACCAGTGCTAGGTATTTGCTATGGTGCTCAACTTACCGCAAAATTGTACGGTGGGCTTGTAGCAAAAAGCAATAAAAGAGAATATGGCCGTGCGCTACTGCAAATCGTAAAAGAAAATGTATTAATGGAAGGCTTACCTACCTCTTCTCAAGTATGGATGAGCCATAGTGATACAATTAAAGAATTGCCTGTTGGATTTGAATTGCTGGGCACAACAGAAAGTATTCCTGTGGCAGCTTTTGCCAATAATGAAAACGATACACAAAAATTATTTGGATTACAATTTCACCCTGAGGTTTATCATAGCAGCGAAGGAAAAAAAATGATTGAAAACTTTTTGGTAAAAATATGTGGCTGCAAAAAAGATTGGACGGCAGAACATTTTATTACCGAAACCGTGGCTGCATTAAAAGCACAATTGGGCAATGAAAAAGTGGTAATGGGCTTAAGCGGTGGCGTGGATAGTACTGTGGCAGCAACCCTTTTGCACAAAGCCATTGGTGAAAACTTGTATGGCATTTTTGTAAACAATGGCTTGCTACGCAAAAATGAATTTGAAGAAGTGCTTGGTATTTACAAACAACTTGGGCTTAATGTAACAGGTGTAGATGCGTCGGAGCATTTTTATACAAAGCTTGCTGGCAAAATAGATCCTGAAGATAAACGCAAAGCAATTGGCGGAAGTTTTATAGATATTTTTGACCAAGAGGCAAAAAAAATTACAGGTATTACTTATCTGGGACAAGGCACCATTTATCCAGATGTGATAGAATCTGCCGCAGTAAATGGTTTAGCCATTACGATAAAATCTCACCACAATGTGGGTGGCTTACCAGAAAAAATGCATCTCAAAATTGTAGAGCCTTTGCGTGCATTGTTTAAAGATGAAGTGCGAAAAATTGGTGTTGAGTTAGGCATACCTGCAAACTTATTGGGCAGGCATCCTTTTCCTGGTCCTGGCTTAGGTATTAGAATTTTAGGGGAGGTTACGCAAGAAAAGGTACAGTTATTGCAGGAAGCAGATAGCATTTACACTCAACTGCTTCACAAACACCATTTATACGATAAAGTGTGGCAGGCAGGTACAATACTTTTACCTGTAAAAAGTGTAGGCGTAATGGGCGATGAGCGTACATATGAATACACCATTGCGCTGCGGGCAGTTACGTCTGTAGATGGTATGACAGCGGATTGGGCACATTTGCCATATGATTTTTTAGCTGATGTGAGTAACGAAATAATAAATAACGTGAAAGGAATAAATAGAGTGGTGTATGATATAAGCAGTAAGCCGCCAGCTACGATAGAATGGGAGTAGGAATAGATATTAGACATTAGATTTTTAGACATTAGAGAACTATACTTGAATTTTTGCAAAAAAATTGAGTTTGATACATGCTTTATTACAATAAATCTGTTTAGGTTAACTTAAAATGTATTTGTACTATTCAAAATCTTTTGCCTAATGTGAACTATCTATTATCTTATGTCTAACATCTAATATCTTAAATATTAAAATCTTATACCTTGTGTCTACCGTAGAGAAATCTAAGGTCTTGTGTCTATTTTTAAATACATTTGCAGCCCTAATGAATCAAAAAATGAAAAAAGTTATACCCCTTATTGCATTGCTCTTTGTTTGTTTTAGTACACGTGCTCAAGATATAAATTCTGAAGCTAAAACATATCATATAGCTATTTTTTCTCCTTTGTATTTAGATTCTGCTTTTAATGGCAGCATTTATAAGTTTGGCAAAGGGTTTCCAAAATTTGTACAACCAGGTTTAGATTTTGTGCAAGGTGCGCAAGTTGCATTGGATAGTTTACCCTTACCAAAAGGAACCATTCAGGCTCATATTTATGATACAAAAGCGCAAACGCAAAATGTAGCTTGGCTTATTGCCAATCATGTATTAGATAGTATAGATCTTATCGTTGGTTCTGTAAAAGATGCTGATCTTACAAAGCTTGCTGCATTTGCAAAACAAAAAAACATACCCTTCGTATCTGCTACATCTCCTAATGATGGTGGTGTAACAGCCAATCCTTTTTATATAATGGTAAATGCAACCTTAAGGGCGCATTGCGAATCTATTTTTAGTTTTGTTTTACAAGATACAAGTGCTAAGAAAATTTATTTATGCAGAAAAAAAGGTAGCCAAGAAGATAAAATTGCTGATTATTTTAAAAGCATAAATGATGCGGATGGTAAACCATTACTAAGAATTGAGACCATTAATTTTGAAGAAGATTATAGTATCCTAAAAAACAAATTGGATAGCAATGTAAAATCCATCATTATTGGTGGAAGCTTACATGAAGATTTTGGCGCAGGACTAGTAAATGCTGCTTTTGATATTAGAGAAACTTATCCGTTAGAAATTATTGGAATGCCCAATTGGGATGCATTTGAAGATTTAAGAAAGTCTAAGTTGAAAGATTTTCCAATAAGATATACTGCTTCTTATTACAATGCTAAAGCAGATATGCACAGTAAAAAATTGCAATCTGTGTATAGTAAAAAATATAAAGGCAGTGC
>JAYSWO010000435.1:0-3295 GCA_043717975.1 Ferruginibacter sp. | reverse complement strand
ATAGATGTGGCTTATAGAAAACAATTGTACAGCAACATGACTCGTACCGCACCCAATGGCTTTATGGTAAAATTTGAATATACTTTTTTTAATGTAACCAAATGAAAAAGCTAAGCAATATATTTAAATGGATTTTTAGAAAATTGTTTGTAAAGAAGTGTTGCAGATGATGCTCTTAAAAGCTTAGAAATCTTTAGTTAATTTATACTTCTATTATTTATATACTGGAAAACATTTTTCAGTATATAAAAATGGCCCAATACTTCCAAATCTGTGAATGATGTAAACCTTTCTATTAATTGTGTAATAGATGTTTGATTATAAAAAGTAGCTTACTAATTATTGTGAAAACTCTTTTATAGTTAAAAGTAAAAGCATGTTGGAATACAAATATGCATATTTACAATGCTACTAATATTAATAAAACGCTATTAATTTTTAAGAAAAAAAATGGAACATCAACAAGAGGCACAAAAATATACTTGCCCTATGCATCCTGAAATAATACAGGATAAGCCGGGCAATTGCCCTAAGTGCGGAATGACTTTGGTATTGTTAAAAGTGAATAATAAAGTTGCCCATGCACAACATCAACACGGCAGTAACCCTGCAATGGGACATGAGGGGCACAATCATAACAGCATGATAGCTGATTTTAAAAAGCGATTTTATGTGGTGCTTTTTCTAACCATTCCCATCATGTTACTATCCATGATGATTCAAAAATTCTTGGGAGTACATTGGCAGTTTGCAGGTTCACAATACATCCTCTTTGGTTTATCAACCATCGTATTTTTTTATGGTGGATGGCCTTTTTTAAAAGGATTGGTAGATGAAGTAAAAGCCAAGAACCCAGGCATGATGTTTTTAATTGGCTTTGCCATTACAGTTGCTTATGCATATAGTGTTGCTATAGTATTTGGCTTAGAGGGAATGGATTTTTTTTGGGAATTGGCAACGCTAATACTCATCATGCTTTTGGGGCATTGGATAGAAATGAAATCTGTAGCAGGCGCATCAAAAGAATTGGAATTGTTGGTGCAGTTAATGCCAGCAGATGCGCACATGGTAATGCCAGACAAAGTGCATGATGTAAAAACCGATACACTAAAAGAGAATGATATTATTTTAGTAAAGCCAGGCGAAAAAGTGGCTGCAGATGGAATAATATTGGAAGGTGAAAGTTATCTTAACGAAAGTATGCTTACAGGCGAAAGCAAACCAGTACAAAAAGTAAAAGGCGATAAAGTAATTGCGGGTGCAATAAATGGTAATGGTTCCATAAAAGTTACAGTAAGCCATGCCGCTAAAGATTCATATTTATCGCAGGTAATAAAATTGGTGGACGATGCACAAAAATCAAAATCACAGACACAGTTGTTGGCAGACAAAGCTGCAAGGTGGTTAACCATTATTGCATTGGTTACAGGCATAGCTACTTTTTTATATTGGTATTTCACTGGGCAATCGTTGGCTTTTGCCATGGAGCGTATGGTAACTGTAATAGTTATTTGTTGCCCACATGCGTTGGGTTTGGCAGTGCCTTTGGTAGTTGCAAAATCTACAGCTTTATCTGCAAAAAATGGATTGCTCATAAAAAATAGAACAGCCTTTGAAAATGCAAGAAAAATAACCACCATCGTTTTTGATAAAACAGGAACACTAACGGTAGGTAAATTTGAAGTGTCGAAAATTGTTTCATTTTCTCCCTCTCCTTTGGAGAGGGTCGGGGTGAGGCCAGAGAGTGAAATTATACGACTTGCTTCTGCATTAGAACAAAAATCGGAACATCCCATTGCAACAGGAATTTTACAAAAAGTAAAAGATTTGTCTATCCCCATTCCTGCTACAGAAAACTTTAATGCCATTACTGGCAAAGGCGTAGAAGCAACGGTAGAAGGTAAGAAAATATTAGTGGTTAGCCCTGGTTATTTAAAAGAAAATAATATAGCCATTCCTGAAGGCTTTACTGCCAACGACACAGAAACGGTGGTGTTTGTAATTGTCAATAATCAGTTGGCAGGATACATTGCATTATCTGATGAGATTCGTCCTGAATCGGCAGAAGCGATAAAGACTTTAAAAGAAAATAATATAAAATCTATTTTGCTTACAGGCGATAATAGTAAAGTAGCAAAAGCTGTAAGTGATACGCTCGGTATGGATGGTTTTATTGGAGAAGTATTGCCACATCAAAAATTAGAAAAAATTAAAGAGTTGCAAAGCAAAGGAGAATTTGTTGCTATGACGGGTGATGGTGTAAACGATGCACCTGCTTTGGCCATTGCAGATGTTGGTATAGCAGTTGGTAGTGGTAGCGATATTGCGGCAGAAACTGCAGGTATTGTTTTGGTAAATAGCAACCCAAAAGATATAGTGAGCCTCATTTTATTTGGCAAAGCCACATACAAGAAAATGATACAAAATTTAATTTGGGCAACTGGTTATAATGTTATTGCATTGCCTTTGGCAGCAGGTGTGTTGTACAAACAAGGTATTTTATTAAGTCCTGCAGCAGGTGCGGTATTAATGACGGTGAGCACCGTTGTGGTTGCCATTAATGCAAGTTTTTTAAAAGTAAAAAAATAAAAAAATCGAGCAACAGCGAAACTGAAGAACGGGTAACAGCGGTACTGAAAAAACAAATATATACATATTATGAAAAAGGAAAAATCAATGGTAGTAAAAATGGCTTCTGTATTAGCCATGTTAATATTGTTCGTATCGTTTAGCGCAAGCGCACAAACCCATAAACATGGTAGCATGAAAAAGCATTCTACCAAAATGAACCATGGCACAATGATGAAAGATTGTTGTATGATGAAAGATGGCAAAATGATGGTGATGAAAAATGGTGTAATGATGCCTATGGAAAAAGAGATGAAAATGAAAAATGGTACTACCTGCATGACAAACGGCGAATGCAAAATGAAAGACGGAAAAAAAATGATGATGAAAGACGGAGATTGTATGGACATGAGTGGAAAAATGTGTACCGACAAAATGAAAAAAATGGATATGTCAGCTAAATACGCCTGCCCTATGCATCCAGAAGTTACAAGCGCAAAGCCTGGTAAATGTCCAAAATGCGGTATGGCATTGACAAAGAATGGTAAGTAAAAAACAATTATTTTAATCAAACAAAGCTATAATTCAATTTATGGTTTTGTTTTTTTTAACCTTTCATAAATGAAATGTTTAAAATGTATATTCAAAAAACTATTTGCAAAAAACTGTTGCCGTTAATTTTATTTTTATTGGTAGTACAAATTAGTTATGCTCAAAAAATTGTTCA
>JAYSWO010000434.1:0-8277 GCA_043717975.1 Ferruginibacter sp. | reverse complement strand
TAATTCTTTTTCAAATTTCTTTAATCGTACGCCATCTTTTTCAGTGGTCAATATCATTTTATTATCAGATACAATTTTTGCAAAATGTTTTTTAATATCTTTTAAATCGGTACTTGAGAATATATGATGATCTGCATAGCGAAGCATATCATAACTGTGTACATACTTATTTATAAAAGCTTTTAAGGGTTTTGGGTTGGCAATTCCACATACCAATAACACATCGGTATTTGCACCAAAACTATTACGCTCATGCGAAAAAAGATGATAAGGTTTAGAGTATAAAATCTCTGAAAAAAATATTTTTTGATGGGGAAATAATTTTAGCTCATCTTCTATTTCTTTCTTTTCTGTTTCATTCAAATCCGATTTGCATTTTGTAACAATAATGATATCGGCTCTTTTTCTACTAGCTTTCACATCTCGCAGATCGCCAGCAGGCAGCATCAAATCTCTGCTAAAAAGATTTTTATAATCTGTCAATAAAATATTTAGGCCGGCTCTCACTGTTCTATGTTGAAACCCATCGTCTAAAATAATAACATCTGTATTTGGTTTATCGTGTAGCAATTGTGGTATCGCTTCTATACGCTCCTCTCCCACTGCTACCGTTACATCAGGAAATTTTTCGTGAAACTGCATCGGTTCATCACCAATTTCTAATGCGGTAGTGCGTTCATTAGCTATGGCAAACCCTTTTGTTTTTCTTTTATAACCTCTGCTTAGTGTGGCTACTGCAAATTGTTGTTGCAATAATTCTATTAAATATTCTGTCATCGGTGTTTTACCAGTGCCGCCAGTAGCAAGGTTTCCAACGCATATAATGGGGAAATTAAATGAGGCTGATTTTTTTATATTCTTGTCAAATAAAAAATTTCGCAACATTACAGCACCACCATACACCAATGAAAAAGGAAACAACAAATATCTAAAGCTTTTTAGCAATTCTTTTATTTTAAAAATTCATAAATACCCTCTGGTGTTATGCAAAAATCTAGTTTTTCATCCCTAGCCGATACATCATCTATAACCACAGGCTCAAAAAAACTAAATCCAATTTTGATCATACTTTGGTCGCACAATTTAATAAACTTATCGTAATATCCTTTACCATAGCCCACTCTATTTCCATGTACATCAAAAGCTAGCAAAGGCACAAACATCATTTTTATATGCTCGGGAAAAATCTTAATACCACCAACAGGCTCAGAAATGCCATACATATTTTGTTCAAAAAATGTTCCATCAGGTACGATAAACGATTTCATTGTATCTGTTTCTCTATTTACTACTGGATAAATAAATAAGGCATCTTCAATTCTAAAATCGCAATATTCTTCAATTAAAGACGGATCAAACTCGTTTTGTACTTCTATCGGCGCATAGGTCATTATTGTATTCTTAAGGTCAATAGGCAACCGTTGAAAATGAATAAGCATCAAATCTTCCAATTTACTTTTTTTAGCGGCACTAAGCGCTCTTCGCTTTTTCTTGTATACTATTCTTATGTCTTCTTTGGTCATTATTTGTTTACATATTTTAATACCGTGGTTGAAAAATTTTACCAAAGATGGAAAATTTAAATATAGTATAAGCCAGATTAACTAAGAATCTTATAGATTGAGTCATTTTCATTTCAATATCTTATTCCCCACAGCGCACTCCAAGCATCTCCTTACATTACAATATTTATTTTTTAATTGTATCAATGCCTGTGAGTCGTAGGCAGATGCATTGGAAATGCCAAGCGCTTCAAAGCCTTTTGTAATATTATTTTTTTCAGGTAGCAATTCCTCGGCCCATTTCAATGCTTTGGCTTTGTATAATTCATTATTGTTGTACCAACCATAAGCGTATAGCACAGGTAGCACCGTATTTACAACAATATTCTGTGTCATTTGTTTGCCAACGTTTTTCTTTTTAAAAGCAGTAGCTTCATCAAACGAATAATGATAGTGCCAATAATCATTTGCCGTTACATTAAACATTTTTTCTACTTCTTTTATATTGTCTGCATCTTTTATTTTGCTGAACAAATGGTTGCTTTCATATACCAATGCTGCCAATTGTGCCAATCTTATAGTAGGAAAATTTGCCGGGCGCATTCTCAAGAAATGTACAGGTATATGATTTTGATTTAAAGAATATTTTTGCTTTAGAAAACGATATTCTTTCTGCAACATAATAGCATAATCATCTTCAAAAATATTTTCTAATAAGCCGCATTGTCCCAATAACAAGGCTTCTAGCTGGTGCAATTGATTTTTGTGTTTTGCCAAAATATTTATTGAAACAGATGCAGCCATTCCTTCAAAAGCATCGCTGTTTATTTTTATACCAAAGTTTTTGGCCAGCATTTGCCAAAACACGGATTCCCAGTGTTGATTATTTTTTTGTAGCAGCGCATTTACATACGTTGCTTTTTCTTGTAATCGCTCTACCAACAGTCTTTCTTTCCAAGCTACCAACGTTATTTCACTTACACCTTGTATTTGCTCTTGGCAAGGTATAAAAGTTTGCGCATGCATAAGGGCTTCGTATTTTTCTAACAAAATATTGCTCACCCTATTTTTTAATTCTAATGTAGGAAAATGCAAGTGTAAGTCTTTATCATTTTCCCAAACCACATGTAGTACTACATTATTATAATTCTTATCTGTACTATGTTTATGATTTAGCCAATCGCTGGCATTTATATGCATTTCAATACTTCCTGCAAGCCATGTTTCGCCTACTTTTATTTTACCGTTTAAAAAGTCAGGCCCCTGGTTTGTATTGTATAAGCCAGCATGTATTATCTGCAAATCTTCTCCTGCACTCGTTTGTAAGCTGCTTTTATTATAATATTGAAACTGCCAAATAAATTGAAGAAGCTGTTCAGTCATAAGCAAATAGTTATAACACAATTTAAGGAAAAGCTAATAAAATCATTAAGAAATTAACATACGTAAACGAATTACTGGGTTCAAAGTCCCCCTGTGAGGAATTTAGGGGGCAAGAGCAGCCACCACCCTACTTATTGGAAGCCCCATCACATTATAAAAATCGCCTTCTACTTTTTTTATGCCTACAGCGCCAATCCACTCTTGAATGGCATAAGCGCCAGCCTTATCATAGGGCTTGTATTTGTCCACGTAAAAAATAATTTGCTCCTGTGTAAGCGTATGAAAAGAAACGGTTGTTATATCTGCAAACAACACTTCCACTTCATTTTTTAAAATGCATACACCAGTAATTACATCATGTGTGTTGCCAGACAGCTCCGTAAGTATAGCAATGGCATCTTCTCTATCAACAGGTTTTCCAATGATTTTATTATTACAAACTACTATCGTATCTGCCGCAAGTATTACTCTTTCCGCATTATTTTGTTTAATAGTTACAGCTTTGTTTTTGGCAATATGCATGGCTGTATCTTCAAAAGATAATCCAGCAGGATAACTTTCATCAGTATTGGCTACAAGTACTTCAAATTCTATTTCTGCTAAATGCAGTAGTTCTCTACGCCTTGGAGATTGTGATGCAAGTATAATTTTTTCCATAAAAACTTAAGATGCAAATTTTAAAAGTAACATCGATAATATGCCAAATAACATAATCAATTTAATGATATTACTTAGCGTACTGTAATCTGAAGATACACTTGCCTTGGTTAATTTCTTTAATAAATATAATGCGGGCAATATTACTAACAATAAGATATATAAAGCAGCAAGCCACCACCCACTTTGCCATGCATACAATTGTACTATGGCCAATGCAGCAATGGTTACAACAATCCAAACCCCAACAAAAACCTTAGTGGCAGGCACTCCCCAAGCTATGGGCATGGTATTGCAAGCATACTTTCTATCGCCTTCCATATCTTCTAAATCTTTTATTACCTCTCTTATAAGGGTAGTAAGAAAAGCAAAACAAGTATATAAAAGTGTAAATTTAAATAGCCTTCTCACATTAAAATTTTCACTATCTGCTTCAAATCCTTTCAAAGAAAATAAATCAGCTCCAACAAAAAGATATACTACCAATATAACCCAAGCGGTAAGTGCAGCTATCGTTAAATTGCCAATTAATAATTTTTTCTTAAATGTGGTAGAGTAAAACCACAAAGCCATCACACATAGTATATTTATAAGCGTAATTGGCCATACGTTTATTTTATAACTAACATAAACACTAATAAGTACACCTATTGCAGACAAAATCCAGTGCCATACTATTGCCCAACGTCTTTTAATATATTTATTTATGACAACTCTCTGAGGCTTATTAATGGCATCTATTCGTAAATCGAAATAATCATTTATAATGTAACCTGCAGCTGCAATAAACACCGATGCCAATATTAATAGAAAAAATAAAAATGGAATTTGTTGGTTGGGTTGCTCTTTGAGTAATGGAATGTAAACACAAAAATAAAATAGTAGTTGCGTAAGAAATATGAAAACCAAATTTGGCCACCTCATCAACCTAAAAAATGCAGCCAATACTTTCATATCATTATTTATTTAGGTTGTTTGCTTTTAAACGGAGGGTATATGATCCGTATCGTTCCAGTCATCATTTAATTTCAATACTTTTTCTATCACATCTCTCACACAGCCTTTGCCACCATTTATGGGAGAAATATAATGGGCTATGGCTTTTACTTCTTGTACAGCATCAGCAGGTGCACAGGCAAGCCCAACAGTTTGCATAGGCAGCACATCTGGTATATCATCGCCCATGTACAATACTTGTGACCAGGCCAATTTTTTTTCTGTTATAAAAGTAGTTAAAATTGCTTGCTTATTTTTTATACCAAGTGCTACATTATGTACACTTAGCCGAGCCAATCTCATTTTTACTGCTTCCGATGAGCCGCCAGATATCACTAAAATTTCATACCCTTTTTTTATAGCCAATTGTAGTGCATAGCCATCTTTTATATTCATGGTTCTTGCCATTTCACCATTGTCTAATAAAATGACAGACCCATCTGTTAAAACGCCGTCTACATCTAATACAAATAGCTTAATATTTTTAAATAGCGCAAGTACATTCATGCAATATTATTTTTGGTTATCTCTCCATTCATATACCCAAGTACTTTGTATCATTTCCAAATGACCTTCATTACTTTCTTCACGTTTGCCCACAAAACTTGGTATTTCCAATATCCAAGTTAATAAATCTGTAAAGCGAAGCCTGTATATTTTGCCTTCGTTAAAATCATCGCCAAAGCGTTCGTATAATTTTATGGCAATGTCTTCGTAGTCGTTCCAATGTATGGGTAGTTCAAAACTCATGTGTAAAATGTGATAATCCCGAAAAATCGGAACAAGTTATGAAAATGTGCAAATGTGCAAATAACACAAAAGCTAAATTGTTACTTTGATATTGTTTTAATAATCCAAATTTACTTTGTCAATTGCCAACTGCGATATGCAAACTGATTCTTATTCCCCCAAAAACTGTGTCTGATCGGGCAAAGTCACTTCTATATCTCCGCCATTACCTACTAGTGTACATTGACAACCTAATCTGCTGCTCAACCTAGGGTTTATAGCCCTATCTATAAAATCTTCTTCTTTATCTGTCAATTCTTCTACAAGTGTTTCTCCTTTGTCTATATACAGGTGACAAGTGCTACAAGCGCAAACACCACCGCAATTGTGATGAAGATTTATATCGTTTTTAAGTGCTACTTCCAGTATTGATTGATTGCCTTCTATATTAGATAACGTTATCGGTTCAAGTCCTTTCTGCTCAAATTTAAATGTAATATTGTACATATTTCGTTTTTCGAAGTGCAAAAGTAATGCAATTTTATGGTCATATAAAATCTGTAATGCACTTACCCTCATTTGTTTTCAAAAAAAAACCTATATTCGTAACCCCTTATATTTTACATCATGAAATAAGCCCAAGCAAAAGTTGATAATAAAACGGATGCAAAATGGCGAATAACATGTGACTGAAATCAAAAAAATCGACACATGAAAACAATTAATGTATTAATAGCACCCCTTTCGCTATTGATTTTTACCACAAGTTGCAATAGCAGTAAAGAAAAAACTGCCCCTATAGTAGCAACAGAAGATAACAAAAAAATAGAAGTACAGCCCTCAAACCCACAAAAAGGTGCAATAATAAATATGCAGGATACATTGGAAATAAAAAGGACGGTACTATGCTTAAAGGATAGTTCAAAGACAAGGGAAGGTATGTATGCAAAATTGGCTGATATTTACAGCAGAAGAATACCCGAAACTATAAAAGCCAACAAACTGGTAATAACTGGAGCACCAATGGCTTGGCATACCATGCAAAAAGCGGCTTATTTTTTTGAGGCAGGCATACCTGTAGATAAAGCTCCTGCAAAACCAGGTAAGGGTATGTACATGAAAAGCACTGGGGGCGATAGTGTGTATGTAGCGCATTTCTTTGGACCAAACGACCTTACAACCGGTGCGTATGATGCTATAAAAGAAAAAGCCAAAGAAAATCGTAAAGTAACATCAGCCGCCTATGAAGTGTATGTAGATAATCCCTTTGTGATTTCTACTGAGCCTTTGGACTTGTATAAATTACAAACTGACATTGTATTTCCTTTTGGACATAGAGCCAATGCGGCAACAACTAAAAAAGTAACTGAGACAGCAGACAAAAATAATACTGATAAAAAAGATGATGTGAATAAGAAAGGGGAAACGGCAAAAAAGAAAGAAGATAAAAAGGAAGCCTAAACTACTAAGGTTTATTTTATTTACGAGTTAAACAACTATTATAAAAGCCATGATTTTTTAAAGTCATGGCTTTTTTCAGTTTAGTTTGTATCTTATTTCTGTAGAATAAATTCTATTTTATTAATAATCAATATTTTATATTTTAACTTATTCTTAAAGTTTTCTTAAAAAAGCAATAATACGGCTCATACACCGTTATAATTTTCTATTTTCATTTTATAATCCAATTATCAATTGTATGAAAAAATATAATCGTATTACCATTTCTATCACAAAACTTTCTTTAGCACTATTTTCTTTTACTCCAACTTTTGGGCAAGACATAAATAGCAATGCTAAAAACATTGTATTTGCTTCTAACGAAGTTGAAACTAAAACCACTATTAGTTATACTACCAAAGAGGCCAATATTATTTTTCCATCCGTTTTAAAAGGCAATGAAGAACAAGCGTTAGATTATATTGAAAAATTTTCAAAAAATCGTAGAGATTATCTCATTCGCACATTCAAAAGAAGCAAAAAGTATTTTCCAAAAGTAACAAGCATTTTGCGTAAGTATAATTTACCAAAAGAGTATCAAGTGTTGTTACCATTAGAAAGTGGTTTTAATGGCAACGCCGTTTCAGGTGCTGGTGCGGTAGGTTATTGGCAAATAATGGATGAGGTAGCTAAAGAATACGGATTAATTTATGAGCCGCAATTATCAGCAGCGGAAAAAAAGAAATTAGAAGAAGAAAAAAAATTAGTTACAACAACCGAGGCTGATAAAACAGTAAAAAAAATACTTGTAAAAGACGATAGAAAAAATTTCATAAAAAGTACCAACACTGCAGCTCGTTACTTAAGAGATCGTACTCGCAACTTGGGTAATGATATTTTATTAATAGTAGCAAGCTATAATTGTGGCATAGGCAATGTTTGGAAAGCTAAACAAAGAACTGGTTTAGCAAACCCAAGTTTTTGGGATGCAAAAAAATTCTTACCTGCAGAAACGCAAGCATATGTAATGAATTTTATTACGCTAAATGTATTGTTTAATAATTACCAAAAGTTTGAAAATAGCACCCTTAGTTTTAAGCCCGTAAAAGTAAAGGTTATTACAGAAGAGCAATTGTTAGAGCCCATTACTATAGCTGAAAATTCTGCAACCGATTTCCAATAAAATGGTATCTAAAAATATTTCAGCCAGCTTAAACAAGCTGGCTTTTTTTATGAAAAAAAAAATTATGATGAAGTTTCATAAAAAGAAGTAATTATCATCTTAGCTACAATTTTATCTATTGGAAGTGTCATACAATCTTCATTAAACTCTTTCATTGGGATAAAACGAAAAGTTTCTATTTCTTTTTCTTGCTCGTATATCTTCATTTCTCTTTCATCAAAATCGAATGGTACGCTACGAAGAGTTGCAGATATAGGTTGTAGCGCTTTTACTTTATAATAAATAGACATTATTTGATCGCCTTTTCTAAATGCGGATGGCTGAAAAAAATCAGTAGTATAAAAATGTTCTTCCACTTGTACTTGCAAATTCATTTCTTCCATAAAC
>JAYSWO010000433.1:0-3309 GCA_043717975.1 Ferruginibacter sp. | reverse complement strand
AGAATTTGAAGGCACGGCTACACCCGATACAACCATGGGCAGTGGTGATGTAAAATACCATTTGGGTTTTAGCTCACAAACAGATACAACAAGTGGAAAAAAAATAAATTTAAAATTGTGTCCCAATCCATCTCATTTGGAAACCGTAGACCCTGTGGTTATGGGCTTTGCACGCAGCAAGGCAGATGTGTTATACAATTCTGATTTCGATAAAATTTTACCAATATTAATACATGGTGATAGCTCGGTAGCAGGGCAAGGTGTGGTGTATGAGGTTTTACAAATGAGCGACCTCAAAGGATATTATGTAGGTGGTACTATACATTATGTTATCAATAATCAAATTGGATTTACCACAGATTTTGATGATGCTCGTAGTGCCGATTATTGTACATCGGTAGCGGCTATGGTGCAGGCGCCCGTGCTACATGTAAATGGCGACGACCCCGAGGCCGTGGTAAAAATAGCAGAAATTGCAACAAGATATAGACAAGAATTTAACAGCGATATTTTTATAGACATGGTGTGCTTTCGTAGGCATGGGCACAACGAAGGCGATGAGCCTAAGTTTACACAACCAGCATTGTACGGGCTTATAGACAAGCACATGAATGCTCGTGAAGTGTATACACAATACCTAATGGAAAACGGTGAGCCTGATGCAAAAAATTTGGCAAAAGAAATGGAGCAAAAATTTTTAGCAGACTTGCAAGAAAGATTGGATGAGGTAAAACAAAATCCATTGCCATACAGTTTTCAAAAACCGGAAGAATGGTGGCAAAAATTGCGTAGAGCTACTGCAGATGATTTTAAAACATCGCCTATTACAGCCATACCTACAGAGCAAGTAAAAATATTGTTTGATGGATTAATGAAATGGCCTGAGAATTTTAAGCCATTAAAAAAAGTAGAAAAATTATTATCAGATAAAATAAAATTATTTGAGGATAGTAAAAAAATAGATTGGGCTACAGCCGAATTAATGGCTTACGGAAGTTTATTAATGGATGGCAAAGATGTGCGCATGAGTGGGCAAGATGTAAAACGTGGTACATTCAGTCATAGACATGCGGTTATATACGATGAAAATACAAACGAGGGGCACAACCGTTTAAATCATTTTACAGAAACACAATCGCCATTTAGAATTTACAACTCCTTGCTAAGCGAATATGCAGTGCTTGGTTTTGAATATGGTTATAGCATGGCAAACCCAAATGCATTGGTATTATGGGAAGCACAGTTTGGAGATTTTGTAAACGGTTGTCAAATTATTATTGACCAATTTATAGCTGCTGCCGAAACAAAATGGCAACGCATGAATGGGGTTACTTTATTATTGCCTCACGGCTACGAAGGGCAAGGCCCAGAGCATAGCAGTGCAAGAATGGAACGCTTTTTACAACAGTGTGCAGAGTTAAATATGGTGATAACAAATATTACCACAGCTGCAAATTTCTTTCACATGTTGCGTAGGCAAATGGCTTGGCCGTTTAGAAAGCCTTTGGTAAATTTTTCGCCAAAAGCAAATTTACGTTTGCCTGCTACGTATAGCGATATAAGTGCATTTACCGAAGGCGGTTTTACAGAAGTGTATGATGATGGTAGCAACAAAGATGCAAGCATTATTAAAAAAGTATTGATGTGCAGTGGTAAAATATATTTTGATTTGGTAGAGCGTAAAGAAAAAGATGGAAGGGATGATGTGGCAATAATTAGACTTGAACAATTGTATCCGCTGCCGCAAAATAAATTGGATGAACTGTATGCAAAATACAGCAAAGCCATTTGGCATTGGGTGCAAGAAGAACCGCAAAACATGGGAGCTGCTTCGTATCTGCGTATGAATTTGGAAAGTATCAATTTTCATATTATTAGTAGAAAGGCAAGTGCAAGTACGGCTAGTGGTTATTCTAAAATACATGCTAAGGAGCAGGTGGCGGTTGTGGATACGGCGTTCTCAATCTAGTTGAAAGTTGTTGAAGATTGTTTGAAGAGTTGAAGGTTGAAGGTTGAAAGTTGAAGGTTGTGCGAAGATTGTGTTTTATTTACAGAAGCGAATAATATTTTAAAAATGAAACAAAGAATTTACATTGATACGTCTGTAGTAGGAGGTTACTTTGATGAAGAATTCAAAGAAGCAACACAATCATTTTTTGAAAGATTAGAGAATGAAGAAATTATTTTTGTGGTATCAGATTTGTTAGACCTAGAGCTTGTGAATGCACCTGAAAATGTGAGACAATTGCTTTTTAAATATTCGAATAATAAATTTGAAAGAGTAGAACTTTCGGAAGAAGCAGTAAAACTTGCGGATAAATATATTGAAGAAAAAGTAGTTGGTAGAACTAGTTTAGAAGATTGCAGACACATTGCATTGGCTACCATAAATAAAGTAGATGTATTGGCAAGTTGGAATTTTAAACACATTGTAAACTTGGACAAAATAAAAGGCTACAATTCGGTTAATCTAAAATTGGGTTACCAAATGATAGAAATTAGAAGTCCTAAAGATTTATTACATTATGGAAACGATTAAAAAAGAAAAAACTTTTGATGCAGTAAAAATGATGCGTGACATAAGAGACAAAGTGAGTGCTGAAACACAAAATATGTCTTTTGCAGAGTTGAAAAAATACATGCAAGCATCAATTGAAAAAGGAAAATTAAAACCTGTGGGGAAATAATTATTGGTTAATTATATAATCGATAATAGTGCATAATAAAAGCAACATTGAAAAACAAATTTTCAACGGAGCGTCGCCACTGAAGTTCAATCAAGGTACTTCAGCCCATAAAACAACAATCAAAATTTTATGCAAAGCATAATATAAATTATTAAAAAATCTGTGCAAATCAGAAAAATCTGTGAGCCAAAATTAAAAGAATAACATGTTTCAAAGTTTAAGTGAAAGATTAGAAAGTGCGTTTAAAAATATAAAAGGCGAGGCCCGAATAACCGAGCTCAACATTGCCAATACGGTAAAAGATATACGCCGTGCATTGGTAGATGCCGATGTGAATTATAAAATTGCAAAAGAGTTTACCGACAAAGTAAAAGAAACAGCTCTTGGCGCAAAAGTATTGCTAGCTGTGAACCCCGGGCAGCAAATGGTAAAAATTGTGCAAGATGAATTGACGGCACTAATGGGTGGAAAAGAAAGTGAGTTTAATGTAAATGGAAATCCTGCCATTATTCTCGTAGCAGGTTTGCAAGGAAGTGGTAAAACAACTTTTAGTGGTAAGCTTGCGCATTATTTAAAAACAAAAAAAGGTAAATCGCCATTGCTAGTAGCGGCAGATATTTAC
>JAYSWO010000432.1:0-8293 GCA_043717975.1 Ferruginibacter sp. | reverse complement strand
AATAGATTATTGGCTACTGTTTCTGTATTAAAAATAAAACGATTTCTTCTGTGGTAAAAGATCTTACAGTTGAATTATCTTCTCCAATTTTTATTATTTCATCTTGCGCTGTTTTTTCATAATAAATAGATGCCCAATCAAAACAAAAACCATTTGCAAGATTTATTTTCCAAATGCTGTCACGCTGATAATATTTATGATTAGAACTTGCACGGTGTATTATCTTTTTTGTTGAATCTATTTGTGGTATAAATTTATTAGCATCTATACAATCAAAGGAAACAATACCATCTGTTTTTAGATTATTATTAATGGCTTTAAACGTATCTGCAACGTCATCATTAGTAAGTAAATAACTAATGGTACGCCCAGTAATAATACAGGCCTCTATTTTTTTCTGTAAACTAAAATTACGCATATCTTCTTTTACAAAGACTGCATCAAGATTATTCTTTTTTGCAAGTGCTAACATCTCTTCACTCAAATCCATACCAATATAATCAAATCCATTATGTACAAATCTGCTTGCTAAATTTCCGCTACCACAACCAATTTCTAACACAGATTTACAACGATAACTTAATAAAATATCGCTGTAAAATATATACTCAGCCTCATAATCAATAAAGCTTTTGTACATGGCTTCGTAAACCGAAGAAAGATTTGTATAAAGGTTTGACATGGTAATTAATCAATTTGTATTTCAAATAAACTTAGTCGTAATGAATCGTAGTGCTTTGGTAAGCTATCAGATTTCATTTCGGGCGACAACCCCAAAAAAGTAAATCCACAATTTTTATAATGCTGTATCAGTTTTTCATTATCACCCCAAGTATCTAACCTAATAAATTTTCTGTTGTTTTCCTTACAATATTCTTTTGCCCAAGCCACTATTTGTTTTACAAAATTATTGCCTCTATAATCTGGGTGTGTTGCAATGCGATGAATATAAATAGATGGCTGCTCATCTTTTACGCCCCAAATAATAGGATCATTAAACGTAATGGCAAATACAGCTACTACTACATCATCCATCATTATTTTCCATTGCCTATTCTCCGCTATTTCTGTTTCTACTAAGTGCACATCAAAACCTTGCCAGTGCTTGTTAAACTTTGTTTTTTGGTAAGCAATGGCGTAGTCGTAAAATGTAAAAATGGTATTGATGTCGGTGATGGTGCTGTTGGTTATTTGCATTGTAAAATTAAAAAATTGCTAATAAATATTATTGCAAAGCTAAAAAATACAATTATAAAAAAAGAGCCCACTTTCGAAGGCTCTTCTTTTTTTAAAAAAGTATTCCTTAAAATTTATAATTAACAGATAAGCTAAACATAGTACCTAGCTGGCTAAATTGTGATCCATCATAAGTAGTGATATCATATCGGCCATCAAAAGTAATGTTCAAATCTTGTGCACGAAGCAACGCAGGGTTATTTACAATTGCATTTGCAGAAGCAGAGCCATCAGACTTAATGGTATACTTAGGTAGTACATTTAAAAAGTTGTTTATGTTAAATGCAATAGACAGTTTTTTTGTAGCTGCATAATTAATACCTAAATCTGTAACATTTGCTGTTTTAAATTCTGTAAATAAACCTGGGTCAGAAAAATCAGCTTGTCTGAATTTTGTAGGCCCAAATGTAGTATTGTTTAAAGAAAAGCCCCAATCGCCAAGGTCATAGTTTATTCCAAAAATGTATTTGAATTTAGGCCTAGATGTAAACATTAATGCATCTTGTGTTGCATTAAATACCGTTTGACCTGCTAATGCTCCTGTTAAAGCTTTTACACTTGCTGGGTTATTTACTGCACCATCCACTTTATTTGCAGTAGTGTAGTTTCCTGATAAGTTGAAACTTAATTTTCCTTTCCCTGCTTTAAGGTTTTTATACTCTGCTACAAAATCAATACCTGAGGTAATGGAGTTGATACCATTTACAAAAAAGGCTTGACCACCTGCTCCAAAGTCAACAAGATTTCCTAAAACAATTCTATCTTTTACTTTTATGTTATAATAATCTACGGTTACATTAAAATTTCTAGATGCTTTTAATCCTACGCCAAAAGTTAGGTTAGTAGATTTTTCTGGAGTTAATTTTGGTACTCCATTTGCTCTTGCAGCGGTAGATACGTTATTAATAATACCTGTTACTTGGATAGAACCACCAGCGAAGGTAGATTGAGATTTTTCAGTATAAATTTGATGCAAAGAAGGTGCTCTAAAGCCTGTAGAAGCTGAGCCTCTAAACGTTAATTTATCATCTAAAGCTTTGTATCTAGAACTTACTTTCCAAACAGTAGCAGTTCCAAAATCACTATAGTTCTCACCACGTATTGTTCCATTTACTAAGAAATCTTTTGTTATATCCCAAGCCACATCAAAATAAGCACCAAAGTTATAGCGGTTAAATTTTCCTGAGTTCTCTGGCGTATTGCCTTGATAAGAATCTGCTCCTACTCCATCATAAGATTGTTTATCTCCTGCTACGACTTCAAAATTTTCTGTTCTTACTTCCGATCCAAAGCCTACGCTAACATTTGAAGCAACTACTTTAGAAATGTCAATGTTCCCTACTAAATGTTTAAATTTAGTGCCGCCTGGTCTAAAAGTATTTTGTCCAATATAAATATTAGGATTAGGAGCATAAATAAAATTACCCCCAGCATCCTTAGATCTATTTTGAGAATTTGTAACCGTATAATCTTGTGAGTTTCCGCCAGCCGTTAAGCTTGCATCAGATACCCATCCGTTTATTTTAGATTTAAAGCCCAACGTAGCATTGTAATCATTTAAATCTCCAATGAAAGTAGGTACATAACCAACATATGAAGCTGCAGTACCTGTTCCGTATAAGCTAGCTAAGTATGGCATATCTGCTACATCTCTCCAATAAGGCGCTCTATAATTTGCATAAGAGTTTACTTTTTTTACTACATAGGCAGCGTTGTAGTACAAATTTGTAGTTGTACTCAATTCATTTCCGCCATTCACCTCAAATTTAGCTGCAACTGTTTCTGGTGCTCCGTTTATATTTCCACCATCTGGTTTCAATGCTAAAAATGCTTGTGTTCTCGCTATTGGAACACCCCAATATGCTGCTTCATCTGCAGCACTTAATATACCTGGTCTGTTTGCTAAACCAATTTTTGAAAAATCTATCGTGTAATTAATAAACCCTTTTTCACCAATAGAAGAGCCATTGTTAATACTGATACCATACATTTTACCATCACCTTTTCCTGTAATACCAGTTCTAAGCGTAGCAGAACCACCATTGGTATTTTTCTTCAAAATAATATTCATTACACCTGCTATGGCATCAGAACCATATTGTGCAGATGCACCATCACGAAGTATCTCTACTCTTTCAATAGCATCTGTAGGTATGGCAGAAATATCAGCGCCTGTTTCTCCACGCCCTGGAGAGGTTTGTGTGTACACCAATGACGACATATTTTTTCTCTTACCATTTATCAAAATCAACGTACGGCTTGGCCCCATGTTTCTAATTTCATAAGGGTCTAATAATGATGTAGCATCGTTTACAGGTGTTTGTACCGTGTTAAAAGATGGTACTCTATATTGTAGTGCTTTATCAAACGTTAATTGCCCGGTTGATTTTAGAGATTTAGAATCAAAGTTATCTATTGGTAAAGGAGAATTGCCAGATGAGCGAGGCAATGAACGAGTACCTACAACCAAAATTTCGTCTAATTTATCATTGGATGCTGTTAAAACCACATCCAAGGTTTTATCTTCTCCTGCTGCAATGGTTACTGTTTCTATAACAGGGGTAAAACCCGTTTCAGAAAAAGTAATTTTGTATGTACCTGCTGCTAAGGCTAGGCTGTATTTACCATCACTATTGGTAGTAGTGCCTTTGCTAGATGGCCTTGCCGTTACACTTACACTTGCTTGTGCAGCACCATCTCCTGTTACTGTACCAGATAATTTTTGGGCCAATACATTTGTACTATTTAATAGCACAAAACATAGCATCGATAGAGGTAATAATTTTTTCATAAAATTTATTTCGTTTGAAAATACTGTTAATATTTTGCCAATATAGCTTTTATAAATGGCTTGCACTATTTTCAGATTATTTCGTTTTCCGCTTTTCAAAGCTACAATTCATGAATGATTTTAACATTTAAATTCTTGTAAACCCAATGGTATAGTGGCTTTATATGCATTATTATCTTTTCGTTAAATAAAATTTATTATCCTTTTCAAACTATTATTTTAAAATAAATTTTGTATGGTGGAATACAAATTTTACAATTTTGTGACAATACATATGGCTTTATTGTTTTTTTTATTTGATACACTATAAAAGATTTTAAAAACTCTATTTCAATATTTTCGTATATTGTATCATAATTCACCAAAGAAAAAGGAGGTATAAATGTCTAACAATAAATTATGGACGCCTTCGGTTAATGTTCATTAACTGAATCGTCACTTAAATGGATTGTAGGTCTTAATAAGACCATTGCCGTCGGATTACTCTGGCGGCTTTTATTTGTATATGAATGTTTCCTTTTCACGAAAACTTTATCAAGCGTAAAACATATAGTTTTCAGTAAATTTGCAGAATAACCTTACACCATGTCAGATACATTAACTACCGATAAACCAGCACTCACAGCCAAAGATTTTGTAACCGACCAAGAAGTACGTTGGTGCCCAGGCTGTGGCGATTATAGCATTCTTGCACAAGTACAAAAAGTAATGCCTACACTTGGTATTCCCAAAGAAAACATTGTAATTGTAAGTGGTATTGGCTGTAGCAGCCGCTTTCCGTACTACATGAATACGTATGGTATGCATAGCATACACGGGCGTGCAACTGCGGTGGCAAGTGGGCTCAAGGCAGCTAGACCAGAGCTAAGTGTATGGATAGTAACAGGTGATGGAGATGCGCTTAGCATTGGTGGCAACCACACCATACATTTACTTCGCAGAAATTTTGATGTTAACATATTATTGTTCAACAATCAAATTTATGGTCTTACAAAAGGGCAATACTCACCTACATCAGAAGAAAAAAAGGTAACAAAGAGTACCCCAATGGGTAGTATAGATCATCCATTTAACCCTTTGGCTTTGGCTATGGGAGCAGATGCTAGTTTTATAGCTCGCAGTATGGATAGAGATCCAAAACATTTACAAGCCATGCTTCTGCGCAGTGCAGCACACAAGGGGGCCTCATTTTTAGAAATTTACCAAAACTGTAATATTTTTAATGACGGTGCTTTCGAAATATTTACAGAGAAAAGCAGCAAGCCTGAAGAAGCCTTGTTTTTAGAACAAGGCAAACCGCTTGTATTTGGTGCTACACAAAATAAAGGTATAAAGCTAGACGGGTTTAAACCTGTAATCGTACAGCTAGAAGAAGGTGCAAGCACTGATGATTTGTGGATACACGATGAAAAAGATTTTTACAAAGCGCAAATACTCATTCGCATGTTTGACGATCCCACATTGCAAGGGCATTTACCAAGGCCATTTGGTGTATTTTTTGAAACAGACCGTGCTTGCTACGAAGATATAATGGCTATGCAAATAGAAGAAGCTAAAGCAAAAAGTGGTGCAGGCGATTTAGATAAATTATTAAAAGGAAGAGAAACTTGGACGATTGGGTAGGGTTTTTTGACTTGAATATTGTGTGTTGAAAATTGATTATTGAACATTTTGATAATTCAATTAAAAAATGTTCAATGCTCAACACACAATGGTCAATATTCAAATGTAAAATGCGCAAAAATTTCACTTTGCGCATTTTATTTTTATTGTAGAATAATATTTAAAAATTCTTTTACGTTCAAACCAGCCTGAATGGACGGGCAGGCGTGTAACTCGTATTCCAATTTCTTCAAATCAATTTTTACAACAACCCCTTTCGCACCAGCTCCTCCGCTATCTGTACTGCATTGGTAGCAGCTCCTTTGCGTAGGTTATCACTCACTATCCAGCAATTAAGTGTATTGGCTTGTGTTTCATCTCTACGAATGCGGCCTACAAACGTATCGTCTTTATCATGTGCGGTTAGAGGCATTGGATACACAAAATTTTCATCATCATTTTTTAAAACTATACCTGGTGCTTTGCTAAGCAGCATTTTTACTTCTTCAATATCAAAATCATTTTCAAATTCTATATTCACACTTTCGCTATGCCCACCTACGGTTGGTATGCGCACGCATGTAGCGGTTACTCTAATACTATCATCACCCATTATTTTTTTGGTTTCATTTACCATTTTCATTTCTTCTTTGGTATATCCATTGTCCATAAACGAATCTATATGTGGTATAGCATTCATATCAATAGGATACTTATATGCCATTTCTCCCACAATACCATTGCGTTCATTCATTAATTGTGCTACTGCTTTTACACCAGTACCAGTTACACTTTGGTAGGTGCTTACCACTACTCTTTTTATTTTGTATTTATTGTGCAATGGTTTTAATACTACTACCATTTGTATGGTAGAGCAGTTGGGGTTGGCAATAATTTTATCGCTTGCTTCCATAGCATCCGCATTTACTTCTGGCACTACTAATTTTTTGCTGGCATCCATACGCCATGCACTAGAGTTATCTATTACAGTAATGCCTGCCTCTGCAAATTTGGGTGCCCACTCTAATGATGTACTACCACCTGCCGAAAAAATAGCCACCGATGGTTTTGCATCAATAGCATCTTGCATGCTTACTATTTTATATTGCTTACCATTAAATGTTATCTCTTTACCTATAGATCTTTCAGAAGCTACAGGTATTAATTCTGTAACAGGAAAATTTCTTTCTGCCAATACTTGTAACATTTTGGTACCTACCAAACCTGTAGCACCTACTACCGCAACTTTCATAATTTTGACTTATTTATTACAAAGAAAATAATAAACCATCAATAACTACCATAATTTTTTAATGATTTTACAGTTTTCAAGTAGTTTTCAAAATAATTCTTTGGCTAATTAAACTTTTCCATTTTATTGTAGTCGTAGAAAAAACGGAATGCATCATAACAAATTTTAATAAAATTTTATTATTTCAAACAGATAATATAATTACTATTTGCGTTAAAAAATATATATTGTATTAGTATTACCAATTTATTTACCCAAAGACTAACTTCTATATGAGAAAAATCATCACTGTTTTAGCCATTTTATTTGTTGTAGTTGTTTTTCAGTTTTGTTCTAAAAAACAAATTGAGATAATTGTAGAACCAGCTACTACTGGCACAGCATTACAACCTACATTGCCAGCTACAGCTTTGGCATACAATATTAGTTATCCAGCACATATACAAGCAGCACTGGTAGCAAACGACAATACACCTAACGATAATCCCATCACCAATGCAGGAGCTACTTTGGGAAGGGTTTTATTTTACGATAAGCAACTTAGCAAAAACAACACGGTAAGTTGCGCTAGCTGCCATAAGCAAGCATTTTCTTTTGATGATAATATTGCATTGAGCAAAGGCTTTGAAGGTGGGTTTACAGATAGAAACTCTATGGCAATTTTAAACATCCGTTTTTATAAAAGTGGTAAAATGTTTTGGGATGAAAGAGCTGCTACTGCCGAAAAACAAGCGTTACAGCCCATACTAAATCATATAGAAATGGGGTTAACTTTAGCAGAGTTGGAAAGCAAAGTAAAAGCGCTGAATTACTATCCTACTTTATTTCAAAATGCATTTGGTAGCACAACAATAGATTCTATAAAAATAGCAAAAGCATTGGCACAATTTGAACGCAGCATTGTTACCTATCAATCTAAATACGACAGGGTGAAACAAGGGCTAGAAAGTTTTACAACAGCAGAAGCACAAGGGGAAGTATTGTTTAACAACGCTCCACCTCCACCCCCTGGCGGTGGTGCTCCACCATCTTGCAATGGGTGCCATACAGCACCAATGTTTATAAATAGCGCAGCACCTGCATATGGTTTTCCTGATTTGGTAGATTTAGGCATCAGTAATTTGAGCAGATTCAAATCTGGCTCTTTGAGAAATATTAGTACTCGTACGGCTCTTTTTCATAATGGTAGCGTTGCCAATGTTCAAGCTATGTTATCGGCTGGTGCACCAGGTAGTGGTACACAACCCATTCCTGCTCATGCAGCAAACCCTCAAAATGCAGCAAGCTTAATTGCATTTATGAATACACTTACAGAGGGTCTTCCCGTAAATCCCTAATGCACATTCCTATTGATTTTGAGGATAACTAAATATTAAAAAAGCCTCACTATGGCACAAAATGTGCTCAAAGTG
>JAYSWO010000431.1:0-3313 GCA_043717975.1 Ferruginibacter sp. | reverse complement strand
GATGGCCAAGCAAAATTCCCTGATTGGAATAAAAGGGATGATATAAAATCTGCATTAAAAGTTGGATTGATTTTATTGCTGGATGAGTTTGGATACCCACCGGTAGAAAGGGATGAAGTGTATGTAGAGATTTTTGAACAGGCGGAGAATTTTAAGAAAAATGAAAAGTAATTGTAGGATAAACGTCTAATAGTATTTATTCTATGCCGAACTATATTGTTTAGTTCGGCATATTTTTATTACATGTTGGTTGGCTCTGTATTAAATAAATCCTTTTCAATTAACCCCTTCAACGTGTACAAAACCTTAAACCCCTCTATCACAGAGTTCGATAAACAGACTGCCTCGCCCACAATAAAATTGAATTTATTATATTTTTTCCCTAAAAGAAATTGATACTGAATAATAGTTTCATACACTACTCCACCTTCCCATTCACCAACTGATCAAACGTCAAACCACTACTACCTTCGCCTCTACCAGTTTCTTTTTTCATACCAAGCCATACAAATACTTCACCATTTGTCCATCTAGTTCGTTGAAAAGATTGTGATACGGTAACACCGCTTCTTGGCACTTCTTCTTCGTGTATAAAATAAGCCAACGGGTTGGGCGTACCATCTGGGTTTTCGTTTTCTAATCCCTCTCTTAATACACTTGTTTGTGGTTTTATTTTTACTGGCTCATTGGGGTCTTTTTCAATTATACGAAGCATAGAAGCTCGTTGCAATTGTGTTTCTCTATTGCTATTTTCTTTATGCACTGGCACAAAGGGTATCCAATGCTCTGGCACATCTGTCATAGCTAGGTAGCTTACTTTGGCAGCATAAGGAATCGCTTGGGGTATGGCATTTTCTTGCACAAATTTTTCATGGTATTGCCTTACTTGCAATGCTTTTTCGTTTCCTTTATTTCCTTCTCCAAAAGGCATAGGTGCTATGGTTTCCACACCCCATACCATATTGCTCATTTCATCTCTTATCAATACAATTTCTTCAAGTGCATTACCTTCTTGCACTTTTATGGCGGCAGGTGCTAAAAGCAAAGTGTTGTTTTGATGCTCGCTTTTTAATTTAAACATACTCCAAGGCAGCCCTTTCTCTTTTACATCTTCACTTGCCTTTATCCATATGGTTTCGCCAAAATTATTTTTTACTGTAAGCCCTTCCACATTTGCTAGAGAGCCTATTGGTAGTGCATATGGTATAATAAACCAATCGTTGGCAAACACCAACCCAAACTCTATCAATAATAATTTTGCAAGGTCTGTTGTGTTTGGCTTTACATCTCCGAAACTCGTTTTCGCATCTTCAAATTTCCACCAGCGTGTGTCAGGCATACCATCAAATTGTACATGGGTTGGTATAAAAGTGCTTGTAAATTTATTTTTGGTTTGTCCTGCGGCATTGGTTCTATTTTGTTTTATGTCAAATGCATACCAATCTAAATGGGCATGATAATATTCATTGGCTTGTAAAGTTTTTTCTTCATTTTCGGCTGTGGCTACACAGTCAAATTGATACTCCAATTGATCTGGTAACCAAGCATTGTTTTTTTCTTCTGTAGGTTGGTAATATTGGCTGGTAAACCATCTTATCAATTCATCCCCAAGCTCAGCTAACGTATCTTTTTCTGTATTGGAAATTGCTATTCCTGCATCAGTATTCAAAATTCCATCAGAAGCTTTATTTGATGTCCCATTAATATGTTCATACAATTTATACCCATCCATACTGCGCCCACTGATGGCTGCATATTTTTGCCACACTTCTCTGTGTGCATAAATATAATCGGTAGCCCTTGTTTTAGCGGGTAATGTAAACTCGTATTTTTTTATGTATTCAGCACCAAAGTTTAACCCTTCTTTCTTTAATAATGCCAACCAATATTTTCCCATTTGCAAACGTATGTCAATACTTATTTCTTTATCGTTTCTTACAAATGGTATTTTCTTTTGCTCTGCTTTTACTTCTAATGGTATGTTGGGCTCAAAACTTTGCGCCCCTTTTTTTGCGGCATTGTAGGTATCTATATGTGAAGAAGTAATATGCACTTTTGCAAATACGGGCGAGCCAGCATCATCGCCATTAAATTCGCCCATTTGCCATTGCTTGGTAAGCATCCACAAAGCATCTCTTACTTCTGCTTTTAAAGCTTTATTAAAATCATGTGCCTTTGGTCTAGCTTCCAACCGGTTCCACATAAGCGCTGTAGGAAATTGTCGAATAGCCAAAGTTTTAGCAATATCAACGATTGGGCTATATTGTAAAGTTGCCATAATTAATTACTTTTTACTTGTGCATAGATATTATTGTTAATTGCCAAATTGGTTGCAACCGTTATCCAATGAAGCGTAACAGCCATCATAGTAGCAGGCAAAAATTGTGCATAGGCTGTTGTTTCAATATTGTCTGGTGCTACAGCTCGTTTTTTTGCCATTTGCAATGTTTCTTCCATCGATTCTACAATATCATTCCACTGCCAGTTGCCTGTTATTTTTGGTGGTACTACAAGCAGCATGGTTTGTGCAGGCTCGCTATTGGGTTGGTCATAATGAAATGCTACACCGGTAGTTTCTTCTTTGCCCGGTATTACTTCTGTCCACTCATCCATTACAATACCGCACTGTGGTTTTGTTTTATCAAATGCTGTTGCAAAATGTGCGGTGTAAAGCAGTTTGTCATTATTCAATTTAAAAGCATCTGCCGCATTTGTTTCATCTATAAATTTTAATGCCGCCCATCTATCTGCAGTTTGAAAAGGAAATTGAAGAGGCGTTAAATCCATTGTGCTTGCTGCATTAAATGCACTCGATAAAAATGTGGCACTTTCCCAATGTTGTAACTTTTCTCTTACTCTTGCTACACCTGCAAGCCAATCTTCTACAGGGAAAATTCTTTTTTCATTTGTTTTTACAAAATCTAAAAGTGCACTACTTGTACTATGAGCACTTTCAAATTCATTGGCCTGTGTATTGCTTAATAAAAATTGTGGTAGTAACAATGCTTCATCGCCAAGCAATGCTTTTGCTGCCTGCATTAGGTTATTTATTTTATCGCTATTTATTATTGTAGCATCTGCAGTTGTTATAAAAACATTGCTATCGGTAATTTTTTTAGTTATGGCTGTCACAAGATTATCCAGCGATACTTTAATATCTTCTTTCAACAAGGCCATCATCCATTTTTCTGTACGCAAATCATTTACACTATTTTCTATATCAAAAGAAATTACATCAAAATTGCCAACCTCTTTTATTACTAATTCTGCATCCACAATAAATTCCGTTACATTTAATTTTACATTATTGTTT
>JAYSWO010000044.1:0-2403 GCA_043717975.1 Ferruginibacter sp. | reverse complement strand
GGGGCCGTTTTGGTTTTGACAGCATAGATCTTTGTAGGTGTAAGCATGTAGTGCGTTGCGTTATTAGCACTTTAATCTGAAAACGAAAAACTCAAATGGCAATACTTCGTATGCCATGGCTGCTTAGTCGATAGACTAGTAACCATTAGGGCCGCCGAGCAGGTTTTATTACTGCCAAGTTCCGCCGCCGACATCAAAAAAAAGTGATATGCTACAACAGAATGAGGTGACTGTTGTTTAAGATTATTCTTCTAAGGAAAATATTGGTTTGTTGCGTTCCGGTATTTTCTTGAAAATTAATTCGTAAATAAACATGTAGAAAGCTTACGGCGAATATGTTTGGACACCGGTTCGAGTCCGGTCGGCTCCACAAAAGCGGGCACAGAGATATTTTTATCTTTGTGTTCGCTTTTTTCATTTCCTACAGCCCCTGCTAGTTGTGCAATGTAGGAGAAAACGCTGTTTACTCTTTCGGTTCGATATTCATCTTTTTTACGATTGTAACGAATACCGTCAGGAAACACTAAAAACTGTATTTGTTGCTTCTGATGATAATCTGCGGAAGTCCATAAGGTATTGAGTTTGGAAGAATAATTGATAGCACTATCAAAGTACTTTTGAAGGTTCGAGATACTGTATGAAGAATATTCCAATTCTTTTTGTAAATCTGCTTTTTCTTCTCTAAATCTAGTGCCATATTTAATAAACAATGTGTTATTTATTTCTTCATTTATAAGTATTTATTCGCATCGTTCAATTTTCTTTCATACTCTATTATTTGTTTGCTCAAATTTTTCGAAGTATCTACTGCATCTTTATTTACTTGGTTGTGGGTAATGATCATTTGTGTTTTTATAATTTCATTTAATCCATTTGCTGTTGATAGCTTATAATGGTCTAACATAGCTTTAAATGATTCGTGAAGTGCATTTGCTCTTTTATTGCAATAGCAACTATGGTATCACATTTGTAATAATATTTTTGATTTTTTGTAGTCTTGTAAGCGATTAAATATTATCCACAAACATCGCAACTAATACATCTTTCAATTGGTACTTCTTCAATTATCAGATGGTGTATTTAATGTTTCAATAATGCAAAACAAGGTAGGATAATGTAGCGAAATCGTTTTTTACATTCAAGAAGATTGAGCAAAAAAGAATATGATCTGTATAGTAAAATCAGTATTAGACGATAAAAATATAATGCGATAGCTATGTGATTGGTATGATGTAATTCATGTGAATGCTATGTGTATTACCCAATGTATAAACAAGAGTAACTCTAGAGTAGCTATACAGTTGACTACATATTTTGTTTAACACTAAAATATGTAGACAGCTAATAAAATAAAAAAGTTTTAGACAAATATTCTATGTTCTTTGGAATAACTTTCTCTAAACTCTTTAGGTGTACATCCTTTTTTTGCTTTAAAAACCCTGTTAAAATTGGAAATATTATTAAATCCACAGTTATAAGCTATTTCAGCAATTGTTTGGGTAGTGTTCATAAGCATTCTAGAAGTGTGTCCAAGTCGCATTTCTGTGAGGCTGTCTATAAATGAAATGCCTGTTCTGCTTTTGAAAAAGCGACTAAAGGAAACATCGGACATATTGGTTAGTTTAGCAATTTCCGAAAGTGTAATTTGCTTGTCAAAATTTTGGTTCATATATTCAAAAGCTTTTTCTATTCTTCTACTATTATAAGAAAGGTTTACATTGCTAAAACTGGCAGTAGATAGCAATTGCATATTACGAGAAGTAGAAAGGTCATTTAAAATCGATAGCAATTCAAGTATCGAATCAAAACCCTGTTTTTTTTCTAATGCTTGTACCCTTGCTGCAAGATTTAGTGCTGTATCATTAGAGAATAAAATACCTCTATTTGATTTTTCGAGCATGGTCTTCATAAAACTTAATTGTGTTCGCTGCA
This sequence comes from Ferruginibacter sp., assembly GCA_043717975.1. GTDB lineage: Bacteria > Bacteroidota > Bacteroidia > Chitinophagales > Chitinophagaceae > Ferruginibacter. Next base: position 471 of record JAYSWO010000044.1, on the reverse strand, counting down.
AAAATTTATCATCTAGCAGGTCTTTGTGAAATTGGATGGTTATTTCTTTTATTTCTTTATCTCTACAATTATGTGTTTGCCAAACATGCGGAAGATTTGAGCCTACTAATACAAGTTCCAAGTCATCTATTTCAGCAATATGATCCCCCACAACCCTTCTTGCACCTTTTGCGTTCATTATAAAATTCAATTCTAAATCTTCGTGATGGTGTAGCGGAAAATCAAACTCTGTTTTTGTTCTACTAAATAAGGTAAAGCAATCGCCATTTGTTAAAGGTGTAATTTCTCGTAATATATTTTGTTTCATGGTTTGTCGTATTATTTAACTACTTTATTGTTAAAATAGTATTATAAGTATATTCATTGTAACTGTGTAAAGTACCTATAAAATTAGCTTTATAATACTAAATTAAAGAAAATATTTTTTAAAACATACTTAAAATCATTATCATTAGATAAAATAATACTAGT
>JAYSWO010000430.1:0-8309 GCA_043717975.1 Ferruginibacter sp. | reverse complement strand
AAAAGAAAAACTTTCAGTTGGTAGAATAGAATTACAAGCACAAGAAATGTTTAAAGACAGGGTTGAAATATTTGACATTTCACTTTATTTATACTTTTATGAAAAAGAAGATGCGATAAATTTATATAATAATATGGTAGATACGCTTACAAAAATGAGCCCACTAAAAAAAATTACTAATTACAATGATACCAAAAAAGCTGAATTTACTGATAACACAAGTAAAGATAAATCACCATTTGGCGTGCAACTAATACTTACAAAGGATTGTATTAGTGAAAATAGTGCTTATTATATTTTGTTTAAGCCACACAACAATTTGTAAAATTGAATAATGAAAAAGACAATGGCTTTTATCTTTACGATGATAATTCTAAGTTTAGTATTGTCATTGTTGCTAACTGAATTAGGTAAATACTTTTTTAATATTCGTTCTTTTAGTAGGGTATCATTTTTTAGTCTTTTTCTTTACTATACAGTATTAATCTTTTTCATTCAAATACTTACTTTTTTTTGGGTAATATATATTCTTGCAGATTATATGTTAAGAAAAAAAAAGAATAAAATATTAATAGCATTTGTATCTGGAACAGGAACATTTTTAATAGCCCAATTAATATCTTATTTAAGGTTAGAAACATATTATTTTGAGCCATTTAAAAATTTTTATCAAGTAATAATTTTTTTTATCGCAGGTTTTTTGTATCCATATTTATCAATTTACATTAATAAAAAAATATTAAATAGTTAAAAGTAGATAGTATTTTTATTTAAGAAGCTTTTTAAATTTACTTTCTTTTTTCAGATCCTATATGTATACATTCATAATGCTTCATTTGCCGTAAATATTGTTTTCCATACTGAGTTAAAAAGCGCACTGGTATATTGTATTCCTTCTTTATTACGCACTTGAAAATGAAGATGCGGAAAAGCAGAGAAACCGGTATTGCCGCTTATGCCAATTTCTTGTCCTTGAGCCACAACATCGCCAACATGCACCTTGGCTCCATTTTGATGTAAATGTCCATAGATGGCTGTGCTACTATCTTCATGAAGAATTTAAATATAATTCCAATGATTTTCTTTATCCCATAACCCTCCAATATTACTCGATTGAATAACATCAGCAACTATTCCAGCTCTTGATGCACAAATTGTAGTGCCGCTTTTCATTTTAAAATCATTTGCAATTAATCTTTTGTGCGAATATTTTGTGAGGTATCCTTGCACCATTAGCTGACTAGTTTTTTCTTTGTAAGGAAGCCAATACACATAACTTGTATCTTCTTGCAATTTCCCCTTTTGATAATTACGAATTACCGTTCTTTCGCTTTGGGAAAATACTAATTGTGGTAAGTTTATAAAGATTAAAAATATAAATATCTTCATTGAAGATGCTAATTTAAAAATGGTTATACAAAAACTACTGTTAAAGCAAATTATTTTCAAATGCCTGTAATTTATTTCAAATAAAAAAGGTTGCCTCATAAAAAAATGGGGCAACCTTTCTTTACCTAAAAACTATTTTATTAGTTTAATTGATTTTCTATTCTCGCCATTTTGCAATAGCAATAAATAAATTCCATTGGGCAACTGAGCGGTGTTTATACTTTGAATGAGTGTAGAAGCACTTAATACTTTTTTATAAACAACAGTGCCTGTTACATTCATCAATGTAATAATGGTAGCATCATCATTTTTGCTATCCAATACTATTTTGATATTATTTTTAAAAGGGTTTTCAATAACACGAGCATTCCAATTTTCATTTAATTCCTCAACTGCTATTAATGGATTGTTTGAGCTCTTACCTTCTGCGCCAACTGTTGTAAGTATTGTATAATCTTCTACTTCTCCATTATTCATAGAGCCACATGCATTGCTAATTCCTTTCGGGCTCATTTTTACCCTCATGCCTACGTTGCCTATAACTGCATTATTGGGTACGGTAAAGTTGGCCGTATAATTACCTGCACCGGTTTTATTGGTATTTACAATGGTTTCGTTTGCATCAGCAAAATCGCCATCGGCATTAAAGTCGATAAATATTTTCCAGTTTTCTTTAATAACTGCTGTACTAAAACCTGCACTAAAAGTAATGGTATAACTAGCACCTCTTGTCAATGAAGTAGATATACCTGTATTTACATATCCATTTACCTCAGCTGCTGAAACCCTATTAATACTGCCAAGTTGAATATAGTCTATCCATTCTCTTGTGGTATTGTTTCCGTTAGATGCACAATAATTTAAGCTAGAAGTCGTAACATTTTTTGCTGTGGAAAAACCACTTGCACCCGATGGACAATTAGCGTTTACTTGGTATTCGTATATTTTGCCGGGTAATAAACCGGTTACTATTTTTGATGTAGTGGTTACGGTACTGCTTGTCCATACACTGCTACCTGCAAGCCTCGTTTGTACATTGTACGACGTAGCGCTAGCTATTGCAGGCCACGTAAGGGTAAAGCTACTCGTTGTAATAGCTGTTGCGCTAGGATTAGGTATAGCACAAATATTTAACGTTGTAAAACTTTGGGCTGTAGAATAAGTGGTACAATCTACCGTACGCACTCTCCAGTTGTAACTAGTATTTGGCGTAAGATTGGTTAGTGTGCTAGCATTGCCGGTTACCAAACTATCGGTACTCCATGTAGCAGAAGATGCAGCTTTTGTAGATAAATAATAATCTGTATTGCTTCCAACATTTGTCCAACTAATATTGGCAGATGTAGTGCTAATGCCCGTTGTAGCATTGCTGGTAGGAGAAGCACATTCTACAACAATAGAAATGGTATCTAACCTAGTAGTATAACTATTATTGGTACTTACCTCAAATTGTAACACGGTACCTATTGGCGTAGCAGGATCTATTGTGTAATTAAAAACATCATTTTGAGTTTGAAAAATGGTAGCACTAGAAATTGTTTTTACTGCATCTATTGTGGTTACATAGCTCGAAAGTGGCGATACGCCTACAATGTAGGTGCCTGGGTAAATACCAAAATGTTGAATATTGAATGGTATTGTTCCGTTTAAACTACTTACGGTAGCAGCTGCCGATGTTGTAACCAAGCCATAACTAGTAGATACTTTTAAAATATTTTTATTCATCACCATCATAGAATTACATAATGGAATAATACGTGAAGCTGCAGGATAAAATCCATCAGTAGAGTTGCCAATCTCTGGAGTGAAAGTGTATATTTTTGGTTTTGATACAATATCACCATAACCCCAATCTACGGCATCTCCACTGGCCACATAATTTAATGTAGCTTGACAATTGCCCGAAATAAAATTATTATCCTGCGTAAGAAATGAAGACAGCTGTGTAAATAAAGGTATCTCCGGATTTGTATTAACTACCTTACTGGAATATGGATATAAGCAATAGTTTCCATAAGCATGTGTATTTAATGCGCTTACAAAATTTCTTGAAATGGTAAAGTTTTTTATAGCAATATTTTCTGCTTCCGAAAATGCACTTGCACCACGGTAGGTTTCGCTATTGGTAGAAGCAGATGCTCCAGTACCGCCCCAGTCGTAACTATAATTTCTATTATTGTCCACACCAAAAGTGCCATCGCCATTGAGGTGTCTGTTTTTGCGCCACATGCCACCGCCAGTAGGATTTGTAGAGCGGTTGTATTCGTATCCATCAGGGTTTAAGCATGGTACAATATACATTTCTGTACTGTTTACCAACGTTTGTAATTCTTTATCGGTATCATAATTTTCTAAAACATGCCACATAAAAAATATTAATTGCGACATGCTTATTGGCTCTCTTGCATGGTGTACACCATTAAGCAAAACCTCTGGTTCATTTTCATCCACATCTGCATTATCGCTTATGCGTACCATAAAAATAGCTCTGCCTTGATCGGTAGTTCCTATACTAGATTTTACAGTAATTAAATTTGGATAGAATGCCCTCATTTCATCCAATTCATTTTGCATTTCTTGAAAAGTAAAATGCTTGGCCACTCCACCAGTTGTGCCATAACTACCACCTGTGCCAAAATGATTTGGTGTAGGCACCGTTAATGCATTGGTTGTTTCTGAACCCCTTGCTTCGGCTGCAGCTCTATCTATTTTTGCATTGTAGCTTTCCATATTTTTTTCTAGATCTTCTATAATGTATTCAAATTTTACGCTATTGGCTTTTAATAATTTTATATCATTGTCAGATACTTCTGCAATGAGCACCCCATCTTTAAATTCATAATGATCTATCTCCATTCCTCTTTGCATTACTTTCTTAAATTTATTTGGAGATAGTGTAGCTTGAATGCGATGGTATTTCATTTGCTGTGCAAAAATATTTGCTGTAGCAAATAATAAAAACACACAGAAAAATACAAGTTTATGGAATGTTTTTAGCATAAAAATTAGTTTTGGTGGTTAAAAAATATTTTTTGGAAAGATTGAATATATAAAAATCGTAAACAACTGCCAAATAATAGGTTGACTATTTTTTACCTGCTATAATTATTACCCCTCTCATCACTCCCTGCTTCCCACTCACCACTCACCACTCCCTATTCCCCACTTCCCTCCTCAAAATCACTCAGCAATTCCCTTTCTATTTCTTCCATTTGCACAATATCCCATGCTTCGCTTTCGGTAGGCGTTATGTTCATTACTTCTAACAATTCTTCTTTTTCAAAAACGGCTTCTACATCTGGCTGCAGTTCGCATATTACAAAAGAGTGGTCACGCTCATAAGAAGCTTGCTGCACATCGGCTAATTTTTGGGCAGCTTCTGGTGCCATTTCTTTTACTTCTCTCATGTTTATGACCAAATGTGGAATGGCTTCACTGGCATTTATGGTAAGGTTTTCAATATCTTCTGTCATATTAGCAGAAATAATGGCCGCTTGAGGCGTTAAAACCGTAAATTTTTCTTTGGTATCTATTTTGACATTCATTTTGCGGAGCATTTATTTATTGAAGATATTGATTTTAAAAATAGTTCTTATTTAGTTTTACTTGGAAGTATGGTTTTTCCTCCGGAAAAGATTAGCCACGAATGGCACTGATTTACACTAATAAAAACCCATTCGTGTAAATTCGTGTAATTAGTGGCAACAAACCTTTTGCAGAGCAAAACCAATAAAGAAGTTTTCCTTCGGAAAGATTAGCCACGAATGGCACTGATTTACACTAATAAAAACCCATTCGTGTTAATTCGTGTAATTAGTGGCAACAACCCTTTTGCGAAGAAGTTTTCCTCCGGAAAAGATTAGCCACGAATGGCACTAATTTTCACGAATAAAGAAACCCATTCGTGTAAATTCGTGTAATTAGTAGCAACCAATTTTTTGCGAAGCAAAAACGCCTTACCGCCTTATCGGCAAAAAAATCTTTTGCGTAGCAAAAAAGCAAAAAAACGGCAAAAAAAACCAATTAAACCCATTTTTAACTACTATCAAAAATATATAATTATCTTATTTCGCAAAATAGAATTTGACATATTTCTCGTAAATGATAATAAATATTGTACACATATCAACATTTGTGATATTTTTTACACTTAAACGCCCCATTTTTTCGTTAACATTGTACAAGCAAAAACCAACAGAATGGATAATAATTTTTCAATACAAGTAAAAGAGATCATTTCATATAGCAGAGAAGAAGCCCTAAGGCTTGGAAATGACTTTATAGGCACCGAACATTTGGTACTTGGCCTTATAAGAGACGGCGAAAACACTGCCGTAAAAATTCTTAAAACGCTCAATGTAGATGTGTATGAGTTGCGCAAAGAAATAGAACTTGCCGTAAAAGATAAAACAGGAAAAAACATAGCCAACATAAATTCCTTACCACTTACCAAGCAAGCAGAAAAAGTAATTCGCATTACGGTGTTAGAAGCAAAGGCACTAAAAAGTACCAATGCAGAAAGCGAGCACCTCATGCTCTCTATTTTAAAAAACAAAGAAAACATTGCTACACAAATTATCAATCAGTTTGATGTAGACTATGATTTGTTTAAAAACGAATTGGGCTTTGTATCTACCGATGTGCCACGCATGGAGTTTAATGATGAAGATGATTTTGATGACGACAGCAAAAAATTTGGCGCGCAAAAACCAGCAAAACCAGGTGCTACCAATTTGCCAAAAACAAAAACACCAGTGCTCGATAATTTTGGTAGAGACATTACCCGCCTAGCAGAAAGCGGTACACTAGATCCGATAGTAGGAAGAGAAAACGAAATAGAAAGGGTATCGCAAATATTGTCTCGCAGAAAAAAGAACAACCCTATATTAATTGGTGAACCAGGTGTGGGTAAAACAGCCATTGTAGAAGGATTGGCACTGCGCATTGTACAACGCAAAGTAAGCCGTGTGTTGTTTGATAAGCGTGTGGTAAGCTTGGACCTGGCGGCGCTTGTAGCCGGTACAAAATACCGTGGCCAGTTTGAAGAGCGTATGAAAGCCATTATGAATGAGCTAGAAAAAAACAAAGACGTTATTTTATTTATAGACGAAATACATACCATTGTGGGTGCAGGTGGTGCAAGTGGAAGTTTAGATGCAAGCAATATTTTTAAACCAGCATTGGCTCGTGGAGAGTTGCAATGTATTGGTGCCACTACGCTTGATGAATATCGCCAACACATAGAAAAAGATGGGGCACTCGATCGTCGTTTTCAAAAAGTATTGGTAGAGCAGCCAAGTGTAGATGAAGCCATAGAAATACTAACGAATATAAAAAGCAAATACGAAGATTACCACAATGTAACGTATAGCCAAGAAGCTATTGAAGCATGTGTAAAACTGAGTGACCGCTACATGACGGATCGTTTATTGCCCGACAAAGCCATAGATGTATTGGACGAAGTAGGCGCAAGAAAGCACATTAAAAATATAAATGTGCCCGAAAATATTATTGAGCTAGAAAAGAAAATAGAAGACATAAAGCTTGAGAAAAACAAAGTGGTGAAAAGCCAAAAGTTTGAAGAAGCCGCATCGCTCAGAGATACAGAAAAACGCTTGCAAGATGAACTCGAAAAAGCAAAAGTAGATTGGGAAGAAGAGAGCAAGAACAAACGTTTTCCGATAGAAGAAGAAGACATAGCCGAAGTAATACACATGATGACGGGCATACCTGTAAAACGCATGGTACAAGCCGAAACAGACAAGCTGCGCAAAATGGGCGATGACCTAAAAGGCGCTGTGGTAGGGCAACAAGACGCTATAAGCAAAGTGGTAAAAGCCATACAAAGAAATAGGGTAGGGTTGAAGGATCCTAAAAAACCAATAGGTACATTTATTTTCTTAGGGCCAACTGGTGTGGGTAAAACCGAGCTTGCTCGTACGCTTGCCCGCCAAATGTTTGATAGCGAAGATGCGCTCATACGTATAGACATGAGTGAGTACATGGAAAAATTTACCGTGAGTCGTTTAATAGGAGCGCCTCCAGGCTATGTAGGATACGAAGAAGGCGGACAGCTTACAGAACGTGTACGCCGCAAGCCTTACAGCGTTATCTTGCTAGATGAAATAGAAAAAGCGCATCCAGATATTTACAATATTTTATTACAAGTGTTAGATGATGGTATGCTCACCGATGGCCTTGGTAGAAAAGTAGATTTTAAAAATACGATGATCATCATGACATCCAACATTGGGGCTCGTCAGTTAAAAGATTTTGGCGAAGGGGTAGGGTTTGCTACACAAAATAGAATGGAGCACACCGACGAAAACAACAAAGCCGTTATAGAAAAAGCACTGAAGCGTACGTTTAGTCCTGAGTTTTTAAATAGGATAGATGATGTGGTTATTTTTAACAGCCTAAGCAAAGATGATATTTTTGAAATAATAGATATCCTCATGAAAGGTGTGATGAAACGCTTGAACAACCTTGGTTTTAGCATGGAGCTTACGCCAGAGGCCAAAACCTTTGTGGCAGATAAGGGCTACGATAGCCAGTTTGGTGCAAGACCGCTACACAGAGCCATACAAAAATATTTAGAAGATCCTTTAGCAGAAGAAATTTTAAATATGAATATAAAAGCCGGCGATGTATTGATAGCAACTTTGGATACTGAAAACCAAAAAATAAATTTTGTAAAAAAAGATGCTGCAGTAGTAGAAGATGTGAAGGAGAAAGAAACAGAATCAGAAGTGTAATAATCAAAATATGATATTCAAACACAGATGCCAACTTTTTATAAGTTGGCATCTGTGTTTTAGGGAGAGGTTGGGGCTTGTCTTGTGTCTAACGTCTAATAATGTAATGTCTAATATCTAATGTCTAACATCTAATGTCTTTCTTTGGACTTGTCCGCCGGAGAG
>JAYSWO010000429.1:0-8338 GCA_043717975.1 Ferruginibacter sp. | reverse complement strand
TAATTGTCTAAACGAACGCCTAAAAAACCTACGCAAATGCCCATCAGTAAAAGTATTCAATACCATGGTAGCATATTTTTTTGTGCTATCTATTTTTAGAGAACGGTATGTAAGCAATTTTTCCGCCTTGGGTATTTTTATTTTTTTAATTGCAGTGTCTTTCTTAGTAGAATCTTTTTTTACAGAATCTTTTAATGGCACAAACAAGGGTAGCGTGGCTTTTTGTTCTTTACCTGTACTATCTAAATATCCTACTGTATATGTTTTGCTAAGCCCAAAAATATTTCTGTGGTAGTAAGGAAAATTTCCACTAAGTCTTATATAGTTTACATTATAAGCATAGCCATCTTCTACCAAATACCCCAACATATATTTTATCATTAGCTTATTGGGAATACCATTAATAGATGTAACCAATGTGCCTCTTTTAAAAATACTGTCTTTTTTAAAATTTAAATTTCCATATACCGCCATGGTATCGTTCCATATTTTTAAATAAAGCGGAAAAGATGGAATGAGTTTGCCTTTTACCCATTTGCTATAAGACTTGCTCAGGCTCATGCTTGTATGCCCGCAATGTATTTTATCTAGCATGGGTGCTACAGCAAGCCATGCAAACTGCTGCTCGGTCATGCTGTCTTTTATGACCGCATTATATTTTTCAAAATACGCATCCATTTTTTCTTTGGGTGTGTACCAATATAATGCTGGGTGTTTTGCTTCTAATATATTTCGTAAAAGTGCAAAATCTTTTTGTAGGGTTTCGGGTGCGTATTTTTGGGCAGGGTTGTAATTTTTTTTGCTGGTTGCACAGGAGCAGAAGAAAATAATTATTGAGAGAAAAAAAATGGAGTAGTGTTTATTCATAATGAGAAATGAAATTAATACAAACCAAACAACAATAAAAATTATGAATGTTATTAAAAATAAAAAATGTCGCTAATTAGCGACATTTTAAAATTATTTCTTCATATGATTCCACCCTTGCGCCACTAACGCATGTTTATTTCCACCACGGGTTATTAAATGTTTGCCCTCGCCCTCATCAGTTATGTAACCAATAATACTAATGGATGGATTCAGTTTTACTTTTTCGTACTCGCCTTGTGGTACGGTAAACAATAACTCATAATCCTCACCACCACTAAGAAAACAAGCGGTAGGGTCTGTTTGTAGCTTGTAAGCAAACTCTTTCATTTCGTCTGCCATCGGAAATTTATCTTCGTACAATACACAACCCACTTGGCTTTGCTTACAAATGTGCATGATCTCGCTACTAAGTCCATCGCTTACATCTATCATACTTGTAGGCATTATGTTTTCTTCTGCAAAATACTCTATGATGTCTTGTCTAGCTTCTGGTTTTAATAATCGACCTACAATATATGTTTGCCCTTCCAAATCTGGTTGTGCGCCAGTTTCTTCAAAAATCTTTTTCTCTCTTTCCAATAATGTTAGTCCAAGAAAAGCACCGCCCAGTTCCCCACTCACACAAATTAAATCGCCACTTTTTGCTCCGCTTCTTTTTACGTATGCATCGGGCGCTACTTCACCTATTGCTGTTACACTTATTACAAATCCCTTAAGCGATGTTGTGGTGTCGCCACCTACCAAATCCACCCCATATTTTTCGCATGCGGCATATACACCTTCATAAAATTCATCCAAGGTTTCTAATGCAAATCGATTGCTAAAACCAATGCTTAGTACAATTTGAGTAGGTGTAGCATTCATAGCATATATATCGCTAAGGTTTACCACCACAGCTTTGTAGCCCAAATGTTTTAATGGGGTATACGACAAATCAAAATGCACACCTTCTAATAAAAGATCGGATGATATTACTGTTTGTCTTCCAAAATGATCTATAACAGCACCATCATCACCCACACTCAAAATAGTAGAACTATTTCTTGTTTCATTATTTTGTGTTAAGTGGTCTATTAAACCAAACTCTCCCAATGAGGCTATTTCTGTACGTTCCATAAATAAATAATCTATTTATATTTTGGCAAAGATACTAGTTGCTTGTTTCTTATTTTATTTATTCCCCCAATAATGAAAGGGTTATTGCAAGTAAAGCCTTGCTTACCAATAAAATCCATTTTGCAAAATCAATAAATTACTCGTTATTCGCACTCAAATGCAACTCTCCATCATCATCGTAAATTATAATGTAAAATATTTCCTAGAGCATTGTTTGCTTTCGGTAATAAAGGCATGCAAAAATATAGATGCAGAAATATTGGTGGTGGATAATAATTCTACCGATGGAAGTAAAGCATATGTAGAAACAAAATTTAAAAGCGTTCGTTTTTTTTGGAACAAAGAGAATGTAGGTTTTGGAAAAGCCAATAATTTTGCCTTACTATTTGCCAAAGGAGAACATATTTTATTTTTAAATCCTGATACGATTGTACCCGAAGATTGCTTTACAAATTGTCTTGCATTTTTTGAAAAGCATATCGATTGTGGTGCACTCGGCGTAAGGATGATTGATGGTGCTGGTAATTTTTTAAAAGAAAGCAAGCGTAGTTTACCAACGCCAGCTGCTGGTTTTTTTAAAATGGTTGGGCTTGCAGAACTATTTCCTTCTTCAAAATTATTTGCACAATATTATGCTGGTCATATATCAGAAAAAGAAAACAATACAGTAAATGTGCTTGCTGGAGCTTTTATGATGCTCAGCAAAAAAGCCATTGCGCTTACCAAGGGTTTTGATGAAAGTTTTTTTATGTATGGAGAAGATATTGACCTGTCGTATCGTATACAAAAAGCGGGGTTACAAAATTATTATTTAGGCGATACAACCATTATACATTTTAAAGGAGAAAGCACGCAAAAGAAATCGGCAAATTATATTAAACATTTCTATGGGGCTATAAAACGCTTTGTTGACAAGCATTACAGCCAGCAAAAGTTTAAACAGGGCTTAATGAATTTGGTAGTTGGTTCTGCAAAAATAATCGCTAAAGTAAATTCTATTTTTGTAAGCGAAAAAAGAAACGTTAATCTTGACCCGCCTTTATTTTTAATTTTATTTGGAAACCAAGATCAAGAAAAATATATCATTGAATTAATAAAAGATAGTGCATCCATAATTATAACAAATACTCAAACAATGCAAAGTCTTTTTGAAATAATGGAACAACAAATTGTAGATGCTGTTATTTTTTGTGACAATGATAATTTAACAAACAAAATAATTATTGAGAATATTAACGTAATGCCCAAAAAACATCTTGCACTTTTTTACCAAGCAGGCGCAACAAGTATCATTGGCAGTAATAATAAAAACGAAAGGGGCATTGTTATTAGATAGCAAAAATTGCAGCTTTTAATAAGGTATTTTCTTTTATGGGGTATGGCAGCAATGTGGTGTTTTCTAATTTATCCAGTGCCCTCTGCAAATCAAACCCATCCTGCTTTTCAGCAATACAATATTTTTTTTTGGATAAATAGGTTGCTAAATATTCTTGCTCTGTTTGCCCAGGCGTAGGAACTAAAATGGCTTTCTGTTGTAAGGCTGCCATATCCATTACGGTTGTATAACCACTTCTGGCAACCATAATTTTAGACGCGAGTATTAATTCGTTCAAATTAGATGCGGGTAAATGATTATATATTTCTAACCCGTCTATAGATAAGGTATTTTCTTCAGCAGGTAATCCTCTTACCAAAACAATGGTTCGTTTTAAATGTTGTATTTGCTGTATCAACATATTTTCAAAAATGGTACGCTGTGGCTCAGGGCCAGATAGCAATACAAGCAAATCGTACTTTTTTTCTACTTCATATTTTTTAAATCTAGATAATGCGCCAATATATTTTACGGTTATGTTAGGCATTTTTTTTGGATGCGATAATTCCCCGGCTAGATTTCCATCTCCCTCCTCATCTATTACCCAGCATTCATCAAACTTGTTTATGTATTTGTAATTAATTTTTTGTGCTATTTTTTCGGTAAAAGAATGGCCCGTTTTTATTTTTAATTGATGTGTTATAAAAATGCAGTGCACATTTTTATTATATAGCCCAAAACGATTATCGGAGATTACCATATCAATTTTATAATCGGCAATTATTTTTTTTAACCAATTTTTTTCTCTTTTTATTGCCACAGCTATTGCAGGAATTTGTGTTATCATTTTCCACAAAAACCCTTCTCCCTTTTTGCTGTAAGAAACGTGATAACCTTGCAATGGTAAAATTTGTAATTGAGGAAATTCTTTTTTTAGCAAAGCAGCACCCGCCTTTTCTGAGCCAATAAAAACGTGAAACCCTTGGGCTAACAATGCTGTAATAATAGGGACACAACGAGTTGCGTGCCCAAGCCCCCAATCTAATGGTGCTATGAGAACCCTCTTTTGTACATTTTTTTTGTTAATATTTACATTATTTTCTACCACCCAGCAAACTTTTTTGTTGTAAATAACGTTATTTTGTATATTAGATTCTTTAAAGGTTTAAAAGTAAGCTCAAAAACAACAAAAAAAGAATTTCTAACGTATGAAAAAAATAATAAAATTAACTTCACTAACCTTAATTGCCATTGCGTTGGTTGCTACGGGATGCTCCTCTAGCAAAAAAAGCACTTGCGGTTGTGCCGGTATGGTGGGTTACAAATAATTAAATTGTATGACTTCTAACAGAGATCTTCTTGTAATGTTTCGCCAGCGTTTAATGACGCAGCAAGATATAGATAGAGAAGTTATGCAACTAAATGAACTGCTTTTTACAACAGAACGTTTAGATAATTTTGTTTCTGCGCATGAAGTACTTGACCTTAATCGTTATAAAATCATCAATAACCCTGTAGCTATAAAAAAAATGATTCGCCAAAATAAATTGAGCAAACCATTCGTATTTTTTAGCAATAAAAATTAATTAACCTTCTACTTTTTCTAACGCCGATTTTAGTTTAGCTAACATTTCAGTTATCTCTTCTTTTTTTACACAGCCCACACTTATTCTATACCAACTGCTATCGTCTTTGGCACCAAAGCAATTAAATGGCACAATGGCTAATTTAGCTTCGTCTAAAATATAAGCGGTTACATCTGCTTGTGTTTGTAAAAGTTTTCCTGCAATATTTTTTCCCACAAGGTTTATTTGTACAGTTAGATATATAGCAGCTTGCGGTACAATGGCATCTACTGCAAAACCTTCATTTTTAAGCGCAACAAAGCCGTCATAAATATGTTGTAATCTATATTCTACCTCACTTTTAAAATGTACAAAATAGTCGCTAACAGCTGCTTCTTGTATTAAAAATTTAGCCACCGCTTTTTGCTCTGCCATAGGCGCCCAAGCACCTACATGGCTATTAATGGCTTTCATTTTTACTATTACTTCTGCAGGCCCCATACTCCAGCCTACACGTACACCTGTGGCCGCAAAGGCCTTGCTTATACCATCTATAAAAATGGTATATTTTTTCATGTCCGGGCGGAGACTTATTGGGTTGTAATGCACGGTATCTCCAAACGTTAATGTCCAATACATTTGATCGTACATTAAATATAATTTTTTTTCACCCTCTGCACGAGTCGCATTTTCTTCTAGTACCAAATCGCAAATGGCTTCTAAATCTTCTTTTGTAAAAACGGTACCTGTTGGGTTTAATGGAGAACACAATGCTAATAAAGAAGCGCCTTTTACATGGGGGCGTATTTGCTCAGCCGTGGGCATAAAATTATTTTCTTTTGCAGCCTCTATCATTACATGTTGCCCTTCGGTAAAATGTGTATAGTGGTTATTGTTCCAGCTTGGTACTGGGTAAATAACTTTATCGCCTTTATCTACAATGGCTCTATACACCGCATAAATAAGTGGACGGCCGCCTGCACCAATTAATATTTCATTTGCTGCAAAATCCAATCCTTCGTTATTTTTTATAAAACCTGCTACCGCTTTTCTTAAGTCTGCCTCACCATCTGCAATTGGATAAGTTGTAAAACCATTTTCATATGCGGTTTTTATTTCATGCAATAGCAATGATGGAATGGGAAACTGACTAGAATCAAAATCACCAATCGTATAATTATAAATATGCTCACCCTTGTTTATCTTATCTTTAATTATTCCACCAAGCTTTACAATCTCAGAACCAATTAACGTTTCAGCAAGTATGCTTAATTTTATATTTTCCATCCATATTTGTTTTAAAAATGCTTAATAGAAGAACGATTGTTGTAAATATAAAGGATAACCACATTATTTCAAAGTGATGTTATGAATATTATTCATATATATATTTTATTTATATGTTAAGATTATATTTTAAAATGCTTCTTACTCATTAAAGAAAAAAAACTTTTTTACCTTATCTTTACCCGAAACGAAAAATTTGTACGGCTTATGTTTAATTTAATACTTTTTGGCCCTCCAGGCAGTGGAAAAGGAACGCAGAGCGAAAAAATCATTGAAAAATACGGACTTGTGCATTTAAGTACAGGAGATTTGTTGCGCTCACAAATAGCACAACAAACACCCTTAGGTTTGGAAGCCAAGAAGATTATGGACAAAGGTCATCTAGTACCCGATGAAGTGGTAGTAGGTATGATAAGCTCAGCAATAGATGCTAATTCTGAAGCAAAAGGTTTTTTGTTTGATGGTTTTCCACGTACGGATGCGCAGGCAGAAGCGTTGGATAAATTATTGGATTTAAAAGGGTCACCAATTTCTGTAATGCTGGCTTTAGATGTGAGTGAAGATGAGTTGGTAAAAAGATTAATAAAAAGAGGAGAAACGAGTGGTCGTAGCGATGATGTAAACGAAGAAATTATAGCAGCACGTGTGTTGGAATATAAAACCAAAACAGAAGCCGTAGCAGATTATTACCGACAAACAGACAAAGTGGTAATGGTACCGGGCGAAGGTAGCGTTGATGATATTTTTGAAAGATTATCGAAAGAAATAGAAAGCAGGCTTTAAGGTCTGCTTTTTTATGTGCAATCTATTTGTAATTTTCAAATAAACAAATGCAGCATTTTCAATTTCTTTACCGTCTAATAAATATGAATTATAAAAAAATTATTATTCTTCCTGCTTTATTTATTTTATCTAATGTGCTTTACATAGGGTGTTGCAATTGTAAAGATGTAATGTTTCCTTTTTTTACAGTTAATAGAATTGAAAATAAAATTTATGGCTCTAACAATGCTATTATTGATACTGGTGCAGTTACAAATGTAGATTCAGTAATTATAAAGTATGAATTTTATAAAGAATGTACCGCTGGAAATACAAATAATAATCCATTTTCTTTTTTAGTAAATCAAAGTTTTGCTTGTAGTTGCGAGGGTTGTGGTGACGATGGTATTAAATCAAAGATTACCACATTTAATATTTCTAGCGATAGTGTTTATAATGGAATACTAGCAAACACAAGTTTGAATGGTATATTTTTGGTAAATGTTAATGATAATTCATTAAACAACATTACGCTTGAAACGTTTAAGAACCAGATCAATGACAGGGGTGCAGACTTATCAACAGTAAATATTTTTACAAAAACCAAACCCTCTAACACAAAGGGGCACATATTTAAACTAACCATCTCATTTGAAGACGGCAAAATTTTGACCACAAGTACAAAACGAATTTGGTGGAATTAATCATATTATAAATTACTTGCCCAAATAAGTGGGAAATAAAGCAGTGTAGGAAACTATAGTTTTAATAAGAAATTCTTTAACTCCTCAGCCTCAACTCCAATTTTTGTGCTTTTCTTTTCCAATTTTAACTGCTCTTGAATACTCTCTGGAATAGTAACAGGTTGATTGATTATAGGCTCTACCACATCATAAAATTTTACAGGATGAGCAGTTTCTAAAAATATGCCTTTATCATTTGGATTGGTTTGTAAATAATCTTGTAATGCTTTATAGGCAACTGCACCGTGAGGGTCACACAGGTATTGTTGTTCGTTAAAAACAGACAACAATGTTTGTTTTGTAATGGCATCACTAACACTAACACTACTTACTTTATTTTTTAAGTGTGAAAATTGTTGTTGAAATATTTCCATTATACGAACAAAATTGCTTGGGTCGCCAACATCCATGGCGTTGCTAATGGTAGCCACTGCTTTTTTAGATTGATAATTTTCTGTAGCAAAATATTGTGGTACCACATCGTTGGCATTACAAGCTGCAATAAAATGTTTTACTGGCAAGCCAGATGCATTTGCTAAAAGACCAGCACAAATATTTCCAAAATTTCCACTAGGTACGCTTATTACAGGTGGGTTGTTTTTTTCTTGCCATTGTTTGTATGCAAAAAAATAATAAAATTGCTGTGGCAACCAACGGGCTACATTTATTGAATTGGCAGA
>JAYSWO010000428.1:0-3330 GCA_043717975.1 Ferruginibacter sp. | reverse complement strand
TATTATGACAAAATAATTGATGAAATTAAAAAATTTGGTGGCGAATTTGACATTGCTCCAAAGAAAACCTATGTTAGTTTAAAAAGAAAAAAGCAATTTATCATTTTAAATCCTGCATCAAAAACAAGATTTGAAATAGGCTTTAATTTAAAGGGTGTAGAAGCAAAAGGTAAATTAGAAAACGAAAAACCAAATGGTATTTGTTCTCATAAAATAAATCTTTCTGACATAAAAGAAATAGACAAAGAAGTGATTGATTGGATTAGAAAGGCTTTTGATAATGCAGGATAACAATCCCGCTAAGTTTATATTGCTTTAACTCCTTTTTTCTTTTCTGTTTTAAAATTGAAACAAGGAAAGAAAAAAGGGGTTTCTTTATTTAATATTATCAAAAAAAGCGCTAGCACTACAAAAAAGTTTGATGCCAAATTAGTATATGGAATGAAAACTTGCTGATTTCTCCGTTCATGGTAAATCACAGTTGCCCAGATCATCAACAAATATAGATATTATGCTTACTACATGGCCTTTCATCAGCAGGTAAATCATTATAAAAAGCTATTGCCGTTTTTTGATCAAAAAATTTATCTTACTTTTAAATCCTGTATGACCAAACTGCAAACAATCCTTCAAAAACCATACCCACTCGAAGAACGAAAACCTGCCCAAATAAAACTGGCTTTTGTATTTGCTGTGGTAGTATTTTTATTTTTGTTAGTGTTAAAACCCTTTGGAAGCAACACTGGTTTTACTCAAGTGTTATTAAATTGCGCTATTGCGGGCTTACTTACATTCACGGCTATCGTTTTTGTTTTTTTTGTTTTTTTTCCTTTGTTTCCTCAATTTTTTAAAGAAGCGAAATGGACAATAGGCAGAGAAATTATTTTTACCTTAATTATTATTACAACCATTGCCACTTTTAATGTGGTGGCAGGTATTTTTTTATGGGGTGGTAGTTTTTCTTTGGTCAATTGGTTATCCATGGTTTTTTACACGGCTATCATAGGTATAGCTCCTGCTACGGTAAGTATTCTTATAAATCAAGCAAGGCTTTTAAAAAAATATAAAAACGAAGTAGCGGTAATAAATGAAAACTTACCTACTCATAAAAACCCTACAATTGAAGAACCTTTTTTTTTACCAATAGAAGAAATACAAATTGATACACATAAAGAAGTAGAAGAAGCATTTTCGCCCACACATATAACCCTGCAAGCAGAAAACGAAAGGGACAATCTTACGATATCATCTACAGCATTTATCGCCGCCACCTCAGCCGATAATTATGTAAAAGTTTTTTACTTGGAAAATACAAAGCTGAAAAGCGCTATCATACGTACTACTTTAAAAAGGGTGGAAGAGAACACAGCCACCTTGCCTCAATTTTTTAGATGCCACCGCACCGCCATTGTAAATATGGCTTTGGTACAAAGTGTAAACGGCACAGCACAAGGTTATCGCTTACAATTACCCTTATTACAAGAGGAAATACCTGTGTCTAGAAATTTGAATCAGGCGGTAAAAGAGAAACTTGCAGCTTTAAGATAATTAGAAATAACCCCAAAAGCTACTTCTCCTTTTTTTCACAACGAACCCCAACGGGGTTCACTTGGAGTAACCACGGGTGAAACCGATGGAGAAACACCCGCTAATGCATACAACCCCGAAGTGGGTTGAACACTAATAAGGTATCGCTAATGTGACGGCACACATGCAACTCACCCCTAACCTCAACAACAAAACCTACCACTCACCCCCAACCACCCCATTCACCCCAAACCCAATACCAACAAGCCCTTCCATTTGGAATCGCCTTTCCCACCAATGTACTTTTACAAAGTCAAACATCGACAATTACACAAAAATAAGAAACATGAAAAAGCTAATCACCCAAACGAGCAACTTTGTAGCAAACCAATTACACATTATCATTGCCATTATAGCATTTTTAGCAATATGCTTTCTTACCCAAACCGCAAAAGCTCAAGACAGCAGTTTTAGCAATTACCTAGCAGAAAACAACGAAAAAATAACCATTGCTGGAGATAACAAATTTGCCATATTCGATGAAGCATTTTACAACAACCAAGTATTTTTTGTATCAGAATCTCATGGTTATGCAAAACCTCAGCAACTAGATGCGGAGCTTTTTATGCAGATAAACAAGAAAAATGGCGTTCGCTATTACATTGCCGAAATAGATTTTAGCCAAGCTTTTTACTTAAACAAATATTTAAACACAGGAAACGAGGAATTTTTAAAAGCCATTTACCAACATTGGTACAATCAGCAAGCACAATGGGGAAACAAAACAGGTTTTGAAAAATGGAAAACATTGTACAAATACAACCAAACATTGGCAAAAAATAAAAGAATAATTGTATTGGGATTAGACGAAGCACAGGATTTAAATATGAATGAAAAGTTATTGGCGGAAATAAGTGCAGGAGTAAAATATAAAAAGGGCAGCAATATTATGGTGGATAGTTTATTGGCTTTTGATAATATCGACTTAAACAAAGACACTTCAAAAACCTTCAAAAAGTTTGTAAGAAGAATGGTAATATACATTACACAAAATGAAATGGCATATAAAAAGATATTTAAAACCAAGTTTTTCGATTTTCAATTCATCGTAAACAATATTGCTTCTAAAAAAGGAAGAGAAGATAAATTATTTTACAACTTTAATGTATTTTATAACCAATTCAAATTAACCAACGAAAAAATGTATGGCTTTTGGGGAAGGTTTCATGCCATGCAGGATAGTATAAATGGCGGCATGTCTTTTTCTGCTATGTTAAAGAAAAGTAATTTACCACTTGCTAAAAAATTAATTTCTATACCAGTGTATTGTTTAGAAAGTGCATCAATGTTGCCAACACAATTTTTGCCGCCAATGGCTCAGCAAAAAGGTACTATTTACAGCAAATCAGATATGGTAAACGATGATAGTTTTGTATATAAGGTAGATGGTATAAAAGCCGTTGGCAAATTTGTTAGCAAAAATGAAAACGTAATTTTTAAATTAATAGGAAATGAGTCTCCTTACAATAAAGGATTACAATTGGTAGGCTCATCTTCACAATTTGATAAAACATTTAATTGGATCGGAAATAAGTTAGCCGCTACAACAGATTATTTTCAATACGTAATAGTGGTACGCAACTCTGATTGGGCAGTACCTTATGGAGATAATAAAGTAGAACAATAAAACCACAAAGAATAAAAAGATGAAAAAGTTTCACAAGAAAAACGTTTACTGTAATAAATTAATTAATAATAATTAGAATTAAAATCATGAACCAGCTAAAATATATACCCTTAACA
>JAYSWO010000427.1:0-22495 GCA_043717975.1 Ferruginibacter sp. | reverse complement strand
GCAATTTCTTATCGTCGGCATATTTGAAGAGTATCATAAGTACACTACTCTGCACATCATTTAGCTCAAGTACCTTGCCCAGCAGAACAGGCCCAAATTCCGTGACGGTGGCCCGCATTTGAGCACCCAACTTTCCACTCAGTGAATAAATCTCCAGTGGAAATCCAGTCGGCTGATAGTTTACCCCCAGGGCTTTTGCACGCTCATTGATCTTGTCATTCGCGGAACCTTGTTGAGCAATACCTGACAAATCACCTTTCATGTCGGGCATAAACACGGGTACCCCGGCAGCAGAAAGTTGCTCGGCCATTAGCTGAAGGGTTCTTGTCTTCCCTGATCCTG
Source organism: Ferruginibacter sp. (assembly GCA_043717975.1). GTDB lineage: Bacteria > Bacteroidota > Bacteroidia > Chitinophagales > Chitinophagaceae > Ferruginibacter. The sequence goes on along the minus strand of JAYSWO010000427.1, from coordinate 22,153 downwards.
TTGCTCCCGTCACCAGGCCATGACGACTCATCATTTTTAAGGAAAGATTGACCTTGGCTTCGCCGAGGATCTCACCATCAAGCACAGCGGCACCAAGATAAATGGAAGGACCATCAACTTTGTATGAGGAATTGATGGAGGAGATGAATTGGTCTTTAAACATGCGAGTTGAAAGTTGAAGGTTGAAAGTTGAAAGTTTTTCTGCCGCTAGCTTTCTTGCTTCTTCTTCGGTCTCTGCAACAAATACATTTCCCTCTTGATCGTACCACGCAGGTATTTGCTGCCCCCACCACAATTGTCTGCTTATGCACCAGTCTTTAATATTATCCATCCAATGTGCATACGTATTCTTTGCTTTGCTTGGGTGAAATTTTATACGTTCATCTGCTACAGCTGCTGCTATATCGGGGTTGGTGGCTATAAACTTTTTCATATCCATAAACCACTGAAGCGATAACCTGCTTTCTATAACCGCACCAGTACGCTCACTCGTGCCCACTTGGCTTTTGTAATCTTCTATTTTTTGCAAGCCACCAATGGCTTCAATGTCTATTGCAATTTTTTTGCGAAGCGCAAAACGATCTACACCTGCGTAGGAAATAATAGTATCATTTATCAAATCATCTTCCAATTCTTCTAAAGTGAATTTCCCTTCTTCATCTAGCGTGTTCAACGCTTTTAGGTTGTGTTTTTTACCAAGCTCATTGTCATTTTTATCATGTGCAGGTGTTACTTTTAGTGCGCCTGTACCAAAGTCTGCCGTTACATATTCATCACCAATTATTTTTATTTTTCTGTTGATGATGGGCACCATCACTTCCTTTCCAATAACCGAAATATATCTTTCATCTTTTGGGTTTACACAAATAGCCACATCACCTAAAATCGTTTCGGGCCTTGTAGTAGCCACGGTTATGCCACCCTCACTACCATCGGCAAAGGAATACGTTACATAATATAATTTGCTGTCAACGTCTTTAAAAATTACTTCTTCATCGCTCAGGGCTGTCTTGCCTGCCGGGTCCCAATTTACCATGCGAAGCCCTCTATAAATAATGCCATCTTTGTGCAAGCGTACAAATATTTCTATTACCGATTTGTAATAGTCGGGGTCCATGGTAAACGATGTTCTATCCCAATCTAAACTGCAACCCATTTTTTTTAATTGCTCCAAAATAATACCGCCGTATTTTTCTTTCCACTCCCAAGCATATTTTAAAAACTCCTCTCTGCTCAGCGATGATTTTGTAATACCCCGCTCCCGCAACATAGCCACCACTTTGGCTTCTGTAGCTATACTTGCATGGTCGGTACCCGGCACCCAGCAAGCGTTTTTGCCTTGCATACGTGCACGACGAATGAGAATATCCTGTATCGTATTATTTAAACAATGCCCCATGTGCAGCACACCCGTTACGTTAGGCGGTGGCATCACAATCGTATATGCCTCACGCTCATCGGGCACACTTTTAAAATACCCATTATTCATCCAATGGCTATACCATTTTTTCTCTATCTCCTGCGGCTCAAAATTTTTGCTCAGTTCCATACTCATGTTCAACTGTTTTTTTAGTGCGGCGAAGGTACAAAAAAAAGTACAGCCCCCTAAATCCCCCGAGGGGGGACTTTTAGTCTCCAATACTTTAAACTATTATTTGATTGGCAAATTTGATTATCTAGTTTTCGTTATTCTTTTTCAATCTACATTTCAATCTATTTTGTGTCTTTCCCCTTCGGGGGAGATAGAGGGGGCTTTGGAGCATGGACGGAGAAGCTTTGTTGAATATCAGTTACGGGCTATTCGCTGCAATCTTTTTTGTTCGTTCCTCACAAAAAAGGATTTCCGCTTCTATCCCTGCTAGGTTGTGCGGAGGAGCTTTATTGGGCTTTTATTGGCAGAATGATTTAAGCAAAAGGTTCGTGAGACACGAACCTTGGCGTAGAAATTATAAAAGAGAATTACGCAAAAAGAGCAGAAACTCATTTGCTTAGCTGTTTTTAAGCCTGAATTAGCACAAATTATTTTAAATACAAATTGATTTACTGTACATTCACAAAATTAATGAACACATAATTTACAAAATGAGAATTACTATTCTTGCTTTTTGCTTTCTAACAATTTCATCTTTTTCTTATTCTCAATCTGCCAGCGAGTTTTTTCAAAAAGGACTTGAAAAAATAAAATTAAATGATATTGAGGGAGCTAAAAATGAGTATGATAAATCCATACAGTTAGATTCTACCAATGCAGATGTGTTTTACAACAGGGGATTAGTAAAAAACCAACTGAAAGATTACAAAGGAGGCATTGAAGATTTAACAAAGACCTTGCAATTAAAAGATAAAAAAGAAGCTAATTATTTTAGAGCAATGATACAAATGGAATTAAAAGATTATAATGCGGCCTTGCAAGATTTTGAAAGATGTGAAAGTATAAAAGATAAATACACACAGTATTACTTTTTTAAAGCCAATTGTAGGTTAATGCTTAGGGAGTATGGTAAGGCAATGGAAGATATTAATAATGCAATTGCTGTAAAATCTCATTATGCGCAAAATTATCTAGTAAGAGGTTTAATTCATTTTGCATTAAAAGAAAAGACAGATGCTTGTTTAGATTGGAACAAAGCAGCCGAACTTAAATCTACAAGAGCTTCCGAACTAATAGAAAAGTATTGCAAGTAATTTCTTAGAGTGTTGAATCGATTATCTGTGGCCTTGCCGGCGTATATATTTAATACTCCATATCATGCCGTTGTATAATCCTAGGTCTACCATTGTTATGCAGCGCACATAAGTAGCCAAACGTGCCAACAAATTGTATAGCCCTCCCCAAAAAATATTTTATGCATTAAAGTTTCAGCAAGTATTGTTGGTACGTTTGTGCTACACTTACGCTGCTGTATTCTAACACCGGTAATACAATGAAAGAGCTATTTAATAATGATCGTACCATATCTATTACGCTCTAAAGACAGTCCTTTATACATCATACCAATTATTTCAAATTTAGTATCAGTTATTTTTTTTGTCAATGATGGTTTTGCAGAAGTAAAGTTTTTATTCTCCTCATCTTTATAAATAATGTCTCTAGTTAAAGTGCCAGTATTGCTAATTGTTGCTGCTACTAAAACGGTTTTATCAAAACGTTTATTTATTGATTTGTTTTCCATGCCATTTTCTAGGTTTTCTTCGTTGTCATTATAAATAATAATTAATTTTTCATCTGTAGGTATAGCATAAAAATCTTTGTAGTCAGGGCCTATACCAGAGTTTTGAACTTTTGGAATTCTTGTATAAATAGCTTTGCCATCATTTGATACATTTACTATGATAATATCAAATAATTCATTTCTAGCAACCGTACCAGAACTGCCTGAATTAAAAATATTACCAGCGGTATATTGATCTTCGATTGTAGAATAATGATATTGCAATATGTAATTTGCACTCCCGTTCTTTCTAGGTATTACTTGTTGTATTTTATAGTAAGGAGACATGCCTACATCTACTAACTTATTCTTTTTATTTATGAAAGCATTTATATTGGCTTCATTGATAACTTTTTCAGGAAAGTCAATTGTTTTGACATCTTTTAACTCTAGTGTTTTTTTATCTAAAATACTGTAAAAAATACCGGTAATGCCTCCATTAAAATTTTGTTTATATAGGCCTGTAACATCTATTGTACCGTCATTTTTTTGATAAATGCAGGTGTTTTGAATAAACTTTCCCTGGATATTTATTTTTACATCCTTTAATCCTTCCTTGTTGTACAACCCTAGCTTGAAAGTATAAGATGAACTTTTTTCTTGTTTTTCTCTTTTCACTTTATCTGTTAATGCTTCGTCATATTTCTTGGATGATACATATACATCTCCATCATTATTTAAATCACAATCTAAAATTTGAATAAACATATTTGAGCCAGGCATTAGAAATTGTTTAGACCATAGTTGTTTTAAATCTGTGTTAAACACTTTTATACTTATTTGTTTACTATCTTTTTCACTTTTGGGGCTTTCACAAAAAAGTAAAACTTTAGATAAATCTGGAGATGTTCTATATTTTATAAATGTTGACCCTGTACTGTAGCTTTCATTGAAATTTACGGTAAATGTACCTAAGTCAATTTTATCTAAAATAGATAAACTTTTTGGATCTATTTTTAAGGCATAATAATTTATATTGTCAGTTTTATCATTATTAAATGTTTGATAAATGTAAAAAATATTGGAACCAAATTGTTTCAATTCACCTGATTTATAATATGTTTCTTTTTCAGTATTCATTTTATTTTCAGCTATTATTTCAGCATTAGCATCTAATAAAATAAGATGTAGAGAATATTTTTGGTCTAACTTTTTTGCTATTATTTGGCCATTAATAAGTTTTACCGATTCATAATAATCATGTTTTGAAGATGCAGGCAAAGGATCCCATGTTAAACTGCCCTTTTGTGCGTTCACATCTTTAATAGAAAAGAATAAAATTGAAAGGGTGAAAATTGTTCTTAACGTATATAAAAAATTCATATTTAATGATTTAATTATTAAAATTACTATTTTTATTAATTAAAATTTTTTTTTGATATTATTTGAGAAAAATATTCATTGTGTTACTCACCTCGGGTCATTTCCATCGAAACATACACTCAGCTACATAACGCACAATACTAAGGGTAATATGATGAAAGCAAAATGAGTTTTTTTTTGACAATATTTGATTTAAGTGAAAGGCTTGTAAATAAATTTTTTAAGTGAAAGGTCGTGAGAAAAGAACATTGGCGCAGAGGAAAGCGTTAAATATTTTAATAATAAGATGTATCGTGTAATTATGTTTTATAAAGCAGATAACAAAAATGTTTCCTTAAAAAAATAAAATAATTAGTGTCATAAAATTTATTTTTTTAGAATTACCTTCGATACAGCAAAAATCTCCTCATCATGAAATACAAAATAGGCACAAAAGACAAACCACTTGTTTTAAAAACACCGCCTTTATCATCAGAATATACCATGCATACCGATGAAAAAGATGGTAAAGAAGTGTTGGTATGCACAGTAGGTAAAACAGTATTGCACTACAACATCGATTGTATAAGCGACTTACACAACATGCTTAAAAAACAGGACGATTGGATGGAGCTTGGCAGTGCCGATGAGCAAAAGCCTGCAAAAGATGGCACAGTAGAAGCTTGGGGTCGTTCAGAAAAAAATCCGGTAAAAGGTTGGTATGGTTTAAAAAAAGGTTTGCGTGGACGCTTTGGGATGTATATTCCACCATTAATGGAAGCATTGGGCCTTGCAGAAGTAACGCATAATGCTAAAGGGAATATGATGAAAGCAAAGTGATTTTTAGAATTCGACTGAATTACGATTTTGCTAATGTGTTTATTCAATATACAGCATTTGTTTGTGAAAGTTGTGCAGTAAAATATTACTAAATACTGCCTATAAATTTAGCTAATAAAAAAAGTAAAATTAAAAGTTCAAATAGTAATAATTTTATATATATTTACGGGTTTAAAATAAATTGATTTTAATCATGATTAAAAAAGTAAAAGCTATTTCAATCTTTTTTTTAAGCACCTTGTTTGTGCTATTAATTGCAAGTTGTTCTCAGCAAAATCAAAAAAGAAGTACTACTGAAAATGAAGAAAATGATAAATACGATGGGCCTGAAAAGATTGCCCGTATGGAGTTTGAGCGTACAAAAGATCCGGCAACAGGTAGAGTGCCAAAGGAACAACTGATGGTTGCAATAGAAGAAACAGAATTGTCTAAAAACAATTATTTAAGTAGACCAGAAGGTATTTCAGCATTATCATGGATAGAAAGAGGACCTACTAGTGATGTACCTGGGCCATCGAATGGAAATACCCGAGCTAATGCTGGCATAGCTTCTGGAAGAATAAGGGCTTTAATGGTGGACTCCACCGATGCTACAAAAAAAACAGTATGGGCAGGAAGTGTAGCAGGTGGGTTATGGAAAACTACTGACATCACAGTTTCTCCTGCTAATTGGGTATTGGTAAATGATTATTTGAGCAATCTTTCTATTGCCGATATATGCCAAGATCCTAGGCCAGGGTTTCAAAATATTATGTACTTCTGTACAGGAGAATCTTATTTCAATGCCGATGCGGTACAAGGTAATGGGGTTTTTAAAAGTACAGATGGTGGCAATACTTGGAATTATTTAGCCAGCACCAGCACTTATGTAAATGGAACAAGAATTAAATGCGATTTTCAAGGAAATATTTATCTAGCTACAAGGGGTACTGGTTTGTTGCGATCTACCGCTGCAAGTGGCGGTGCAGTATGGACAAATATTACACCTACTGGTATACTGGCAGATATATCTGATATGGAAATCAGTTCTACAGCAGTAGCTGCACGACTTCATGTGGTGGTAGGAATTTTTTCTACACAAGCATATAGGTATACAGATATACCAGCAACGGTTACATCTGCTACATGGACGACTCCAATAACAGCATTTCCTTCATTTGCCATGCGAGCAGAAATTGGCTGTAGTGGATCTACTTTATTTGCACTTCCGGCTGATCTTACCCGTCAAGTACCTATAATCTACAAATCGGTAGATGGAGGGGCTAACTGGGCTGCAACTACCACACAACCTACTGCAGGATGGGCAAGTGCGCAAGGCTGGTATGCATTATCAGTAGATATTGACCCATCAAATGCAAATACTTGTATAGTAGGTGGACTAGATTCTTGGAAAACAACTAACGGAGGTACTACTTGGACAAAAATATCAGCATGGGTAGGTACCGCAGGACAATATGTACATGCGGATATACAGAAAATTCTTTGGTGGGATAATGGTAATAAATTGATGTTTGGATGCGATGGTGGTGTACATTATTCTGCAGATAAAGGAACGACGATACGTGATAGAAATATTGGGTTAAGAATTAAACAGTTTTACTCTTGTGCTATACATCCTACACTTACGGATTATTTTTTAGCAGGTGCTCAGGATAATGGTGTACATCAATTTAGCAATGCAGGTTTAAGCAGCACAATAGAGGTAACTGGTGGTGATGGTGCTTTTGTAGCCATTGATCAAGATCAGCCACAATTTCAGTTTGGCTCTTATGTGTTTAATGATTATAGGAGAAGTACAAACGGTGGTGCATCGTGGAGTAGTGTTACATTAAATGGTTCCACTGGCCAATTTATTAATCCTTTCGATTATGACAATACCGCCAATATTATGTATTGTGGCGATGCTGCCGGTGCATATAGAAGATGGACAGATCCGCAGACTGGTTCAACATCTGCAGTTGTATCTATAACAGGGCTTGGTGCTGGTAATGTAACAACCGTAAGCGTTTCACCATATACTGCAAACAGAATTTATTTGGGAACGGATAATGGTAGAGTTGTTCAAATAGATGCGGCTAATACCATAGCAAGTGGATCAGCTGGTACCAATATTTTTACAGGGCTGCCAAACGGATCTTTGTCTTGTATAAACCAAGGCACTTCTGATCAAAACCTCATAGCCGTGTATTCTAACTACGGTATAAATAATGTATGGATATCTACCAATGGAGGTACATCGTGGGTTGCATCTGATGGAAATTTACCTAACATGCCAGTACGCTGGGCAATGTTTTATCCTGGAGATAATACAAAAGCTTATATAGCTACTGAAACAGGTGTATGGGAAACCGTTTTATTAAATGGGTCTTCCACAGTATGGGCTGCAAACAATACTTTCCCTAATGTAAGAACAGATATGATTGAATACCGTCCATCTGACCGTACTATAGCTGCAGCTACACATGGCAGAGGATTATGGACTACTGTAATACCTAGTGTTACCACGCCTGATATTCAGTTTCAAAACATAAGTGCCAATTCTACAGAGGCTACAACATTTACAAGTGGTTGTAGAGGCTATACAGATTATACAGTAAACATGCAAATATTAAATGCTCCTGTAGGTGCTGCTACTGTTACACTAGCTGTAGTTGGAGGAGGTACTGCAACACAAAATATTGATTATTTATTAACCACAAATGGCAACTTCGTTACCCCTTCGCAAGTACTTACATTTCCCAATGGAGTAACAAATCTTCAGCCCATTACTGTTCGTATTTATGACGATGCAGCAATAGAAACTACAGAATCATTTACATTAAATTACGCTATCTCGGGCGGCAGTAATGCTCAAGCAGGAAGTTCTAATCAAACATTTACTTACACCATAAATAGCAATGATGCGGCACCTTTAGCAGCAGCTACTTTATCTGCTGGGGTAGGTACTAGTAATATCAGTCTAAACCAACCATTCAGAAGTTCACAATTTGATGCAAGAACACAAATGTTGTACACCGCCGCAGAATTGAATGCGTTGGGCTTCTCGGCAGGCAATATAACTTCATTAGGTTTTAATGTTGTTACCAAGGGAAGTACACAACCATTTGGAGGTTTTACCATTAAATTAAAAAATACGCTCACCACCGTTTTATCTGGGGCTTTTGAAACTGGTGCTACTACTGTTTATTCGGCTAGTTATTCAACAGTAGTTGGTTTAAATACAATCCCTATTACTTCATTCTTTTGGGACGGTACATCCAATCTTTTGGTAGATATGTGTTTTGATAATACTACCGCATCTGGAGATGATTTAATACAAGGTGCTACCAGTATTGCCAATACTATTTTCGATAGGCAAAGTACAAATGTTACAGCAGGTTGTGCTATTGTAAACAGTAGTTTTGTGTTTGGTACCTCATCAAGACCTATTATTACATTTAGTATAAATACAGCAGGTACTGTTATTTCTACTGCATTGAACAGTACAAAAAATGTATACTTAGGACCAAATGACGATGTGTATTTTTATGATGCTGCAGGCGCTATTTTGGCAAGAATAAGAAACCTTACTGCCTTTGATTATGGATGCACACAAGTAACCATTGATAGGGCAGGAAGTGGTACCACTCAATTTTGGAATACCAATACGCCTAATAATGTATTGCAAAAAACTATTAAAGTTGTACCTACCAATAATACAACTACTGGCAGCTATCAAATAACACTTTATTATACTGGCACAGAAGTTACCAATTGGCAAACAGCTACAGGGCTTAGTTTTTCAAGTGCACAAGTGGTAAAAGTATCTAATGGTTTTTTTGTTCCTGATGTTACCCCAACAACACCTCGTATAAATGATGTAATATTAGTAACGGGATCCTCTGCCTCATTTGGTAGTAATTTTACCATTACAGGAAATTTCTCAAGTACTGGCTTTTCTGGATTTGGAGTTGGTGTACCTGGCAATCCTATATCCACAGCTAATTTTAGAACCAAGGCTAGTGGTAATCTTACTGATCCAGCAATTTGGGAATACAATAGCAGCGGTGCTACTTATGTTACAGCACCCCAAGCACCAGGGCCAGATAATAATATAACCATTATGTCAACTCATATTGTAGCTTTAAACGCTAGTATTGTTTCTAATGCAACTAAATCTGTAACAATATCAGGCGAATTAAATTGTGCTTTAAATACCATTAGTGGGGCGGGAAACTTTGTTTTAGCATCTGGAGCTACATTAGGTATAGGTTCTTCATCTGGAATAAATGCTACTGGCTCTTTAGGGAATATTCAAACAGCAGGAAGAACGTTTTCTACTACTGCAAATTATACCTATAATGGAGGTACGAGCCAAATTACTGGTACAGGTTTACCCCTTTCTATTGCAAATTTAATATTAGCCAATAGTGGAGCTGCTTCTGATAATATTGTAACACTTAGCAATAATCTTACCGTAAGTGGCAATAGCACGCTTACTAGTGGAATGTTATCGATTGGTGCAAACACCATTGCATTAACAGGTGCAGCCTCATATGGTACAGGTTTATTTAGAGGCTCTGCAAGTTCTAATATGCAGCTAGCCGGAAATGTTGGGCAAATAAGGTTTGACCAAAGTAGCGTTTCTAATCGAACTTTGAGTAGTCTTTCTGTTGGCGGTATGGGAAGTTTAGGTTCTCTTAATTTAATTGTAAATACATTTACTTTAAGTCCATTTGGCGTTTTTTCTATATTACCTGGCAATAATTTGCAAGTGAATTGAACGGTCGTATTTCAATGTCGTTAAGTTATAGTTTATGATGTGCAGGGTGAAGCACCTTAATCGTTAAATTAACGACATTGATCTATGCATTTGCTTTTTTAAAACCTAACTAAACCTTATAAAAAATATTCGCCTATACTATTTGTGTTTATTTTTCTGCTAATTGCATAGCGTTAAGTATACACTACAATAAATTTGTAACTACCTTACAAAAAAACAAGCTATCCACATATGAAAGCTATTGGGATTGCCAATAGTGGAGCTTTACATTAGATCAATCAGCAGTTGTTGGAGTAAGCTAAAAGCAAAATTTTTATTGTAAATCAGTCAACTTTTTTCAGGACTTGTTAATCTACCTAATCCTTAAAAAAGGATTCGTAACTAAAGTACAATATATATCTGCTTACATACACAATGCCTGAATCTAAACATACGCAACTGAAACTCCTAAAAATCGACAATCAATAGGCTTTGCTATATAAAATTATTAAAAAAACGGTTAGGTGTCCCAATGCTGAAAATAGAGGGTAGTAAAAATAGAATGCTTGCAATAGCTTTGTACCAATGCTAATGTGCTCCTCCATTTGACTTACCCAATATAAACTTGTAATACAAATTATTCTGTGTTTTTCTTTTGAGCGATTTCGTATAAACACAGTACTTTCTTGTTCAAATTTGTAGTTAAATCAAAAAAATGTTTATAGCTATTTTCTAGTTCAATGTTATGTTTTAATAGTTATTTGTCTCTAAATATCCCTTAAATATATCATTAATAGTTAGTTGTAAAATGTTTTATTTTTTTTTCTTTATTCTCTTAACTTTGATTTAACATTTACAAAAACTATTTTAACCAAAAACACTTACACAATTATGATTAAATTAAAAAACCAAAAAATGCGCTGCATCAAATGGGGTAAAAACACAAAAATTATTTTGGCGATTTTTACTTTTATTTTAAGTAATGCAATAGCATTTGGCCAAAACAAAACAATTACTGGTAAAGTAATAGATGAAAAAACAGGTGCAGGTTTGAACAATGCAACTGTAGAAGCTAGAGGAGGAACTACAGTTAGTACTACAACTGACGGCTCCTTTACCATTTCAGTTACAAACAAAACCAATAGCTTAACTGTAAGTTATGTTGGTTATGAAACCCAAACAATAGGTTTAACTAGTGCCAATAGCTATACAATCAGTCTATTTTCCAAAGTAAAAGTAGGAGACGAAATAGTAGTGGTTGGTTTTGGTACACAACGAAAAAAAGATGTTACCTCTAGTGTATCAGTAATTGGAAGTGATAAAATAAGAAATATACCAGTACAAAGTTTTGAACAAGCGCTACAAGGTAAAGCAGCTGGATTAAACATTACCATTCCAAATGGTGTTTTAAATAATCCTCCGGTTATGCGTATTAGAGGTGTAAACTCTATTAGTGGTAGTTCTTTTCCTTTAGTTGTAGTTGATGGTGTACCTTTATTAACAGGAGATGCATCTACTAATTTAGCAGCAAATAATGCCTTAGGAAATATAAACCCTGCAGATATAGAAGATGTACAAATATTAAAAGATGCCGCATCTGCAGCTATTTATGGTAGCCGTGCTGCTAATGGTGTAATGCTAATTACAACAAAAAAAGGTAAGCTTGGTAAAGCAAAAATTACTTATGATGCTTGGTATGGACAAACAAAGGCTTTTAATATTTTTGATGTTTTGGGTGCACAAGATTATGTAAGTATCAAAAACGATGCTATCAAAAATGCAAATTATGTAATGCCTTCTGCTAGTTTAATACCCGGTTTAGGATTAACAGTACCAGCTGCAGGTTCTCCTTTATTTTTTATGGATAATATAAATGGTAAAGATGTAGATACAAGATGGGCAGATGAAGTATATCAAAAAGGTATACAACATAGTAATACAATTAGTGTAAGCGGAGCAAATGCTGGTACTAAATATTATTTTAGCGCAAACTATACAAAGCAAGAAGGTGTGTTACAAACAAACACATTTGATAGAAAACAAATAAGAATGAACATAGAGCAAAAAGCAAATGATTGGCTTAAGCTTGGTGGTAATTTTAATTATAGCAGAAGCGGTACACAAAGCCCAAGTTCTGGTTCATTACCTGGCACCCCATTTAATACCGCAGGCGTAGGGCGTTTAGCTTTTTTAACGGCTCCTAATATTTCACCATATTTGGCCGATGGTTCGTATAACTATATCGGTAACCCAAATGTGGCTTATACAGCCCAAAATAATCAGACTTTAAGAAACAATTTTAATCAGATTGGGCGTAATAAAAATCTATTCAATTCAGGCTTAGTAAACATTGCAATGGTAAGAGATTTAAATGTTATTACATCTGCAGCCGATAATTTAATTGGTGATATTAGTGCAGAGGTAAAATTATACAAAGGACTAACTTACCGTTTACAATATGGGGTAAGCTGGTTAACAACTGATGATAGAACTTTTTATAATGCCTTACATGGTGATGGAATACAAACTACAGCTGCTTCTGATGATGGTAGAGCGTTTAGCGTTTTAGGAAAAGCAAATACGACAAACTTTCAAAATATATTAAATTATAATACAAATATTAAGAAGAATCATAACCTAGCAATTACAGTTGGTAGTGAAGAAAATACTTTAAAACAAGATGGTTGGGGAGCTAGTAGAAGTGGTTTAGGTGACATATTCTACAATGAATTTCAAGGGGCATTTAATTTAAATGATAACCCGGTTGGAAATTTTATAACAGAAAATTATTTACTTTCTTTTTTTGGAAGAGTTAACTATAATTTCAAAAACAAGTACTACTTGTCATTAAATGCACGTAGAGATGGATATTCTGCATTTGCTGATGGCAAAAAATGGGGAAATTTTGGTGGAGTAAGTGCTGGTTGGAATATCAGTGACGAAAAGTTTTACAAAGGAAAAATTTCAGATATCATAAATAAAATGAAAATAAGAGGAAGTGTAGGAACAGTAGGAAATTTATCTGCTGTAGGAAATTTTGCTTCACTTTCAACTTTTGCTCCTGTTGCAATTTACGGAAATGCAAATCCTTCGCTTGCATTTAGCCAAGCAGGTAACAAAAACTTAACTTGGGAATCAAGTAACAAATTTGATTTAGGTTTAGAATTAGGTTTTTGGAATAATAGAATTACTGCTGAAATTGGATACTACAAAACAAACTTAAGCAACTTAATAATTCCAGTACCTACACCTCCAAGTATGGGTATACCTGGAAATAGTATTACTGCAAATGCTGCATCAATGTATAATAGCGGATTTGAATTCAATATTGTTACTAAAGTGATAGACAAAAAAGACTTTTCTTGGGAAGTTACATTAAACCTAACTACCCAAAAAAACAGAGTAACTGCATTAGCTAATGGTGTACCAGAAATTGTAGGAACTACCCAATTAGAAAGAACTAATATTACTAGAGTAGGAAACAGTGTTGGTAGCTTTTTTATGGTAAAAACAAATGGCGTAGATGCTGCTACAGGTCGTAGAATTTTTGTAAATAACGCTGGCCAAGAAGTGTTGTTTGATTTTTCTGCAACAAACCGTTGGACATTTAGAGACGGAACTACAGCACCTGCTATAGATTTAGCAGCGGATGGATATATTGCAGGAAATGCATTACCTACAGTTTATGGCGGCATAACAAACAACTTTTACTTTAAAGGATTTGATTTAAATATAGATGCGATATATAGCCTTGGTAATAAAGTTTACTTTGGTAGTCGTGCAGGTTTATTAGATCAACGTTTTTGGAATAATACAGTAGATGTAAAAAATAGGTGGCAAAAACCAGGTGATATTACAGAAATACCAAGAGTTGTTTTCAACGATAATATTTCTAATGGTTCTGCTTTCCCAATTGATGCAAATTTATTTGATGGAAGCTTCTTACGTATGAGAAATATAGCACTTGGCTATACTTTTAATACAGCTGCAACAAATAAATTAAAGATTTCATCTATGAGAGTATATGTACAGGCTCAAAATCCATTTATAATAACTAAATATCCTGGAAGTGATCCAGAAATATCTGTTAATGGAGGAAGTGCACTTACACCTGGAGTAGATAGAAACACAATTGGTCAAACAAGAACACTAACATTTGGAGTAAATGTTGGATTTTAATAACTACAAATTAGTATAATCATGCGAATAAAAATAAATAAAACAATAGCAATAATTTTTGCTGCTGCTACTTTAGCAAGCTGTAAAAAAGAAAAATTAAGCCCTCTTCCTCAAACTAATATCAGTGATTTATTAGCATTTGAAACACCTGAGAGAATAGCCCAACAAGTAACAGGTATTTATTCTGGAATTAAGAATGGTAACTTTTTAGGAGGTCGTGCCATTGTATATGGAGATGCGAGGGGTGAAGATTGGTTAAATATTACAAACAATGGTGTAACTGCCCTTCAGATTTGGAATCATAGTGTTGTTAGTACAGACAATCAAGTAGAACTTATGTGGGGAACTGCATATTCAGTAATTAACAGAGCTAATATAGTATTAAAAGGATTAGATGATAACCCAAATGTCATTTCATTAGCACAAGCAACTATTTATAGAGGAGAGGCCAGGTTTTTAAGAGGATTGAGTTTATTTTACGTCACAACTATGTATGGTAAAAAACCTTATGCAGCGGACAATGGTGCATCATTGGGAGTACAGTTAAGAATAACCGCTAATACTGGACCAGGTGCTGAAAGTTTAGCAAGGTCGACACAAGCCCAAATTTTTAATCAAATTTTAGCAGACTTAACTTTTGCAGAAGCCAATTTACCGCTTACCAATGGCGGTGCAGAAAATAATGTTGTAAGAGCACATCGCAATGCCGCTATTGCTTTAAAAACTAGGGTGTATTTACAAATGGGCGATTACCCAAATGTGATTGTTGAAGGAAATAAGTTAGTGCCAAATACTGCACCATTTACGGCAACTAGCGGTATAGCACATACTTTAAATGCTAATTTTACCAATGTATTTCGTACTCCATACCAGGCATTGGAATCTATTTTTAGTTTGCCAATGAACAATACGAATACGCCAGGTACGCAAAATGGTTTATCTCTATACCATAACGCAGAATTTAGTGTAAATAATGTAAGTGGAATAGTTACAGATGCAAACTGGAAAGCAACCGATGCTAGAAAAGTATTAGTAACATCTGGTAACAGGTATCAAAAATTCAACGATGATATAAACAATTATGTACCAATATTACGTTGGTCAGAAGTGTTGCTAAATACTGCTGAAGCATTGGCTCGTCTGGCTACTGCTGTAGATGCAAGAGCATTGGCCATATTAAATGCTGTACGCCAGCGTAGTGATGCTACCACTACTTTTATACCTGCTACAAAAACAGACTTAATAAACTTAATCTTAAATGAAAGAAGAATTGAGTTGTTAGGCGAAGGGCATAGAATGTGGGATATACAAAGACAAGGTCTTTCTTTTCCTGCTAAAGGAAGTGCTCCGAGTGTAGCACCTACTGCGCAAAACTATGTTTGGCCAATTCCGGCAAGTGAACTGCTTTACAATAGTGCTTGTGTGCCTAATTAATAATTAATAATTAATAAAAAAGATATGAAGACCGTCATCTATTTAAAGGATGGCGGTTTTTTATTTTGCAATATAAGTTTGCTATAGGTATTATAGATATTGGTAAATACAATTTGAATTTATTTATAGCTCTTTCTTAAAAAACGTACAATAAATTCAACTAAATAAGTTTATTGGTATACTCGTTGGTTTCATTATTTGAAAGAAATTAATATCCAAAAATATTTACTATTTGTTATTCTTTTTAGCAAACATTTCAAAATAAACCCCCAGCTGTAAAAAATCTCTACCAGTTTCGTCATTTATTTTATAATCGAATTGGTGTAGGTAACCCATTTGCAAAGTAGTGTATCTAGAAGCTTTATAATTTAAAGATAAAGCAAGCCTGTTGCGCTCAAAGTATGGTTCTTTGTCTGTAAAAAAAAGTTCGTTACTTAGGTTTAGTTGAAAAGGTTTGGTATCTGTTTTATTATTTCCGAAAGGGTATTGCAAGCCAAGCCTATATCTAAAGCGATTTCGATATCCGTTACTGGTAAATCGAAACTCTGCTCTATATCGTTGTTCTATTTTTAATACTCCTACAGATTGAAGTAGTACAATTTGCGGCCAAAGCCTAAACTCATTGTTGTTTTTAGGGTTTTTAAAATTGCCACCTTCTTTATAAGTTTGATAGCTACCCCCAGCTATAGTTGCTGCTACATTTTTGTGTGTTTTGTAGGTTGCTCCTCCTTTAAATTCGTAGTAATGAAAATTGTTATAAAATTTTAAAGACCGAAGTTGGGTTTCAGCAAATGCACTCCATTTTTTATCTAAATTGTATTTTATATTTAAAATGTTCCAGCTGCCCAAATCATTATTTTGTGCAAAAATGTAATTTGTGCTTAGTAAAAAAAATATAATTGAATAAATGGTTGATTTCATAAAACGTAAAAATAATATGCCATTGCATACAATATGTTTTCTATTAAATATACGGCTCAACTTTTGTAAGTACCGTATTTCAAAAAAATAAATCTTTTTAAGATCAAAACATTTTACATAATTCAATATGTTGGTTTTCTATCAAAAGAATACTTACTTGTGCTTAACAGTTTTCATTTGTACTACATCTACTAAAAAAGCAAATAGCATTGAAAAATAAATATAGCCTTTTGGAATTTCAAAATGAAAACCTTCTGCCAATAATGATACACCAATCATCATTAAAAAGCATAAAGCTAATATTTTAAAAGAAGGATGTTTTGTTATAAATTGACTAATGGGCTTAGAAGCAAAAAGCATGATAAGTACGGTAACAATTACTGCAGTGTACATTACCCATAGCTCTTTTACCATACCTACAGCGGTAATTATGGAGTCTACAGAAAAAACAAGATCTAAAATAATAACCTCTATAAGCAATCTTTTAAAATTGCTTTTTTTTACATCAATAGGTTTATCGCTAGAAAGGGATTCTGTTTTATGATAAATTTCTTTTGTGCTTTTATAAATTAAAAAAAGCCCACCTAGTATTAGTATAATTCCTTTCCCAGAAAAATCTATATTAAATGCAGTAAATAATGTTTTATCTAACTTTAAAATCCAACTAATAAAAGCAAGTAAGCATAGCCGCATTACCATGGCCAATCCTATGCCCCAATAGCGTAATTTTTTTCTTTCATTTTCTGGTAGTTTGTCAGCCAATATCGAAATAAAAATAATATTATCAATACCCAGAATGATTTCTAAAGCAATTAAAGAAAGTAAAGGAATTATAGAATCTATCATTTTAATTTTTTAAATATTTACTATTCAACTGTTACTATAAAACTACATGCTTAAAAATTGCCAGTAGAAGATACTGCTCTATTATACAAGTTTTTTAATAACTATTTTCTTTTACAAAAGTATCGTTTTTGATTCACACCATACACTTATGAGTCTACTAAAATTGGTAGTGTACTTACTAAATGATATCTAAACTTTTTAAACTTTTTTTAAGCTCAAAAAAATATGAGCGTGTGTGAAATTCTTGCTATAATATGTAATGCAACTTTTTTTTCTTTAAAAAACCAAACATCGCTTTAAACAAATTTTAACAAAAAAAATATTAATAGTAATGCAATTAATAATAATAGTATTACTATCTTTGCTATACATACAACAAATTACATGTACAACACTAGCCACATACTTCAACCTGAACGTAACTATAATAGCATTTACCGAGCTAGATAGGGCTACGGTTCTATGGAGTACATCCACAATAATAAAAATGAATGGTAGCCCGAAAAGCAAAAAAATATTATTTATTAATATACATCATTTCAATTTAATTTTTTAAAAAAAATATAGTATGAAAACAAAATTATATTCATTTCTTGCAAAATTATTCATTGTATTCTTTGCTAGAAATATAGTTAGAAAAAAGAAGTCAGTTTTTTACATGAAAAAGCGATATGTCTTTTTGGGAATACCTTTTTTGGTAGTGCTTTTATTTGCAAGTTGTACGGTTATAAGACCAGGGCAGGTTGGTATAAAACAAAAGTTGGGTAAGCTGTCTGATAATATTACGACTCAAGGCACGGTATTTTTTAATCCCTTTACCAGTAGGGTTATAAAAACGTCTATACAAACCAATAATTTGGAATTGTCGTTAAGTTTACCCAGCAAAGAGGGCTTGAGTATTACCTCTCAAATATCTATTTTGTATAGGCTTGATAAAGATAAAGTACCTTCTGTCATTAGGGTATTGGGATTAAATTATCAATCTATTATTTCTAATGTGTTTAGATCAGCATCCGCTGATGTTTGCTCTAAGTTTTTTGCAAAAGATATGCACTCGGGTATGAGGGCAGATATTGAGAAAGCTATTAAAGCTAAAATGGATGAAACCCTTACGGAACAAGGTATTTTGATAGAGTCTGTTTTAATGAAAAGCATACAACTGCCCGAAGGATTAGCAGGGTCTATAGAAAGAAAATTGCAAGCAGAGCAAGATGCGATGCGTATGGAATTTGTATTGCAAGAGCAACGATTGGAGGTAGAAAGAATAATTATAGAAGCTAAAGGTACAAGAGACGCACAAAAAATAATTGCAGAAGGGTTAACACCCGAGATAATAAAAATAAGAAGTATAGAAGCATTTTTACAGTTATCTAAATCTAACAATACAAAGTTGGTAGTGACGGATGGTAAAACACCCTTTTTAATTGGCTCTGATAGCAGTAAATAATGGGAGTACATGTTGTTATATTAGCGATATGGGTAGAAAATTGGAGCCCTAGAAAGTGAAATTTTGAATTTGTAAAGACTTGCGTTTTGTGCTCATAAAATTAAATCTGTAACAACACTTATTTAAGTAAGGTTGCGGATTTTTTTTTATTAGTTTTTTCCTCGTGTACTTTTATTTTATCCTTGTATATTTTAGTAGTAGGCATCAGTTTTCTATATTTTTTACAGGAAACAAAAAATACATTTGGTTAATCTACGAAAACTACTTCCGCCCACTACTGTAAAAAATTGAAAGAAATAAAATAAGTTCAATAAAAAAGATGGCCAATATGAGCCATCTTTTTTAAAAAAATACATATCGATTATACCAAATCAAATCTATCCAAATTCATCACCTTGCTCCATGCTGCTACAAAATCATGCACAAATTTTTCTTGTGCATCCTCGCATGCATACAATTCAGCAATGGCTCTTAGCTCAGTGTTAGAGCCAATAATAAGATCTACACGTGTACCAATCCATTTTATGCTGCCTGTTTTACGATCAGTACCTACAAAGGCTTCGTCAGATTCTGATACAGCTTTCCAAGTAGTATTTAGGTCGAGTAGGTTTACAAAAAAATCATTTGTAAGCAATTCAGGTTTAGTGGTAAAAACACCAGTTTGTGACTGATCAAAATTTGTATTTAGCACACGCATACCTGCAACAAGTACGCACATTTCAGGAGCAGTAAGGTTCATCAATTGAGCTTTGTCAATTAGCAATCCTTCTGCAGATACAGTGTACGTTGCTTTTGTATAATTTCGGAAACCATCTGCAATGGGTTCTAGTACTGCAAATGATTCTACATCTGTTTGTGCTTGCGATGCATCTGTTCTACCAGGCGTAAATGGTACTGAAATAGCATGCCCAGCATTTTTTGCTGCTTGTTCTACAGCAGCGCATCCAGCCAATACAATTAAGTCTGCTATCGATACTTGCTTGCTACCGGCATGTGCACTATTAAATGAATGTTGAATACCTTCTAATGTTTCCAACACTTTGTTTAATTGTACTGGATTATTTACTCTCCAATCTTTTTGGGGCGCAAGGCGAATGCGAGCACCGTTTGCACCACCACGTTTATCAGACCCACGGAAAGTAGATGCTGATGCCCATGCTGTAGATACCAATTGCGAAATGCTAAGGGTTGTAGAAAGTATGGTTGCTTTTAAATCTGCAATATCTTGTTCATCTATCAATGCATGTGATACTTCTGGTACAGGATCTTGCCAAATAAGTTCTTCTGCTGGCACTTCAGCGCCCAGGTAGCGTGCCTTTGGGCCCATATCTCTGTGGGTTAGTTTAAACCAAGCCCTTGCAAAAGCATCATTAAATTCTGCAGGGTTTTCAAGAAAGTGTCTAGAAATTTTTTCATAAATAGGATCTACTCTTAATGATAAATCTGTTGTCAGCATAAAAGGAGCATGACGTTTTGACGAATCGAATGCATCAGGTATTGCACCAGCACCTGCACCATTTGCAGGTCTCCATTGGTGTGCACCGCCTGGGCCTTTATGTAACTCCCACTCAAAAGCGAAAAGATTTTCAAAATAATTATTACTCCATTTTGTAGGAGTGTTTGTCCATGCACCTTCTAGCCCACTTGTAATGGTATCGCCAGCATTACCTGTGCCAAAAGTATTTTTCCAACCTTGGCTTTGGTGCTCTATACTTGCACGTGCAGGCTCTACACTCACATATTTGCTAGGGTCAGCTGCACCATGGGTTTTGCCTAGTGTATGTCCTCCGGCAATTAAGGCTACTGTTTCTTCATCATTCATTGCCATCCGAGCAAAGGTTTCTCTAATATCTCTTGCTGCTAACATTGGATCAGGGTTTCCATTAGGTCCTTCAGGGTTCACATATATTAATCCCATTTGCACAGCAGCCAATGGTTGTTCCAATTCTCTATCGCCAGTGTAACGATTATCACCCAGCCATTCTCTTTCAGAACCCCAATAAATATCTTCTTGTGGTTCCCATACATCTGCACGACCACCTGCAAAACCAAATGTTTTAAAACCTGCATGCTCTAATGCGCAATTACCGGCTAGTATCATCAAATCGGCCCAAGAAATTTTCTTGCCATATTTCTTTTTTATTGGCCATAAAAGCAAACGAGCTTTATCGAGGTTTGCATTATCTGGCCAGCTACTAAGTGGAGCAAAACGTTGCGTACCTGCACCAGCGCCACCACGTCCATCTGCTATACGATACGTACCTGCGCTATGCCATGCCATTCTTATAAACAATCCGCCATAGCTGCCATAATCAGCAGGCCACCAATCTTGCGAAGTAGTCATTACTTCTATAATATCTTTTTTTAATGCAGATAAATCTAGCAACTTAAATGCTTCTGCATAATTAAATGCATCTCCCGTGGGGTTAGATAAAGATGAATGTTGGCGAAGGATATTTAGTTTTAATTGGTTTGGCCACCAGTCGCGGTTTACAGGGCCTGCACCAGCAGTGTGCTTAATAGCTGTAGCACCATTAAAAGGGCATTTGCTTTCGCCATTTACATTGTATGAAGCTGTACCTTCAGTTATGTTACTTTCCATTTTTTTGTTTGTTTATGTTTTTTTTAGAAAATACGAATTTACAATAATCTTACCATACAATTTATCTATATATCTTATCTAGTTATAGTTTAAAGCTATGGAATGAATACTGTATTGAACAGTGTTACATTTTCTTACACTTTTTTACAAATTTATCTTGTGTTTTAACCATCACATTATTATTCTCACTACTACATTTATGAAGTTGATAGTTGGCAATACATTTAAAACCCGGTTTGTATGTTAATAAATGATGAAATATCAAAATTTAATGTTGAAACATTAAATATATCTATCTTTGTATTCTAAAAAAATAGATATGAGTTTAATAAACGACCTTAATTGGAGATATGCCACCAAAGCGATGAATAGTGAGGTTTTATCAGATGAAAAATTGAATGCAATTTTAGATGCAACAAACCTATCAGCTTCCTCTTACGGATTGCAGCCTTACCATATTGTTGTGATAAGCAATGATGATATAAAAAAGCAATTGCAAGCGGCAGCTTACGGTCAAGTGCAAGTAGGCTCTAGCTCACACGTATTGGTGTTTTGTATACCTGTAAAACTGACTACAGATGATGCTAAAATTTTTATTGAAAATGTAGCAGCTACAAGAGGTATTCCAT
>JAYSWO010000426.1:0-3339 GCA_043717975.1 Ferruginibacter sp. | reverse complement strand
CTTTGAGCACATTTTGTGCCATAGTGAGGCTTTTTTAATATTTAGTTATCCTCAAAATCAATAGGAATGTGCATTAGGGATTTACGGGAAGACCCTTTCTATACTAATTTACCAAAGTGTATGACTTATTAAAACTTCCAGTTGTAAACTGCAAATAAAGTACTTCGCCTTTTGCTATTTTATTGTTGCCCAATGTAAAAGTATTTGATCCTTTTATCAAAGTTTTTATTTCTGACTGAATTAATTGTCCATTGCTTTTTATCCAGCTTACTTTTAAAGATTGTGTGTTGGGTGATAAAATGTTTACTTCAAAACGGTTGTAGTTAGCATTGTGTATGGTAGCCACATTTTTTATAATAATTTCTTTGGTACTAAGTGCCACTTTTACAATGTCTGAATATGTAAACGTACCATCATTATCTATCATTTTTAAACGATAATAAATAAAATCTCCTTTCGTACTGGGATTTTTGTCTATGCTATTATAGTCTTTTGCTGTGCTAGAATTTCCTTGTGCTTTGGTAATTATTAAAGTAGAAAAAATTTGTCCATCACTACTTTTTTCAATTTCAAATTTGTCGGTATTTAATTCTTGCTCTGTGCGCCATTGTATAGTTATATCAGCAGTATTCAATTGTTTTGCAGAAAATTTAGATAGTGTAACAGGTACAACGGCTGCATTTGCAATTACAGTAGTGCTGTATATATAATCCCCTGCAGTACCTTGTCCAGAATTACCAGCATTGCCTACAATAAAAAATCTAACGGGATAAACTGGTGCAACCGAAGGTGCAGTCCAGGTTAAATTATCAAATGTATAAACGTCAGTGGCTGGTTCAGAAAGAGAATTTCTATGTCCAATTTCTCCGCCTGATACACCTGCTTTAGGATTAGTTGTACTAAATGTTCCTACTTCAGCATTTGTAGCATCTATAGCTTTTATAGCAAAGCCAAATTTTTCTCTATCTGCTACTCCATGCGTTATTACAGTAGAAAAATTATAGGTTGCACCAAGTGTAACACTTGTAGGTATCCCAATGGTAGCAACACTGCCTCCACCGCTATTTAGTGCAAAACTAGAGTGGCATCCACTGCAATAACTACCTTCAGCACCTGTGTATCCGGTAGGTGCTGCACTTGGGAAATAAGTAGGTTTGGTAAACGAAAAAAAAGTAGGGATAATAATTATTACCAATACAATGGGTGTAATAGTGTAGATTAATTTCATGGGGATAAAAATAAAGTGTTTTCAATCAATTACAAAAAGCAAAAATCGAACCAAAAAAAACAATATAAAAATATCTGTTTTTTTTGGGGCACACAAATATCTCTTTTCACCAGCACATTTCCAATAATTATTAAACATCTATTTTGTCTTATGGCTTTATCAATTTTTTCAAATTTACCAAATGCGCTAGTAAAACCAATGGTACTATTACACAAGCTAACCAGTTAAATGGAAAATGTGCTATAGCAATATTTGGTTGGGTAAAACCAAATTGCTGAAAAGAAGTATTCACTGATAAAATAGCCACTACCACAATATTTAATAGCAATGCCAAACATAGTACGTTCCACACAATGAGCATTGTTTTTGAAATGCTTTTTTTTACATAGCCAAAATAATAAATAAACGGGGCCGTAATACCTGCAAAAATATCAACGTTTCTACCTTCAAAGGTCATTTCTTGGGGTATCGTTTTAGCAATGAAAAGAAAGTACAAAGCAATTTCTACAGGTATTCTAATAATATGTAATAATGTAAGTTGTTTTACATCTAATCCATCAATAAAAAAGTTACCCTTTTTTGTAACAAACAACATCATAATACCTATCAAAGGTGGAAATATCAATAAGGCAAATCGAGGAGGTAAACTCGTGGTATTTAAGTAAAAGTTATTGAGTCCCAAATACAATTGAATCATCATCCACAAGGAAACAATTATTAAAAATAATGTAGATTGCTTAGTGGCTCTGTAAAACTGAAGTACTGGTAAGAGGGTAATGATTACAAATGTAATGGTAAGAATAAGTGATACGTTTTCCATTTTTCAAGCGTTTTATTAGATTGTAAAAATGAAGCAGAAATTTTACAATCAACTTGCCATATGGCAAGTAATGTATGAATATTGAAAAATAAAACTGTTTAATTAACAGTTTGGAAGAAAATGGTTGTGTACACTAACGATTACTATTATTTTAATTTTAGGCTATCCATTTTCTTAATTGATTGCAAGGTTGAAACATGTTAAGTTTTGTATTTGCTGATGCTATACGTTTAATTACATACATTAAAATACCCAAGATAGTATTATTCATCTTGGGTAATTTTATTTGATTTTGCTCAATTTTTTATTTCTTAAAAACCCCGTTAAAATTATTTCTAAAATGCAAATACTCGGGTATAGATACACCTTGCACATATCCTTGTGTAGGATTATGAAGAACATATTCTTGGTGGTAATCTTCTGCAGGGTAGAATTTGGTAAACGGCACTACTTGCGTAACTATTTTGTTTTTGTACTTTTTTGAATCTGTGATTTTTTTTATTTCTGCTAATACAATTGCTTTTTCACTTTCATTTCTATAAAAAGCTACTGAACGATATTCATCACCCACATCATTGCCTTGTCTATTTAGCTGTGTTGGATCCATACTTGCAAAAAATGCGGCTACCAATGTGGCGTAAGATATTTTTGCTGGGTCGTAATAAACATTTACCACTTCTGCATGCCCAGTAGTACGGCTAGATACTTGCTCATATGTAGGGTTCACAGTTGTGCCACCAGAATAACCAGATACGGCATCTCTCACACCTTCTAAACTTTGAAAAATAATTTCTGCATGCCAAAAGCAACCTTCGCCAAATGTACCCACAGCTTCACCTTTCATGGGTTTGGTAGAAGTAGCAGTGGGTATTTTAAGGTTTTTATTTTGCGATTGTACACACGAAGTAAAAATAGTAATGGCCAAAAAAGTAGTGATGATAAGTTTCATTTTAAAATTGTTTAATGTATAAACGCAAACGTTTAAAAGAAAGTTTTTCAAAAAATGTTAAAAACAATTGAGGTTGATTAACATCTTCATTCAATATAACTGTAAATTAGCGCATCATTAAAATAAAACAATACATTGGAACAAATAAAATCTTTAGATGGGATAAATAATTTCTTTTTGTAGCGGCTATCAATGCCAACAAATCGCTACGCATTATGATGGGAATACCCAATTGCTTCGCTGCATGTACTTCTGGTACGGTATCTTCTATGGCCGTGGACACAATTACCAATTCAATTTTGTCTGTTACACCTTCAGCATCTTGTGGAAAACATACAATAC
>JAYSWO010000425.1:0-3340 GCA_043717975.1 Ferruginibacter sp. | reverse complement strand
AAAATATTCAATTAATGCTGTTAAAAAAATTGTATAACACTAAAAAGTTGATAATTGCTATTATTAAAAATAAAAAATCTATTGCTTAATAACAGTTTAGAATAAATCATCCAAGCATAATTTTCTCCATCAACAATACAACCATAAAGCAATGTAACAATAGAACTTACAAATTACCCCTCGCATCCTGCTCTCTTTCCAGTGCTTCAAACAAGGCTTTAAAATTTCCTTTACCAAAACTCTTAGCACCTTTGCGTTGTATAATTTCAAAAAACAAGGTTGGTCTATCTTGCAATGGCTTGCTAAAAATTTGTAGCAAATAGCCTTCTTCGTCCCTATCTATCAAAATACCGAGCTTTTGTAAGGGTGCCAAGTCTTCGTCAATTTTACCTACCCTATCCAACACATCTGCATAATAACTTGCAGGAATTTTTAAAAACTCCACGCCCCTACTTTGCAAATCCGTAACCGTTTCAATAATATTAGCCGTAGCTATGGCCACATGTTGTACACCCTCGCCATTGTAAAAATCTAAATACTCCTCTACTTGGCTTTTCTTTTTTCCTTCTGCAGGTTCGTTTATAGGAAACTTTACAAAACCATTGCCATTGCTCATCACTTTACTCATTAGTGCAGAGTATTCGGTAGAAATATCTTTATCATCAAAAGTCAAAATATTTTTAAAGCCCATTACTTCTTCATAAAATTTTACCCAAGGGTTCATTTGGTTCCAACCCACATTTCCCACACAATGATCTACATACAAAAGCCCTGTAGATGGAGGATTGTAAACACTTTCCCACTTTCTAAAACCTGGCATAAAAATACCTTTGTAATTTTTTCTTTCTATAAACAGATGCACCGTTTCACCATATGTGTGTATGCCACTTATTACTACTTCGCCATTCGTATCTGTTAGGGTATTTGGCTGTGCATAACTTTTTCCACCACGCTTGGTTGTTTGCTCCCAAGCATCTGTAGCATCATCCACCATTAGCGCTAGCACCTTCACGCCATCGCCATGCTTGCTTACATGCCTAGAAATTTCGTGGTCTTCACGCAGTGCAGTGGTAAGCACAAATGTGAGATTATTTTGACGAATTACATAACTCACCCTGTCCTTCAAACCTGTTTCGGGCCCTGCATAGGCTAGACTTTGAAAGCCAAAAGCTGTTTTATAAAAATTGGCAGCCTGCTTGGCATTGCCTACATAAAATTCCACATAGTCGGTGCCCTGCAGTGGCAAAAAATCTGTAGTGGTTGTGGTGGTTTCTTCTGTTAATATTATTGATGTTTCCATGATTATTTTTTTTATTTTTTAGTGAACTAAGGCAACAGCTATGGTCAACATCGTTGTGTCACTCACTTCATCGGCATACCTTTATTCAGCTTTTATTATGCAATAGATTATGTAATAGATTATGCAATAGATGATGCATTATAAAATGCCATCCATAGCAAGCACTTCCATCAATAGATTGTAGTTGGTGCGCTTGTCTGTAAAAATTTTATGTGCGTAGTCAGGAGTCATTGGATACAAATTTAAAGATAAATTGGTTTCAAAAACTTATCAATGTAAAACTGCACCAACTTATATTTGCACAAATGATAATAAATGGTAAAAGCTGGCATACTCGGTGGTGGACAATTAGGTAGAATGCTTTTACAGGCAGCCACAAATTACCCCGTAGAAACTTTTGTAATGGAAAACGATGCAGCATGTCCTGCTGCGCATCTTTGTCACCATTTTACCAAAGGCGACATTACCAATTTTGATGACGTGTACAATTTTGGAAAAGGGTTGGATGTGCTTACCATTGAAATAGAAAATGTAAACGAAGATGCTTTACAAAAATTAGAAGATGAAGGCGTACATGTTTTTCCAAAACCATCGGCTTTAAAAATCATTAAAAATAAAATTACTCAAAAAGAGTTTTACAAAGCCATAGAAGTACCGTCGGGTGCGTTTGTTGTAACCAATAGCAAAGCTGAATTACAACAGCACAAAAACTTTTTACCTGCGGTACACAAATTGGCAAAAGGTGGTTATGATGGCAAAGGCGTGCAAATAATAAAAACCGAAGCTGATTTTGACAATGCTTTTGATGCGCCTGCCGTATTAGAAAAAATGGTGGATATAAAAAAAGAATTATCCATGATTATTGCTGTAAGCCAAACCGGCGAAACGGTAATATACGAGCCTGTTGATATGGTAGTAGATCAACGATTGAATTTATTGAGTTATCAAATAAGCCCAGCAGTGATACCCGAAAAGGTAATGTGGAAGGCAGAAGCTGTGGCATTAAAAGTAGTAAAAGATTTAAAAAGCCCAGGCATATTTGCGGTAGAACTTTTTGCAGACTATAATGACAATATTTGGGTAAACGAAACCGCCCCTCGTGTACACAACAGTGGACATCATACCATTGAAGCTTGCTACAGTAGCCAATTTGATATGCTTTGGCGTGTGTTGCTCAATTATCCATTGGGCAATACAGATCATATTTTACCATCGGCTATTGTAAACCTAGTAGGCGAAGAAGGCCACACAGGCGATTCGTATTATGAAGGTTTAAAGGAAGTGCTAGCTATGGACAATGTATTCGTTCACATTTATGGAAAAAAACAAACCAAGCCTGGTAGAAAAATGGGGCATGTAACCATTTTGAGCAACGAACCACAAGAGTTATTGCATAAGGCTAATCAAATAAAGCATTTGTTGAAGGTAAAAACAAAAGACCAACATCAGACTACAGCGTACCAACTACTATAACTATATTTATTTGGGTAAAGAAGAAGATGCGCTTATACAATATGAAACGGTTTCAAATGCATGTCTATTTCTGCGTTCAGCAGCCGTATTAAACAATAAAAGTAATAGATCATTTTTATCAATTACAATCCAAAATCATCTTTACTTCCAATAGAAGATTTTTTGCCTGCAAGAGAAGGATCGAGCTCAATGGCTTTATCACACATATTTTGACCTCTATCTTTTTTACCTAATTTAATAAATGTAAGACCAGCTTGATATAAAGCCTTACCATCTTTGGGATCTGCTTCTAATAATTTTTGAGAATAATCTAAAGAGCGGTCATACTGTTTTTGATTATACAAAATTTGAGCGAGCTCTCTCAACATTTCTTTGTTACCTTTTTTCTTGTAGATATCCACAATCTTCTCCTCACCTTTTGCAAAATCACCACTATAAATTAATGCATAACCATAGTTTTCATTAAAATCGTTGTTCACCACATATCCATTTTTTGCAGCATTTTCATATGCCGCTACAGCTCCTTTAAAGTTGTTGTTGTTAAAATAAAGCAAACCAAGCTCATAG
>JAYSWO010000424.1:0-8374 GCA_043717975.1 Ferruginibacter sp. | reverse complement strand
ATTTACATGAATATTATAATCGGCTATTTTTTTAACAGCGTTTTCTATAATTTCTACATCTTTCTGCTTTTCTAAAACAGTGGTAAGGTGTAATAAATCTATGGCTGCATGTAATGGCTGTGCAAATGCAATCACTTTTATGATTTCTTTTTCATAATGAAAAAGGTCTGATGCATATAATATGTTCGTGATAGCTTTTACAGAATAATTATAGGGTACAGCTATCACGGGCACTTCTGCATTATTTATAAGGTTTGCTGTGTTGGTACCTAATATTCTTTTTATTCTTCCTGCTCCTCTCGTACTGATACAAATAAAATCAGCCTTGTTTTCCAAAGCATATTCGGCAATACAACTTTGAGGAAACACAGCACTTTTTACTATACATTTGGTTTTTGTTGGCTCTATGTTTAATTCTTTATACGTATTCTCTACAAATAAATTAAGCTTTTTTTCAAGTATGTCAGCCTCATCTTTTTCATCGTTATCTATTCTTGCGGCATTCCAAGAAGTAGGCACCAAAGTATGAAAAGTATGAAAAAAAGTAAGCTCACAATCGGTTTGCGAGGCCAATTGTATAGCAAAATATAAACCCGCTTTTGAGTAGTCGGAAAAATCTGTTGTAACAAGTATTTTAAACATTTTTGTTGGTATAAGAATTATTAAATTTTATAAACATTATTTTTTAAAAATAGCTTTCACTTTTTCAAAAGTTTTATCAGCAAGATTTTCTGCTAATAAAGCTACAGCAAATGTAAAACTACTTTTTAGTGGATGCTCCCTGTAGATTTGTTGCTCAGGTTGATGATGCAAAATATTCCCAAGCGATTCTTTGGCAATATTAGCAGGTGTCATACTATCTTTTAGTTGTATCCAATTGTTGCGTATTTTTCCTAATAATGCCGTTTGTTGCATCTCTATTTCTTTCTTTTTAGATTTAAGTTGCTGCATATTTTTAATCTTTTCCATGCTCATTGTTGAATAATTTTGATATAGAAGAATTCATCATTGGAAACTGAATAAATTTTATTCTTGCTTTCCAAACCAAGGCTCCTACTATTAAATATAAAAAAGCTACTATCAAAAACCCAACCCACATTTTTCCAATCCAAGCGCCTACACCAAAAGCTAAAGCCATACTTCCAAAAATGATAACGAAAACAAACAGCATTGCAACCACAACGCCTGCTATTACATTTGCCATTATTGCGGAACTTTTTTCAGCTACTTGTAGTTTCACTGCTTCTATTCTGCTATCAGCATATTCTTTTATGGTAGTAGCTAAATCCTCTACTTTGGCAAATGTTTTTTCCATTTTCTTGCATTTTAGGTGGCTACTGTTGTTTAAGCTAATGGCTCTACACTATCGATAGTAGCATTTTTATTTCTCCCCTTTAAATATGTTATTTTTTCTTTGCCTTTATCTATGGTAGCTTTTACGCCACCTGATATTTTCTTGCCCGTATTTTGAATTTTCTTTCTTGTATCTCTTCCTTTTGCAGGTGCAAAAAGTATACCCAATACAGAACCCGCAGCTACACCAACAGCAGCGGCCGTTAATATTTTCTTTTTAGTATTCATAAAAATATTTTTTGTTGAAGAATATATGCAAGCTATTGTTTAATAAGCTGCAAGAAAATGACGCCACTCAAACATTTTTATGATGGATATCAGGAATAAATGAGAATGTGGACGATTGCTGAGGAGAAGGGTTTTTATAATTCAATTTAGATTAATTTATTACTTGCCTTGTATTCAATGTATCGTCTTGGGTTTCATAAATTCCTTTGGGCTTTAGCCCGAGGATAAGAAATTGAAAGTATTGGGCTTTAGCCCACCTGCATTTAGGCTTTAGTTAGCAACATTTCATATGTTTTAAACATACATTTCCATTGGTGAATATTATACAAATCAAAACATGTTTTTCAATAAAATAATTTTATAATGGCTTAAGCCGAAATACATTTTGGGCTAAAGCCCATGCCGATTATAATTTTCTTCTCCGTCCTAAAGGACGGAGCTATTCAAAGGACGGAGCTATTCAAAGAATGGAACTATTTAAAGAATATAACGTCGAACTTGATGAATTGCCTTGGGCTTGATGAATTGCTTCGGGCTTTAGCCACCTGTATTTCATCTTTAGACACATCCATTGTCTTAGTTTCATAATATAGTAATACAATCATTAGTCACATTGATTTGCATCAATTATATAAAATATGTACTACTTTACTTTTATACAAGTTTTCATATAGTAAGGATAAAATAAACAGGACTGAATTTCTATTCGGTCCTTATTTTTTAAAATTACAAAGAGATTTTACTTCAGCCAGTACGGTTGTCATTCTGCTTTGCCCAATACCAAGTTTACTAAGTAAGTTTTCATTTTGCAAAAGTGAAGAACACAAAACAATACCTTCAGCTAATACATTTTCTTTTTCTTTATTGGTAAGCGTTGTTAGGCATGTTATGGGATATAAGCCAGATTTGTCTATAAGGCTACTCAAACTTTTCTTAGTAGGATAATCCCACCCAAGTAATTTTATACCAATACAGTTGCCGTATGTAACTGCATCACTAGAAAATTTTGTGTTGGTAACCAAGCAGCAATTAAGTGGTTTTGTAGTATCGGGATTATGCCAATTTTTTAATACATCTTGGTATCGTGAATGTATGTATAAAGGTATTTTTACATCACTAACAATTCCTACACTATTATGGTATTTGCATTCTATCAATAAAAATTCGGTGGTATTCTCTGCAAGTATATCAATTTCGTGTGTTACACAAGCACCTTGCAAAAAAAGTTGTGTTTGTGTTTTATACCCTTGCCAATCAAATATAGAAGCTATATATTTCTCAAAAGGAAAGCCAGATGGCCCTAAAGCCATGATGGCTCTTTTTAAATTGTATCGTCCAGCATGGCTTCTAGAGCCACGTTTCAACAAATTAAACGCTGCTTGATATATTTTTTTTGTAGAAATGCCATCATATAATTTTGATTCTATTTCTGTTAAAATAGTATCTATCACGGCTTCATTGGCACCAGATTTAGACAACGAATGTCGAAGTTTTTCAGGCGAAAAAGTTTCTTGTGTGCCAGAGGCTTTTGTAATAATAAAATTTTTATGCTTCATAATTTGTACTTCTATATTATTCTCCCATCTTCCATTTCTATAATTCTGTGTGTTCTATCTGCAAAAGCTTGGTCGTGGGTTACAATGAGTAATGTTTGATTAAATTCTTCTGCTAGTTTCTTAAAAATACCGAAAACTACTTCGCTATTTTTTTTATCCAAATTACCTGTAGGTTCATCTCCCATTATTATCAATGGGTCGTTTATCAATGCCCTTGCAATTGCCACCCGCTGTTTCTCCCCACCCGATACTTGGTTGGCATTCTTCAAAGCTAGTTTATCTATGTTTAACATTTTCAATTTTTCCATAGCTTTTGCTTCTACTTCTTTTTCTGAAAATTTCCCCAATTTTAATGCGGGCAACATTACATTTTTTAATACCGAAAATTCATTTAGCAAATAATGAAACTGAAACACAAAACCAATTTTTTCATTACGTACTTGGGCAAGCGCAGCTTCTTTTTTATCATGCATGGTTATATCATCAATCAATAACTCTCCTTCATAATCTGTATCCATAGTAGATAATATGTATAGCAAAGTAGATTTTCCACAACCTGATTTTCCCGTTACAGAAACAAATTCACCTTTTTTTATGATGAAATTTATATCGCTCAAAACCCTTACCGTTATTGGGTCGTGAAAGTCTTTGTTGATATTTCTTGCTTCTAAAATAGTATCACTCATATTATTTGCCTCTTATAATTATTACAGGGTCTACCTTGCTAGCTTTTCTAGATGGTAGCCAGCCAGCCAAGTAGGTAGTGATTAATGAAAAGACAATTCCTATTATATAAAACTTAATATTATAATCTACGGGATAGGTTTCTACAGATGGCAATGCAGTCGTTTTAAAAGGCACAGCATCTATTGCTGCTGATATACCAAATCCAAAAAGTAAGCCTAGTAAGCCTCCAAATAAACCAATACTCAATGCTATCATTAAAAATATTCGTTTCACATCTTTCCCTGTAAAACCTGTGGCTTTTAAAATAGCAATGCTTTCCATTTTTTCATAAATCATCATGTTTAAAATATTATAAATACCAAAGCCTGCTACTATTAGCAGTACAACACCTACAGCCCACGAAATAATATCCCTAATACCACTACCTGTAGAAAATTGTGCATTGGCAGTAAAAATATCTTCTGCATCTATATTAAATACGGTAGAAAATTGTTTCGCTAAAATGGGAGCTGTATTTATATCCTTTAGTTTTATCTGAATATCTGTGTAATAACTATTTGGTTTTTCCAATAGTTTTTGTACCGTAGCTATTGAGGCATAGCTTTGTGTTTTATCAAAAGCTGCTACGCCTGATTGATATATGCCAACTACCTTAAGGGAAAACCTTTCGCCACTAATGGCCGATATTTGAACAATATCTCCAATTTCTACCAATAGGTCTACTGCTAAACCGCTTCCTAAAATAATACTGTTCGACTGTCTTTCTAAATCAAAAGGATTGCCTTTAATAATGTATTCACCCAAGTGAAAAAGTTTTACTTCGCTTTCAATTTCTATGCCATTTACTACACCTGTAATTTCTTTTGATGCATCATTAAAAAATACAGGCGTTGTTATTTTGGGCACAGCACCTAATACATTTTTATCTTTTTTTAAAGTTTCTATTATGGCGTTACTATTATAAATACCCTCTCTTGTATTGCCCGTTTTTACAGACTGTATAAAGTTGTATGTTTTTTTAAAAGAATCTACTCTGTTTATTGGTTGATTTTTACTAGCTTTTGTATCGTTAAATAAACGTACATGCGCCGTTCTGTTTAGCATTAGGCCATCTAATAAAACATTTAGCCCACTCATAAAACTCAATAGTGAAATAAACATGGCAATGCTAAATGTTACGCCTATGGCCGCTATCAACGTTTGTTTCCATCTTGCTAGCAATAATGCTTTTGCTATGCTTATTATTAATTTCATTTTATTCTTTTGGTTTAAAAATGAAATCGGTTGCCAAAAGTCCATTCACTATTTCTACTTTTTCGTAATCCTTCAACCCAATCGTTACTTTCTTTTTTTTCTTGGCATCTATCCAAACACTATCTCCTTCTAGTAAATAATTTCTTGGTATGGTTATCGCTTTTTCTTTTCTTTCAATAATAATATTGGCTTCGCAGGTAAGGTAAGGCACTAGTGTAAGTGGTGGTTTTACAAAATTTGCTTCTACTAAAAATGCTTTCGTTTTCTCATTCATAATAGGGTTTATTCTTATTATAATTGCTTCAAATACTTCTCCTTTGTAACTATCCATATTCAATAAAATCTTCTGCCCCATTTTAATTTTGGTTACATCATATTCATCTACTTGCAATTCTATTACATAATCAACGCCATCACCTACAATAGCCACAGGGTTTAGGGTATTTACTATTTCGCCTTTCTTTACTAAAATATTATATACTTTTCCATCAGCATTGCTTTTTATGCTATAATCATTTTTTATGGCAGAAGATATTTCTACATTTTTTTTTGATTGTTTTTCTTGAAATTGTGTTTGCTTTTGCAGTTGTATGTAACGTAGCCTTGCAGCTTCGTATGCGGTGGCAGAATTTTTATATGCCAATTGCCGCTGCTCCAATTCATATTTACTACCTATATTTTGATTCCACAAATTTTGTTGTCTTCTTTGTAAAGAAGCATCTTCATCCATTTTGGCTTTTGCCAAGGTTATATTTATTTGCAGTTCATTTAACCTTTCAGCATTGGCATTTACCGCATTATAATCAGCAGTTATTTTTGCATTTTCTGTATTTAATGCTGCCGTCGTATTGGTTATTTTTATGAGCACATCTCCTTTCTTCACAACATCTCCTTCGGTAACAAGTACATCGTTTACCAAACCGTTTACAGTAGAAAAAACCTTGTATTGGTTCTTGCTTTTAATAATGCCAGATGCATAAACAGATTGTGTAATACTTTCTACAGCAGGTTGTATTTTCTCTTGCTTTTTTTTGCAAGAAAAAAATAATATTAAAAAGCTAACAACTACCAATATTTTTATCATGAAATAAATTTTATCTTTTACGCAATAGTAATATGCTCTTGCAAATAAACATCCTGTACCGCATTGAGTAGTGAAAGTCCTTCTGCCATTGGCTTTTGAAAAGCTTTTCTACCAGTGATAAGCCCCATACCACCTCCTCGCTTATTGATGATAGCGGTTATTACGGCTTCTTTTAAGTCTGCTGCACCTTTAGATTCGCCACCAGAATTTATTAATCCAATCCTGCCCATAAAACAATTGGCCACTTGGTATCTGCATAAATCTATAGGGTGATTGGTTGATAATTTGCTGTACATTTTTTCATCCATTTTGCCGTACTTAATTTTTTCTGTATTTAGAAAGGTGTAACCGCCATTGCTAGTTGGTAATTTCTGTTTTACAATATCTGCTTGTATGGTGGCGCCTAAATAATTGGCTTGTCCTGTAAGGTCTGCCGCTAAATGATAATCTGTATCCTTTGTTTT
Organism: Ferruginibacter sp.; assembly: GCA_043717975.1. Classification (GTDB taxonomy): domain Bacteria; phylum Bacteroidota; class Bacteroidia; order Chitinophagales; family Chitinophagaceae; genus Ferruginibacter. Next base: position 1,748 of record JAYSWO010000424.1, on the reverse strand, counting down.
AAAAGCATTGTTTCTTAGATAGCACCACAATATAGTTGCCATACCAAGCTCATGCGCTTCTTCAAACATTTTTGCTACGGCCACAATTTGTTTGCCAGATTCTTCAGAGCCAAAATATATGGTAGCACCCACCGCAGTTGCGCCAAGATTCCATGCATCTTTTACAGAAGCAAATTGTATTTGGTCAAATTTATTGGGGTAAGTTAACAATTCGTTGTGGTTTAGTTTTACAATAAAAGGAATTTTATGTGCATACTTTCTTGATAGCATGGCCAAGCCACCCATTGTACTTGCTACGGCATTACAATTACCTTCTACAGCAAGTTTAATTATATTTTCAGGGTCAAAATAAATGGGGTTTGTTGCAAAAGAAGCTCCTGCGCTATGTTCTACGCCTTGGTCCACAGGCAATATAGATAAGTATCCCGTACCGGCAAGCCTGCCAGTATTGTATAGTTTTGCTAAGCTACAAAGAGTTTGCACATTCCGATTGCTTACAGCAAACACATCATCAATAAATGTTGGTGATGGTAAGTGCAATGTATCTTTATTTATCGTATCGCATGTATGTGATAATAAATCTCCATTCTCTTCTCCTATCAATGCATAGATATTGCTTGTTGTCATGTGTGTTTTTTACATAGCATTACTAAAATTCAACATAATCAGGACTTATTATTTTATAAAGATATTCCGCATCATACTTTCTGCACAATTCTGTTCCACTGTTCATGGTGGCGGCAGTGCCACATGCCACACCAAATTTTACGGCTTCCACTATATCTTTTTCCATAGATAAATAATATACAATACCCGCTACCATACTATCTCCAGCACCTACAGTACTTTTTCTTTGTACCTCAGGTGGTTTTATTATTTCTGTAATATCTCTTGTTACTAGCATGGCACCATTTGCACCCATCGATACTACCATCACTTCGCATTTGCCTTTTAGTATAATTTCTCTAGCTATTTTTGTAGCTTCTTGTATAGTAATTTCTTTTTTAGACGCTAGCATACTCAGCTCTCCAATATTTGGTTTTATTAAATACACACCTTCCTCCAATGCTCCTTTTAATGCTTCACCAGATGTATCCACAATAAATTTTGCGTTTTTATTTTTTGCAATTTTAGCAAGTTGTGCAAAAATATCTGTTGGAACAGCTGGTGGCAAACTCCCACTTGCTACAATAAATGCTACATCGTTTATGGCTTCTACAGCTGCTAAACATTGCTGCCACTCTACTGTCATTAATGCTGTGCCAGGCATTCCAAAACGATACTGTTTATTATTGGATTCATCTAGCACAATAATATTTTCTCTTGTGTCATTAATCGTGTCAATTATTGTACAGTTAATATTTTCATTTGCCATTAAATGGTTAAAAAACTTTCCTGTATAGCCGCCAGATGGAAAAACAGCAATAGAATCTCCACCCAATTTTTTTAAAGCTCTTGATACATTTATACCGCCACCACCAGGCTCCAATTTTGGAGCAGCACATGTTAATTTCTTTTCAGGCATTAAAGCTGCTACAGATGTGCTTTTATCTATACAAGGGCTAAATGTGATGGTTACTATTTTTGACATACATGCTTAATATTAATTATTTCCATTACCAGGTATTTCATCTTCCACTAAAATAGAGGTAAGTGCATTTTTAGATTGCAGTTTCTTTAACATACAATCAATATTATAAAAAGTAGTATCAGCAATATTGGTAAGGGCTTGCACGGTTGCAAAGGCT
>JAYSWO010000423.1:0-3343 GCA_043717975.1 Ferruginibacter sp. | reverse complement strand
ATACTTTCTACAGTATTTATATTATGACTAAACACGGTAGCACTTAATTCTTCTCCTTCATTTTTAGAAGTACACACCCAACTATTACCATCTGCTCCATGAAAATTTTTATTTAAAGTGAAATTTTTATCTTCTAAATTTTTATAAATATCTACAGGCATTATGCCAGCAATAATATTTTCGTTTTTTACACTTTTTGAACTACAAGCTGCAAGTGTTACAGCTAAAATTAATAGTAAACTTTTCATGTTGTTTTATTTTTGGTTAAAATTTTTTTTAATAATTTGTAAATCCCGTCAAATATTGCTTCAAATAAATTGAGCATGAGGGTTAGGGCACTTGGTTTGTAATTATTCATTTTTTTATACCGTTTAAAAACTGTTTATAAACGATTTCAAATATACTTACAAGTTTTGGTAATTCAGCTGCCGTGTATTCGTTTAGCTTCTTTTTGCCAAAGCCATACACGGTACACCATTCGTTTATGCGCTGCATGTCTGCTTTAGGTTTGCCGCCTTTGGGGTTTGGTATTTCCCAGCGCATGTTGTAGGCTATGGCTATTATCTTGCGGCGTTGCTGCTCACCTTCTTTTGGCTTCCATTGTTGTACTGGCTGCATGGCTTGCAGTTGTTTTATAAGGTCGGCGGCTTCGTTATAATACAAATCTTTACTGCTCTCTGTGCGGCCTCCTGTAGCACCGCCTACCATTTGCGATTTTTGGTGCGTAAGGTTTTGCTTGTGTACAAGTGTGTTAAACTGTATTATTTGCTGTTTGTTTATTGGTTGTGGTTTTTTTATCATTTTTTTCTTTTTGCTCAAACAATGCACATGCGGCATCGTTTGCTTTTATTTTTTTATCGCCGTAGCTTGTACCTTTTTGCCTTTGCTTTTTACAATACTTAGTATCGTTGTAATAATGCTTGTAAATGTGTTTGCAGTTCTTACATCTATCATTTGGCGGTGGTGGTAGTTGTATGGGTAGTTCAAAAAGGTTTTTTTGCATTATTCAATCATTTTATCTTTTAAAATATTATCTACCAAGTTTTTTACTTCACTTGTTTGTTGCCCTGTGCTTTTTATGGGTGGTGCTGTTTTATACTCATTTAAAAAAGTTTTATTTCGCAAATAAGTATCGGGGTCTTGCTGCCCAAGCCAATCGTTTTTTTTCAAGTAAGCAAAATATTTTTGTATGCCGCAGTAAGCCTCTACCTGCTCCGCTAGTGGCATACGTTCCCAAATTTTTGTGGCTCGCAGTTTGTTTATTTTGTGGTTGTATTTATCCCAAAACATTTTAAAAGTTATTTCTACATCAGCAGCAATAATTGTTACGTTTTCAAAACTATTACCTAGGTACAGCTCTTCTACTGCTATTTGTTTTATAAATGCTTCTATCATGCTTGGCCTAACCATATTGGTATTGCTAATATCTAGCACTTGCAGTATGCCATTGTTATAGATTACTTCGGCAGAGCCTGTAAATCTTGGGCTTTGTATAAGGTATCGTTTCATTTTGTATATTTAAAATCTGTCCAATGTATTATTTGCCCACCCCAACAAAATTCTTTGTTACTGAAAAACCAGTTTACAAATTGATGTCTTAGTAAACCGTCATTTGAAATTAGTTTATCAACTTCATAAGGCATTAAGTACCTATCATCCACAGTTATCTCTATTACTCCCCATTTTTTATAACTCATAAATATCTCCTTAGTACCTTTACATAATTGCAAGTCTTTACGTTCTTTATTAAATTGGTTATATTGCTTGGTGCGAACACCTGTAGCCATGTGTATAAAATAACCTTCTTGCCATCTATTACCCTCACGTAGTGTATGTATTTTACTGCCTTCTATTATTTTATTTTCATAATTGGTAGCAGTACCATCAGGGAATGTTTGTTTAAATGCTAGTATCATTTTTAAGTAAATTTTAATAATAAATCATCTTGCTGTAATGTTGTTTTAAAAGGAAAACTTTCTTTTGGTACTCGTTCTATCATATTCATCAAATTGGCAGAGCCTGTAAAAAGAATGTGCTTTGTTTCGCTAATTTCAATTTGTATGTATAAACATTTACCATTGCCCTTTTCGGTAAATTTTGAAGGCTCAATTTTAAAATCAATAACTATTATTTCTTTGTTTAAAATTCGTTGTAGTTTTATTTTATCTCCTGTAAAATTTATTTGTGTTGGTTCTATTCCAAAATCTTTAAAGTCCTTCATTCAGTAGTTTTTTATTTAGGTTAATGGAGTTGCAATGTTTTGTCCAGCCTTTGTAAGAGGCAAGCGATGCAGGGTTAATACCCTTGGCAACCTTTCGGGCAAAGTTTTGTTTGATACTTTTGCGAAGCAAGGTATGAGTGTGGTAAAACCTATAACCTACAAAATCTATACTACGAGCTGCTACAGGGAATATTTGATAATTGCCTTTTACTTCTAACTGTAAATTAGTGCTGAGGTAAGTTTGTATTTCTGCAAAAATAGAGTGTAAATATTCTTTGGAGTGGTGCAGTATTACCAAATCATCTGCATAACGGAAGTAATATTCCACTTGCATATTTTCTTTTAACCAATGGTCGAAATACGACAGATAAAAGTTTGCAAAATATTGAGAAAGGTAATTACCAATTGGGAGGCCAGGTGCGCTGTCAATTATCTCATCTAATAATTGAAGTAACTCTACATCTTTTATTTTTCTACGAAGTAACTGTTTTAATATTTTATGGTTTACTGAAGGGTAAAATTTCTTAAAATCCATCTTTAAGCAATATCTTGTAGCAGGCTCATTACACAATGCTTTTTTTACGGCATTAGCAGCTGCGTGTATGCCTTTTCCTTTTATGCAGCTATATGTATCGGTTGTAAATGTTGCAATGAAAATTGGCTCTAGTACATTCATAATGGCATGGTGCATTATGCGGTCGGGAAAATATGGTAAACGAAACACTTCCCTTTCTTTTGGCTCAAATATTTTGAATGTACTGTAAGCAGATGTTTTATAAGTGCCATTTAAAAGCACATTATGTAGTGTCGCAATATTTTGTACTTTATTTTTATTATGAGCAATAACTCCGTATTGTTTTGCTTTTCCTTTGCAAGCTATAGCATCGGCAGCTTGCAAATTTTCGATGCTTATTATTTTTTGGTATAAATTATTTTTTCGTTTCATTCCTTTGCTTTTAAAAAGTCTCATTCTCAAATTGATGGTACTAAAGCCTTTTATAAATAGTTTATTTTTTGCCAAGGGGCAGGGTTTGCATTGCCAAATTCTTTTGCATAGGTGAGACCTGATATTCGAGTTCGTATTCCAGTTATCGACGTCGTTGAACGACAGCCTGACACCTG
>JAYSWO010000422.1:0-8387 GCA_043717975.1 Ferruginibacter sp. | reverse complement strand
AATGTAGATAGCCTTATGCAAGATTATGGCAATAGAGATGTTGTTGTAAATGGTATGAACAGTACCAACAATAGGTTTAAAAAAATAGCCTATAATTTCGACCTCATAAGTGGTAAGGTAAACAAAGTAAGCTACCAGCCTGGCTATGCCGATGAGTTTTACCACCGTTATACCTATGATGCCGAAAACCGTTTAACCATTGCCGAAACTAGCCATGATGATATACTGTGGGAAAGAGATGCACGCTATACCTATTACAAACACGGACCACAAGCCCGCACCATAATAGGAGAGGAGCAGGTACAAGGAGTGGACTATGCCTATACTTTACAAGGCTGGCTAAAAGGGATAAATAGCACGGGCTTACAAGGTGGCGATGGCAATATAGGCCATGGAGAAGATTGTGGACCAAACAGTGCCGTGGACAATTTATTAATATACAACAGAGAGCCAGCACTACCCAATGCGTACAAAGCTCGCACTAGTATAAACTTTATGCCAAGCGGCTTTGAAAGCGCTATGCCCGATAATTTTGTAGCAAGTATAGAGCCAACACTAGCCAATTGCGGCACCACAGGTACAGCTGGCGATCCTATAATGCCTGCAGGCAACCTTGGCCAGTACGATATGGGGCAAGATGGTAGAACCAATGCCAGCAACCAGCCTGTAAATACCAATAACAATGCCCTCTATGGCAACAATACACGCACATTAGATGCATACGGCTTTAGCCTCAATTATTTTGCTGGCGATTATAAAAAAATAAGCAGCACTACACAAGCACCTAATCCATTTGCGCAAATAAGCACAGGTACTGGCTTGCTTACCGATGTGGGCTCTGCCAATAGAACAGCCAAAGATTTGTTTAATGGCAACATAAGTGCTATGGCTGTAAGCGTACCAAAGCTAGGTGCCGCAATGGTATATGGTTATAACTACGACCAGCTAAACCGCATTACCGCCATGTATGCTTACAAAGGCATAAGCAGTACAAGCAATACGTTTACTACACCTACCGAAGCATTGCAGGCGTATAGAGAAAAAGTAAGCTACGATGCCAATGGAAATATACTGAGCTATAAGCGCAATGGCGATGATACAAGGCTGTATATGGATGATATGACTTATACCTATAAGCCCAATACCAACCAGCTAGATAAAGTAGTAGATGCAGCACCAGATGCAGCCGCAAGCGATTACGATAAATACAACGATATAAAAAGAATACAACCCCCCGCTGTAGGCAGTACCACAGGGCAGGTAAACAATAATTATGTTTACGACGAAATAGGCAACCTTATAGCTGACAAGTCTGAAAGTATAAGTAATATAAGCTGGACTGTATATGGTAAAATAAGCAAAATAGAAAAAAGTGATGGTAAGCCTACCATTTATTATACGTACGATGCCAGTGGCAACCGTATTACCAAGCAAGTGGGCGATACTGGGCCTACAACGTATTATGTAAGAGATGCCAGTGGCAATGTAATGAGTGTATATACGCTTACGCCTATTACAGGCCCTATAAACATTGGAGCAGCCACAGCCACCGTAAAACAATGCGAAATACACCTATATGGCAGCAGCAGACTTGGTATTTATAATGTTAATAGAGATATAAATACGCTTGTAGCCGCTACATATAGCGGAACGACTAGTACATTTGCTAGAGGAAATAAGTTCTTTGAGCTAAGCAACCATTTAGGTAATGTACTTGTAACCCTGAGCGATAAACGCCTAGCCGTAGATAGCGAAAATGATGGCATAATAAACTACTATAATGCGGACGTAATTACGGCAAATGACTATTATCCCTTTGGTATGACAATGCCAGGTAGGAAATATGCCGCTGCAGGTGGGGGGTATAGATACGGGTTCGGAGGACACGAAATGGACAACGAGATAAAAGGTGAAGGAAATTCTGTTGATATGGGTGCAAGAATGCTTGATACAAGGCTTGGCAGAACAGGAAGTTTAGACCCTAAAATGGTCTTGTATCCGGGCATTAGTCCTTATGCCTACTCATTAAATACGCCAATAAATGCAATAGACCCTGATGGGCAACTCGTAATATTTGTAAATGGTTATAGACCTTGTTTGCCAGGTGTAAATGTGTATCGTGAAGTAAAAAGAAACGACCAAGTTTTTAGAGGCGATAAATTAGGATATTGGAGTGGAGTAGATAAACAGTTTATGGATAGAATGGGCGACCACAATTCCGTTTATGCTGATGGAGATGCACCAACTTTGACAGCTGGAAATAAAATGGGCTTTAATGCAAGAGTTAATCACGGCAGACAAGCAGGGCAAGATTTAATTTCAAAAATAAATTCAGGCGAAGTTGTACTACAAAAAAATGAGGCAGGAGAAGTTATTGAAAGTATAAAAGTAGTTTCACATAGTATGGGTTATGCCTATTCATTAGGTATGCAAAAAGAATTAGAAGCAGCAGGATATAAAGTAGAAGTATCTTATAATTTAGCCCCTGAAAATCCAAAAGCTGGTAATATTCCTGATAATGTAAACAGGTCAGTTCAATATGGAAGTGGTCCAGATGACCCTTGGTATCAACAAGACAGAATAGCCCCACAAAGCGACATAAAAAATGTTGGTGAAAACGCTTATATACCCGACCAAAATGCAAGTGGTGAGGAAATTCCAAAAGGTCCAATTGATAGCCATCTTGGAGCAAATTTTGGCAAATGGATTTTTGGAATACAAAAAGGGAAAGATGGTTACGTAGCACCAAGACAAGATAAAGCAACAGACCCACCTCAATAAAGTCTATTATGAAAATTTTTATTAAACTAATAGCATTGCTAAATATGTTTTTTTTTACAAGTTGCAAAGGGCAAAATGAGCAATTAGACTGTTTAAATTTATCACTTCAAAAAGATGAATTAAAAACTGTATTTAATGAATTAAAAAACGGTTTAAATGATACTTTGAATAATTGGATTTATGTAAAAGAATATAAAAATGTACAAGGATTTAAAACGGCACTATGGAAAATTGATGATGCGATTTTTATAAGTCCTCTAAAAAACAAAGCGATATTGTTAATTTTAGAACAAGATACAGTAAATTTTGTGACAGAGCCAATAGGCGATGGTAGTCCCGAAAAAATAGTACCTACTCGTTTTGATTATGTAAAAATGATATATGCAAATAAAGAGAAAGACAGTTGGCATTATTATTATCAGTCTTTGCCGTCAATGGTAGTTCCAAGAGATAAAAAAATAAATGATATACCAATAACATTAACTTTTGAAGAACTATCATTAGTTGGAAGAAGAAGTATTTTAAAAGGTTACTATAAAAGTGGAACTTGCAAGTACAATGATAAATTTTTTGATAGGTGGGATATTAAAAATCTCAAAGAGCAACACAAAAAAATAAACGGATATTATTAAACTCAAAGCCACCAAATTTTGCTGGCTTTTGAGCCTGCGTTGGTCACGTAGTCTAGCAGATATGCAACTCTACTGTTTTGTGCGGTTGCATATCTATGCTAAGTACAAGGTTGTATTATAATTTGCCGCACAGAAACGCTGCCGCACTTGGCTCTGCTGCATTTCGCTAGGGTCGCAGCTAATAGGTCGCTCACGTCTCTTCGCCATTAGGGGCTCACATCTCTGAACCATTAGGGGGTATAATTTCTTACAAAGATAAAATTAGTCCCCATTAAATAAAACTGAGCCATTAAATTGTTTACTTTCTATTCGTTTATTGCATACCAATTATTTGAAATTATTTTAGCTGTTTTAAAGTAGTCTTTGAACAATCCATTTTCTGCAATTTCTGGATTTTTTATGTAAAGCCTTATTGAACCATCTTTTAAATATATTTTTAAATCTATGCCTTGATTTCTCATAGCAGCACTGACTGAGTTGATTTTAAAATTATCAAATATGGTTAGTTGTGTTTTTATTAAACTTGTTAAATCATTTTTTGTAACTGTATCAATGTATTGCAATGTATCTCTAACAAGCAATAGGTTTTCACCTTTTTTAGTAAGATAGTATTCATTGATTTCATTATTTTTATTATATGTTTTCAATATAATTAAAGAGGTATCTCTTTCGCCTCCTCTTAAAAGTGTTTTATCTCCAAAAACATTATAAAAAACAGCTCTTTCTTTTTGGGTTTGTTTATCAATATTCATTGTTTTATTTTGACACCCCAAAAATAAATATACAAAAAAAATAAAATTAAAATTTCGGACCATATTTCATATTATTTTCTAATCGCTTTAATTCTTTTTCAGCTTCTTGCTCTTGTTGCCAATAAAAAGGTGTGGTCATATATCCTGCTCGTATTGCCCTTTGGTCGCCAGGTGAATCCCAAAAGCCAGGACTTCCATAAGTGCCAGGTCCAAAATCATACATTGGTGTTTTCTGTTTTCTACCATTAAAAATATTATTATAGTGTGCACCAGCTTTTGCCGTTAAGTGGTCTATTTTAAGTTCTCCCATTCCCTTGCCCCATAAATAGTTGCCTATGTCTCCAACATTATACGCTGTTTTACCTCTTACATAAAAAGTATTAGATTTTAAATCGCCTGTTAAAATTCCTTGTACCCCATAATCCATTTTATTTGCACCTTGCTTTTTTGCATAAGACATAGGACTATTTTGAGCATTTGCATCTCTGACACCACTCCTAATTATTTGTTTTTCAACCGAAGCATCACTCATTACTTCTACTCTCGTAATGCCTACAGCTCCATTACTTGCAACACCATTTTTAAGTGCTAAAACATCTACAGCAGCATCATTAAACTGAAAAGTTAATGGGTTTGAGTATTCATAGTAAGTTGAAGTTGTGCCATTTGCTGTTTTTGTTCCTGTTACTTTACTGTTTTGGTATAGCATACCACTCCATTCTTTTTTTCCATCATCTTGGAATTTCCAAAATGAACCATCAGGTTTAAAAACAGCAGCAGTATCCCCTTTTGGGTCTGCAAAAAATATAGGATTATTTGCAAAACAAGCATAATTAGAAACAGAAGGCAATGGTTTTGGGTCTTGATTCCATCTACGACCTAAACGACTATCATACTGCCAAAATTCGGCTGTGTAAGAGTTTCCAGCCTCACTAATCTCATCATCCTTCATTTGCCCATTAAATCCATAACGATAACTTGAAGATGCAGCGGCGTATTTCCTACCTGGCATTGTCATACCAAAGGGATAATAGTCATTCCTACCAAACCAAACACTATATTGTGTCTCAAAGAACTAATATTTCGTAAATTAGTATTTTATTACCAAAAACGCCCATTTTTTCTCAAAAAAACTGCCCCAAAATATGATCGCAAAAGAGCACTTGCTTTTACCCCTATTTGACAAATTTATAAAAGACAGTTATAAAGGGCATAGGCTAAAAGCCGATGGTACCCGTATAAAAGCACAAACCATACAAAACTACGAATATGTAATACACTACATAAAAGAGTACGAAGCCAAATTTGAGATAGCGCTGCGCATAAAAGTATTTGCCAGTACCAATAAACGCATTTTTTTGGCAGAGCGTAAATATTGGAAAAAGTTTTACCACGAGTTTACCAATTTTTTGTACAGCAAGAAAAACTGTTTTGATAATTATGTGGGCACGGTTATAAAAGTTATTCGCATATTTTTTAATTACCTCAATAAAGAGCTTGGCATAAGCACGGGCGATTTTTACAAAGGCTTTCATGTATGCAAAGAAGAAGTACCAATTATTACGTTGCTGCCCGAGCAGTTGCAATTTCTTATAAACGATATAGCCTTTGATGAAAAACTTACGCCATCTTTAAAAAAGACAAAAGATATTTTTGTGTTTGGCTGCACGGTAGCCCTAAGGGTATCTGATTTGTTTGCCATAAAATTTACAGATATAGAGCAGCGGGTAGATGCTTTTTATCTACCTGTAAAAACAATAAAGACAGGCACCGTGGTGCGCATAAAACTACCAGAGTATGCCATGGCTATTGTAAAACAGTTTAAAGAAACAGCCAAGGGCAGGAAAGCTATTTTTCCTCCCATACCTCGTACAAGGTTTAATGATCATTTAAAATTAATAGCCGAAGCGGCCGATTGGACAGGCGAGGTGGGCAAGCTACGAACCAAGCGTGGCGTAGCGGTGGAGGCGGTGTTTGCACGCAGCAATAAAAAATACCGATTCTGCGATTTGGTATCAAGCCATATTATGCGACGAACCGCCATTACCACCATGCTTATGCTAGGTATGAAAGAGCATGTGGTAAAACAAATAAGCGGCCATAGCAACGATAGCAAATCTTTTTATCGATACGTAAACCTTGTGCAATCGTATATGGATAATGAAATGGATGCGGTGTTTAATAAGCTGGCGAAAGTGGGGTAGTGAGTTGAAGGTTGAAGGTTGAAGGTTGTAGTGTTAGCCTTTATGAAAATTCATTCTCTAGAATTTAAAATGCTAAGCATTTTCCTATCCCTACTTTTTCCACTCTCCAAAAACGCCTTTCCGTCTTCTCGGCACAAAATAAAAACGAAGTTTTCTCTTTGTGTCTAAGCACCTATGTGACTATATTTAATTTTTTGAAAAAAATATGCCTTTACCATTTTTAAGTAAATGGCATTTCTATACATACATAGTTTTATGAATTATTCAATTCTATGCTCTCAAAATATCAAATTCCTATGTTTTCAAACAACCTCAAATCTTCCTCAAAAAAGTTCGATATTTCGACGGTCGGCTCCACTATTTTTGCTTTTAAATATTTATTATTTTAGGGCTATTGTTTCTCTGAATTTGAACTCAGTAAGAAATTGGGCTTTAAAGAGAATTAAGGTTCTGAGCCTAGTAAAGAATGCTATTAAGTTATGAGTTATTAATATTATCAATTCAATAATCTTCGTTATAATAAAATACCTTTTAAGAAAAAATACGCTACCGAAAAATAAATAACGATACCCGTAACATCTACCAATGTAGCCACAAATGGTGCAGAAGAAGCGGCGGGGTCTTGTTTTAATTTCTTAAGTAATATGGGCAACATGGATCCCATAAGGCTTCCCCAAAGTACAATGCCAATAAGCGAAAAGAAAATCGTAGATGCAATTAATTTCCAATAAATGCCGTAATCAAAAATGTGAAGATTTTGCCACAGTATGATTCTCAGATAACCAATGGCGCCGAGTATTAAACCCAATATAAATCCCGATATTAATTCACGACGCATTACACGCCACCAATCCGTAAGCGTGACTTCCCCAAGCGCCATGGCTTGTATAATAAGTGTACTAGCTTGCGAGCCACTATTGCCGCCACTACTCATTATTAGCGGAATAAACAAGGCTAGCACTGTGGCGGTTTCTATTTCATGCTGAAAGAATTGCATGGCTGTAGCGGTAAGCATTTCACTTAAAAAAAGTATTACCAACCAACCTGCTCTTTTCTTTATTAGTTTTGCAATGCTAATGTCTAAGTAAGGTGCATCGAGTGCTTCGGTACCACCAATCTTTTGTATATCTTCTGTGTATTCTTCTTGCGCTACCCAAAGCATATCATCTATGGTAACGATGCCAAGTAAAATATTTTTTTCGTCTGTTACTGGCAATGCCACACGGTTGTTCATTTTAAAAACTTCGCTGGCAAGTTCTTGGTCGTCGTTTACTTTTAAAGAGATAAAACGTTCATCCATTAAGTCGCTCACTTTGCTGTCTGGCGATGCAATTAAGAATTCTCTAATACGCAAGTCATCTATTAATTCACCCTTACCATTGATAATATAAATTACATCTATCGTTTCGCTATTGCTTCCCCATCTTCTTATTGTATCCAACACTTCTTGCACAGTATTGTACTCATACACATACACATAATCGGGCGTCATAAGCCTGCCCACACTGTTTTCAGGATAGCCGAGTAATTCTAAGGTTATTTTTCTTTCAGCTGGGTCTAGTGTTTTTATTAAATCTCTAACAGCATTTGTGGAAAGTTCTTCAAAAAAATCAACCCGATCATCTGCAGGTAATTCATTTAGCAATTCCGCACTCTTAAAAGCGGGAAGATTTTTTATAATGCGCTTTTGTTCTGCAGCATCTAATATTTTAAAAACACTTGCGGCTCTATGTATAGATAGGTGAGAAATAATTTGAGTTTCGTAATCGTCATTCTCGTAAATGAGATTGGCTACATCGCTAATATTTTGATCATTTAAAAATTCCTTAATAGCCAATTGATCTTCAGAAGCTATCACTTCTTCAAACTGTTGTTGTAATGATATTTCTAAACTTTCCAAAGACATGAATACAATTTGTTATTTTTGTTTTTAATTGATCGCAATTTAGCTTTTTATTTGTATGATTTTACCTTGTTTATTTATTGATGAAGCTTTACAAAAAGGTAGGGGAGTGTTT
>JAYSWO010000421.1:0-3350 GCA_043717975.1 Ferruginibacter sp. | reverse complement strand
GATATTCCGCAGCGTTTTCTATTTTCGGATTGTTATTTATCATCGTGTCTATATCGCTCGGCTTTGGTGATGTAAATGGATGATGCCTCGCAACCCATCTATTGTCTTCTTCTGCATATTCAAACAATGGAAAATCCATTACCCAAAGCAATTTAAAATCATCAGCTTTGCGCATGCCTAGGTTTGTACCCATGTACATTCGTAGGTCACTTGTGGCTTTTCTCGTTTTTTCTTCTGCACCTGCTAGTATCAAAATTAAATCGCCAGTTACTGCATTACAAGTAGCTGCTATATTTTTTAATTGTTCTTCTGTATAAAATTTATCTATACTGCTTTTAAAAGTGCCGTCAGCATTGCATTTTATAAACGCTAATCCTTTCATACCAATCTGCGGGCGCTTCACCCATTCTACCAATTCATCTGTTTGTTTGCGGCTGTAATCGCTACAATTGGGAACACAAATGGCTACTACGGTTTCAGCATCATTAAACACGGCAAAGTCACCAGCTATTATCGATGAAATATTTTCTTTGGTTGTAAATGTATGTGCAGGAAATTTTAAATTATTCAATTGCATACCAAAACGAATATCTGGTTTATCGTTTCCGTAAGTCCACATGGCTTCTTCCCAAGTCATTCTTTCAATAGCTTCACTGTAATCTATATTTTTTACATCTTTAAAAATGCGACGTACCATCCCTTCAAACATTTGTACAATATCTTCTTGCTCCACAAAACACATTTCACAATCTATTTGTGTAAACTCTGGTTGCCTATCTGCACGCAGGTCTTCATCTCTAAAACATTTTACAATTTGGTAGTAGCGGTCATAGCCACTCACCATCAGTAATTGCTTAAATGTTTGCGGACTTTGGGGTAGTGCATAAAACTGTCCTGCATTCATGCGGCTTGGTACAACAAAATCTCTTGCACCTTCGGGCGTACTTTTTATCAAAAAAGGGGTTTCAATATCCATAAAATTATTGTCGTGCAAATAATTTCTAGTACTTCTGCCCACGGCATAGCGCAATTCTAAATTCTTTTTTACGGCATTTCTCCTAAGATCTAAAAAACGATATTTCATTCGCAGCTCATCACCGCCATCGGTATCGTCTTTTATCGTAAATGGTGGCGTTATCGATTTATTTAAAATAGAAAAACTGGTTACTTCTATTTCTATTTCGCCAGTAGGTATCTCCATGTTTTTATTGCTGCGCTCTCTCACAATGCCTTTGGCTTGTATCACATACTCACGCCCAAGCGGGTTCGCATCTAGCTGTGTATTCAAGTTTTCGTTAAACAACAATTGTGTAATGCCATACCTATCCCTTAAATCTACAAAAGTAATACTACCAAATTTGCGGTCTATTTGTACCCAACCAGCAAGGGTTACTTCTGTATTAATATCGGCCATTCTTAGCTGGCCACATGTGTGCGAACGAAACATAAAGTGTGCGATTTTGCTGCGAAGATAAAAGAAACTCCACTAAGTATTATCGTTAATAACTGCCCAATATTGGTAGTTGTTTTTTGATTTGCCCTATATATTGCCCTGTGAATTGCCCTATGAAATGCCTTATGAATTGCCTTGTGCTTTAGCACAAGGACTAGATGATTAGAATAAAAAGGGGCTTTAGCCCCATACAGTGCACATTTGGGGCTAAAGCCCCTTTTTTAAGTTTACATTTTACCTCCGCACTAAAGTGCGGAGCAAAGCATAAGTTTTTAATGTTTTAGAAGGGTATTTTAGTTTTTTGGTGCTGTCAACTTTTAAGTCAATTTTGGTCATTTGTCCGGTCTCTGGAGTTTATTCCGCACCATTGCGGGACTGTTTCGAACGTAAATATATGCGTATACCTAGCGGCACGCATACATATACATACATCGCTCAGCCTGCCTATCGGCAAAAGCAAGTTAATTAGTAGAGGACAAGCTGTATTACTTTTTTGAAATATCATAAGTAGTGCCGGGCTTTGGATTTATAGTATCTGAATAAAGACCACACTCACAATTCTTTGGCAAATACTTTCTCAAGCTATCTATTTTCTTTTCAGTGGTTTTTATTTCTTTTGCGTTCTTTACATCTTCAACCTCTGATTTTATACCAATATTTGAAAATTCTTTCATCATAAATTCCTTGGTAACTTCTTTTGCTTCTAAGATAATTGTTTGTTTTAATCCTGCTATAAAAGAAGTTTTGCCAAAAAATATTTTTTCATCTTTTTGTGCATATGCAAGAATATAGCATGGCTCATTTTGTGGTAAAATTATTTCGCCATTGGGCTTTTTAAAAACATATTCCTTTTCATTATCTGGTATATAACCTCCCATAAATATTTTACGATTTGGAATTACTAAACTTACACTGTATTCAGATTGGTATTCACCTTGTATTTTAACCAATAAATTGCTTTGCTTGCTTCCTGCTTCATCTTCATAAAGTATATCAACATTAAACCAGCCAAATGTTTTTATATTAATAGTGTAATAAGTTGAAGTGACAGATGCAGGAATATCATCATTTATTTGTAATGAATCTTTGCGAGCAGGATTTTGATTGTTTAATGGTATAGTTCTATCAAGGTTATAAAATTCATCTTGTTCATCTAAAAGTTTATTTTTATTATTTTGTAATCTTAAGAGTTCTTTCGTATAAGTTGAACAACTATCACAGCAGGTTTCATAGTTATTATTTGGCTTAGGATTTTTATCTGTTTCGGCTTTTATGTAAGCATATAAGCTGTCTAGTACCTGATTGTTAAGATTAGGAAATCTTGTCATTATTGTTGGCTTCCATTCATTAAATAAACAATTACTATAAACATCAGTCCTCATCATTTTTGCAGGATTTCTAGTAAAATCATATAACCACTTTTTTGGTTTACGATAAGTAATTCCCAATAGAGACGGTCCTGTATAATCTCCATCTATCTTATGACAATTACTACATTGTGCTTTGTATATTTGTTCGCCGACACCAATCTTTTTGGTCGTTTCATCTTCTGCTAGCGGCACTGGATTTTGCCAATCTATTTTCCCATTATCAAGTTTTGTTCCTTTATACACTTGCATATTGGGGTTAAACGTTTTTGTAGGAACAAGCACTTCTAATACTTTTTTTATTTCTACCTTAGCACCTTCCAAAGCATTTATGTAAATCATACCTGCACTACTAAGCGGCTGCTTTCCACTCATTGTCGTTAATCCTGCAAGTAGTATATCTTTTAGATTTATAGCCTCTTTTATTTCTAGCCGTACAATATTGTTATCACTTTGTAAACTACCAGCTGGTATTTTTATTACACAGCCGCTGGCAGTAAGTAAGGTTGTATCTCTTGTTATGTTTATTT
>JAYSWO010000043.1:0-2409 GCA_043717975.1 Ferruginibacter sp. | reverse complement strand
ATATAAAATTATTAAACACACAAGCGACTATTATTGATGTAAATGGAAGAACGATAAAAACTATTTTGATAAAAAATAATTTTGAGATAATGGATATGCGTGGCTTACCAAGTGGATTGTATATTTTAAAATTAAGCAATGGAGAGATCATGAAGATCATAAAACAGTAGTATTTTATGAATGATTTTGACTGACGAATTTTGTTAAGTTACAAACTATTGGCTTTTCACCTACTTCAGGTAGCAGTTGAAAAGCCAATAGCTCATATTACCGACAAGGTGCTTAAATATTTATAGCAAATCAACCGTAGCAGAGGCAATCAAACTAAATTTTATTTTTTGATAAATTGGGGCGGCTTTGTAAGATAAGTACCAGACTTACTTATTGAACTAGTAGAAAAAAAATTAAGGCATATTTAAAAAATAGCCCACATCGCATAATAAATACAAATGCTTTATTTTTGCTGGTATGAGCAAACCTTCTCTAAACACATGCCCTTCGCCAGCACTATTACATTTATATGATGTAAGCAGTAGTATTGTTGTTATTATAGATGTGCTTCGTGCCACGTCTACCATTGCTACTGCATTGTACAATGGTGCAAAAGATATCATACCTGTAGATAGCGTGCCCGATTGTATTCGCATTGGTAAAGAGTTGGATTGCATTACCGCAGGTGAACGTGACGGAAAAATAGCAGAAGGTTTACAATACGGTAATTCGCCTTTTGAATATCCTACATCTTTTATAGGTGGAAAAACATTGGTACTCACCACCACCAATGGCACAAAGCTTTTGCACATGGCACACAACCGAAGTGCTAAAGAAATTATTACTGGCTCTTTTCCAAATATAACTGCTGTGTGTGATTATTTATTAGCGAAAAATACCAATGTTATACTTGGTTGTGCAGCATGGAAAGATAAAGTAAATATTGAAGACAGTCTTTTTGCTGGTGCTATTGTAAACAGACTGAAAGAACATTTTACATTAGAATGTGATTATTCTCAAATGGCAGAAAGCCTTTACATGACAGCCAAAGATGATTTGTATGGTTTTATGAAAGAGCGCAATGCTACCCATTATCATCGCCTTACAAAATTTGGCTTGGAAAAAGATATTCGTTACTGCCTTACAAATGATAGTGCTCCTGCGCTACCTATATATGTAGATGGAAAGTTGGTGAATGGCATTTAGTTTACTTATATTTATGCTATATATGAAAACCAGAAGAAACATTTATTATAGTATTGCTGTTTTTCTAATTCTTCTTAATTTAATTGTTGACTTCGTTAGTCTTCCTGAGTTTTTTGCTGATATTGAAAATAATGGCTTTAGTATTGGGTATTTAATTGGTGCTCACTTTTTAATGATTATAGGCTTTATTTTATTACGAATGGGTTATAAATTAAATAAGAAAATAAAGTTTAAAGAGGATTTTGATATTAATACATCTATTGAAAACCTCGGCAAGCTTTAATATTTCTTCATTTTTAAATGGCAAAAAAACAACTCAGAATTTGGATAAAAATAATAGCATCTATTATTTTTATATGTATTATTGTTATTCTAATGTTTTCTTTTTATAGTACCAGTGTTACTAAAAATATAGACCCCTATATCTACACCCTTCCATTTGAAAAAGGAACAAAACACAGGGTAGTACAAGGTTATGGGGGATTATTTTCTCACAAAAATATAGCCGCTATAGATTTTGAAATGCGTGAAGGCACGCCTATATATGCTGCACGAGAAGGAACCATTTACAACTATAAAGACGATAGCAATGAAGGTGGCCCTTTTTCAACATATAAAAACAAAGCGAATTATATAATTGTAAAACATAGTGATGGAAGTTTTGGTTGCTATTGGCATTTAAAAAAAGATGGTGCAATTGTAAAAAAAGGAATGGTTACAAAGGGGCAATTGATAGGATATAGTGGCGCAACAGGTTTTACATTAAGACCGCATTTGCATTTCTCCGTAAAAAGAAAATTAAATTATGAAAAGGAATCTTTTGTGCAAACAAAATTTATAACCACCGATGGTATATTAATCCTGCAAAACGGAAATAGTTATAAAAGACATGTAGAATGATAAAAGAGATTTGGCTAAAAGGACAAAGGAGAAAAAGAGGGCCTGTCTCAATCAACAATCCTCTTTTTTTCCTTCTCTCATTTGTCCTCTTAGCTCTCTTTCCACAATTAACTTCAATATGAAAGACATGTAGAATGGTAAAAGAGATTTGGCTAAGAGGACAAAAGAGAAAAAGAGAGCGTGTCTCAATCAACAATCCTCTTTTTCTCCTTCTCTCCTTTGTCCTCTTAGCTCTCTTTCCACAATTAACTTCAATATGAAAGACATGTAGAATGGTAAAAGAGATTTGGCTAAGAGGACAAAAGAGAAAAA
>JAYSWO010000420.1:0-3380 GCA_043717975.1 Ferruginibacter sp. | reverse complement strand
CCCAAAAAAGCTATTGCAAAAAAAATAGCAACAAAAAAACCAGTAGTTAAAAATAAAAAGAAAAAATAAAAAAATAATTACCTCATTCAATAAAAAGTATCGCAATGGATAAGTTAATGAACTCGTACCCAGTTTACTCAGCAGATCAGGTACTCACCAACAAAAGTTTGAATAATAGCGTAGGTTATTTAGACGTACAAGGTAGATTTACCCGAACTAGCATGATAGGGCATGGTGTAGTATGTGGACTAAGTTATTTTGTAGATAAAGAAGCTATAAAAATTATGGCAGGCTATGGTAGTAGTATAGATGGTCTACTCATACAACAGCTAGGATTAGAAGCAGGAAAAATATCCCGTTATGCCTTAGCTAAGCCATATAAACTTCCTCCTGATGTGGTAAGCGATGAAAGTTTGATAAATCCTGATGCAGGCTTACCAACTAAAGCAAAAAAAGTAGAAGTGGCTACTTTAGATTCTTTTATAAACGTATTGCAAAGTAGCTATGAATTGGTACCTGTTGGAGATGAAAAAACGGCAGAAGCTACTATACCAATTACTGAACTTGTAAGAAAAGATTATGTGCTCTACTTATACCTAGAAATAGTAGATATAAAAAGCGAAAACTGCTCGCCAGAAGATTGTGACGAAAAAGGAAAACTAAGAAGACTAAGGGTAGTGCCGCTTTTGGGAGAACCTAAAAATTTTAATCCACAAAACTATGCAGGTAATAAAATTGAAATAATAACCCTGTATAGAATGATGGATTTTGAAAACCAATATTCATCTAGAGAGCTTTTCTTTGAATTTGCTAGAATCAATGCATTGAATTTTAATATTATTTCCTACAAACTTGAAGAGATAAAAAAACTATTTGAAAAAGAAAATTATATAACAAACAATATTGAAAATTATGTATTAGAAAATTTTCAAAATGTAGCTAAAAAATATGTATTTGATGCCAATGAAAACGCCCAATACAGTTATGATTTCTTAATAGACCTAGGACTTGCCATTAATGAATATGTGCAACAAATAAATTGCCAACCCATTACCACTTGCAGTTTTGCTTCAAAAAGATACAATCGAACACTTGTATTGGGCAAAGTATTAGATATTAATATGTACAGTGATGTGTATCGTTATCGATTTGTAGAAGCACCATCTGTACAGGAAGATAACCAGTATAAAATGACTGCTTATAAAATGTACAAACGTATTTGGATACTCATACAAGCTTTTATGGGATGGATACAAAGTGACAGCCTTGCCCAAAGAGGCATTATAATAAGCCCAAGCAAATCATCCCCATCATTGCTAGGTAGTAGGGCATTGCCTTTTTATTATAATATAAATGGAGAAGAAAAAAACAGCTTTTCGTTAGATTATTTATTGGAACATTGGAGTGCACATACATGCAGCAATAGAAGCTTGTACGATATATATGGGTATAATCTTTTTCAAATAGATAAACCATCTGGCGATTACGATTATAACGAAGTAGTATTGAGTAATGGTATAAATGAATACAATTTTTTTAGAATTGAAGGGCATGTGGGGCTTGATGTAAACGAGGCAGAGAAAAAAGTAAACGAACTTATAAACAAGAAAAATTTGCCCTTTAGAACGTTTAGATTAAACATAAATAAAAATAAAATCGATAAAGCAATTTTAGATAAAGGCTTTACAAGCAAGATAGCTACTGCAAGTGCAAAACTACGTAAAGCCGCAGCGGTAGATGTGTTAGCTACAAGGGTAGCATTGCCTGCAGACCAAGTACCACAAATAGCATTCGAAAATTTTGATTTGTATGCACAAGATTTTTTGGGCATAGGCCTTAATGGTGCTACAAACTTAGGTGGGGCTACTACAGCTGGTAACTATACCATAGAAATGTTTAGGATAAATACGGAGGCTATAAGAACAAGTCCTAGAATAGATACCATAAATTATGGTACTGCTACAGCCACTGGTCGTACAGTAAAATTGCAAGTAATAGGCAGCAATGTGGGAGACGAGGTAAACCAAGTATTTGCCGGTGAAACTTATAGTATAAAAATAGTATTGGCTTTAGATTACAATTATTACACAAGAGCTACAATGCAAACCGCAGCAGCAGGCGAAGCAACTCCAGCAGCTGTCGCACCACCTGCTGCAGAAAAACTTGCCACTGATGCAAAGTTGGCAACCACAGCAGCAACAGCTGCCAGCGGTATTACTGGTGCAGCAGCGGTTATAGCCATACCAAGGTTTTATACACCAATTACCGTAACGGTAACTGCGGCCCAAGGCGACTCCGTAGAGACAATAGCCCGAGCACTCGTATCACAATTGAGACAATATATAAATGGTAGCACAGTAGCAGATGCACAAAGTGACAATGACATCATTTCTCTATCAGTAAGAAATGCCACTTTTGCATCTTATGCTTTTACTATAACGGGATCTGCCAAACCTGTATCATCTGGTCTTACACACTACCAAAGTGTAGAATATACTGGTGGCGGCACTTTGCTATCGCCAGTAGAGTTAACGATATGCTATAAATCGCCAAATGATGCTATAAATACTTCCACCAAAGTACGTATGCTTACGGGGCAAAGCATCATCGATTTTCCACCAACGCTTAGAGCATATTTACTTGGACCAAAAGAGTATTATGAATTGTGTGGCATAGTACCATTAGTGATAGGTGGTGGCGATAACCCACCACTAGATACAGAATACAACACTTGGCCTTTTGATGCAAAAGGAAACTTGCTTTTTAATATTTTTAAAGGCGCTGAGCATCTTGCAGGTGTTTACCGTGGCGGTACATTTATTTTTCTTACAGAAACAATACAAGGTAGAGAAGCTGCTACAGAAAGAGTTGTCGGGGATATTGCATTGCCATGGGATCTTGAATTTGTAAAACTATCAAGAGCGGTAGCCCTTAAATTTAACCGTAAATATTGGAGATGGGGAAACCAATGGGATGTATTACCCACATTAGATTTGGGAATAAAATAAAAATAAAGTAACCGATATTTAAAACAAACGATGCCTGAGTTTGAAGGTAAAATAGCAATGCACAGCCCTGCACCTAAGCCCATAGCTAAGGTGCAGCCTGTGCTTACCCCTGAGCAAAAAACGGCAGAAAATATAAAAGTAAATACATTTTTAGAGCAATATAAAAAACAACATACAAGTACTGCTACACAAACGAGCAATACCAGTAGCAAAGCAAGAGGTGCAAACAACTACGCACCAGCACCCATAACAACGGCAGTACCTACTGTAGCGGAAAAAGATGAAGCACAACCAGAAAAAAAAGAAGGCTTAAAATTTATAAACCCAAAACTTACCGAAAAAGCATTTGCCAAAAAGCAAAGTAAAGTAGCA
>JAYSWO010000419.1:0-8492 GCA_043717975.1 Ferruginibacter sp. | reverse complement strand
GGGGACTTTAGTCTCTGATACTTTGTAGAATTTTAAAAAAAATGAAGTTTACCCTTTTTCTTTTTTTGTCCATACAAAGAAGCAGCTATGGTCATCATCGTTGTGTCACTCACTTTATCGACATACCATTATTGAACTTTTATTATGCATTAGATTGTGTATTAGACTAACTATGGAATTAAATGCACCCTTTATTTATAAGCTTTTAGTCAAGTTTAATAAAATACTTAACTTTGAAAAAATGATAATTATGGCTATTACAACAATCGATATAAAAGAAGAAACCGATAATCAGAAAATATTGATTCCTAATAACATGAGAATTAATGATGATAAAGTGTATTTAAAAAAAATGGGGAATGCTATTTATATCATACCATTCCATAATCCTTGGCAAAATCTTATAGAATCTACTGAATCTTTCACAGCCGATTTTATGGAGAATCGCAATCAAATTGATACACAAAAAAGGGAATCATTAGACTAATGAAATATCTTCTTGACACCAATATCTGTATTTACATTATAAAGAACAAGCCAACTGTGGTTTTTGAAAAGTTTCTATCATTAGAGTTTGGTTCAGTTGGTATATCTTCTATTACATTAGCAGAACTAAATTATGGTGTCGCAAAAAGTGCAAATATTGATAAAAATCAAGAAGCACTAATTAAGTTTTGAACACCAATAGAAATAATGGATTTTAATTTTGAGGCTGCAGAAGAATATGGAAAAGTTAGAAGTGATTTAGAGAAAAAAGGTACACCAATTGGTCCTCTTGATTTGTTGATAGCAGCACATGCTAAAAGTTTAAACGTTATTCTAGTAACAAATAACGAAAATGAGTTTAGCAGAGTAGTAGGATTAAAAATTGAAAACTGGGCTAATTAAATTTTTAGATTTTTCATGGACTTCAATCTTAATAAATTTGCATATTTGCCCATTTGCAAATTTTCACATTAACTGCTTCTGCATTCTAAGCACCCTATCCTCCAACTTTTCCGACGTCATTGTTTCTCTATGCATGCTATCTACTTTTATGGGAAAGCAAAATGGCGTGAGTTGTTTGGGGTACATAATTTTTATATAGCTTTTGGCAATGCGTTGCAACATATCTCTCAATCGTATTTCTTCCATTTGTTGTTGCATTACCTCGCTATAAGCCTGCTTTAGCAAAATGCTATTGGGCTCATATTCGCTCAATACATTAAAAAGCAAGCTAGCACTACTTTGTAAGTGTCGTTGTTTTACTTTTTCTCCAGGCATCCCTTGAAAAATTAAACCACCAATAACAGCAATATCTCTAAATTTTCTGCGAGCCATTTCGCTAGCATTTACGCTCTTGGTAATGTCTTCATATAAATTTTCTTCTGAAAATAGTTCATACACATTGCCATCATCAAGGGGTATGGGTTGATCGCTTAACAATTCAAAACCATAATCGTTCATGGCAAAAGAAAAAGTAATGGGTGTTATTTTGCTTATGCGGTAAGATAATAATGCGGCCATAGCTTCATGTACCAGCCTGCCTTCAAACGGATATACAAATAAATGAAAGCCATCTTTTGTTTTAATATGTTCTATCAATAATTCATTTTCTTTTGGCACAGCAGATAATTCTTTTTGCAAATCAAACAATGGTTTTAGTGCTGTTAGTTCTATTTCCTTTTTCGAAACTTTATCATCATTGGCATCGTTTAATTTTTTGCGCAGCATTTTCCCTAGTTGAGAACTAAGTGGTAAACGACCACCATTCCAACTTGGCACGATTGCTTTTTTTGAATTGCTTTTTCTAACCAGTACAGTCATGTCTTTTATCATTACAAACTCTAGGTTGCGCCCAGCCAAAGCAAATACATCGCCTGGGTTTAATTTGCTTATAAAATATTCCTCTATTACACCAATACTTCCTCCACTCAAAAATTTTACCCGTAGCATGGCATCGCTCACTATAGTACCTATATGCATGCGGTGGCGCATGGCAATTCTTCTATCATTTATTTTATAAAGGCCATCAATAATTTCTACTTTTTTAAAATCATCATACTCCCTCAAGGCAATACCACCAACGGTTATAAACTGTAAAATCTGTTGCCACTCTTCTTCATTTATTTCGCTAAAGCAATAGGTGCTTTTTATTTCTTCAAATAATTTATCAGGATAAAATCCATCTGAAATGGCGAGTGTACATAAATACTGTATTAGCACATCAAAACACATGAGCATGGGCAATCTACTTTCAATAAATTGCTCACCAACGGCTTCTTTTAGTGCTGCTGCTTCCACCAATTCTAGTGAGTGCGTTGGTAAAAAATAAATTTTACTCACCGCATCTGGCTGGTGACCACTTCTACCGGCTCTTTGTAAAAATCTTGCTACTCCTTTTGGTGAGCCTACCTGTATAACCGTTTCCACAGGTCTAAAGTCCACACCTAAATCTAAACTAGATGTGCAAACCACTACTTTTAAAATGCCTTGGTGCAATGCATCTTCCACCCAAGTGCGTAATTCTCTTTCTATACTGCCATGGTGCAAAGCTACTGCACCGGCAAGTTCTGGGGCAATATCTAACATAGTTTGGTACCAAGTTTCGCTCATGCCTCTTGTGTTTATAAAGAGCAGTGTGGTTTTATATTTGTCAATAATAGGCAAAATGGTATGCGCTAGCTTTATACCCAAGTGCCCCGCCCAAGGGTATTTTTCTATCTCATCTGGAATGATGGAATGTATTTCAAATTTTTTGTGAACATTTGCTTTTACAATTACTCCTTTGGTTTTTAAAGAGGAGAGGAGTACGTCTTTTGCCTCTTCGAGGTTGCCAATGGTAGCGGAGATTCCCCAAATGCAAGGAATTTGGAATTGGGAATTTGGGATTGGGTTTACTTCTGTAATTACAGAATTGGCTAAATTGGATTGAGCTTTGTGCATTTCCAATTCCAAATTCCCAATTCCATTTTTTTCTAACGGCGAATTCCCAATTCCTTTCTCGCCTACTCGCCACTTCCCAAGCCCCACTAGCCTACTCACCGCCAACTCCACCTGCACTCCACGCTTACTGCCCAGCAATTCGTGCCATTCATCTACGGCTATTATTTTTAACATAGAAAATGTTTCTGCATAGTTTTTTTGTGCTAGTAAAAGATGTAAACTTTCTGGAGTAATGATGAGTACTTCGGGTAAATTTCGTTTTTGTTTTGCCCTATCACTTGTAGACGTATCACCATTTCTACTACCAACTTTCCATTGCATGCCAAGTTCATCAATTACTTCTACCATGGCACGTTCTATATCTTTTGCTAAAGCACGCAAGGGTGTAACCCAAAGTAACTGCAAGCCATTGTTTTTTTTAGTCGTAAAATCTGTCGGATGGTTATTAATGAATTGAATAAGCGCACCAAGAAAAACGGAGTATGTTTTTCCAAAGCCTGTAGGGGCATTTACAAGACCACTTTCTCCATTAGTGATGTGCTCCCAAGTTTGTAGCTGAAATGGGAATGGTTTACGGTGTTGGTTTTTGAGCCAAGATGTTATTATTTTGTAGCCTATACAAAGGGAAAAATTGGTTGTTCTTTCTGTCATTTTTTTAAAAGATGAATCTACTTATAATTCTTCATAAAAGACAGAGTTAGTATTATGTTATAAAGTTTTTATTGGTAATTAACTGGTTCGGAAAGGGGAATTAAGAACCGTTTATCAAAACTATGACCAAAAAATGATTGTTTTCAGCTTTTTTTAATAATTTGCAGAAAATAACTAAAAAAATAATCATGAGTAAAATCTACAAATTCTCGTTAGTCATCCTTGTGATGCTAATTTCGATTTCCACTTTTGCACAGAAAAATTTCTTTTCTGATATAAGTGAAGGTGAAGCAAAGTCCAATAGCGGTGCTAGAGTAATAGTACCAGAAAAATATCGTACAGTGACTTTGGATAAAGTTGCTATAAAAAATTTCTTATGGAGTTTACCTTCTGAAAAAAATGTAAATAACCGTAAATCAACTCCTGTATTGGAATTGCCAATGCCAGATGGCAGAATGGCCAAATTTAATGTTTGGGAAAGCAGTATTCAGGAGCCAGCTTTAGAGGCAAGGTTTCCTGAAATTAAAACATTTTTAGGGCAAGGAATAGACGACCCTTATGCAACAATACGTTTCGATTATACTCCTAGAGGTTTTCATGCGCAAGTACTTTCGGTAAATGGAGCATATTACATTGATCCCTATTCAATGTCTGCCACAAATAATTATATAAGTTATTATCGTACTGATTTAATTAAAAATGTACCATTTGAATGTACTGTAGAAGCTCCTTTATCTAGACCAACTGAAATCGAAGGAACAAACGCAGTTTGTTTAGGAACTCAATTAAGAACGTATAGATTAGCCGTTGCTTGTACGGGTGAGTATGCGCAAGCTCCGGGTATAGCTGCAGGTACGAATGCCGCTACATTACATGCAGCCATTGTAACATCTGTTAATAGAGTAGTAGGTGTATATGAAAAAGAGGTTTCAATTAGAATGGTGCTCGTTGCAAATAATAATATTGTAGAATATTTAAATGCAGCTACAGATCCTTTTAATGGTAATAACAATGCAAATGTATTGATTAATGAAAGCCAAACAGTAATAGATGCAAATATTGGATTTGCTAATTACGATATTGGACATACGTTTAGTACCGGTGGTGGTGGATTGGCACAATTGAATTCTCCATGTGGTTCTAGTAAAGCCAGGGGTATTACAGGAAGCCCATCGCCAACAGGAGATGCTTATGATATCGATTACGTAGCACATGAAATAGGACATCAATTTGGTGGCAACCATAGTATGGCAGGTTGCGGCTCTTCTCCTAATAGTACAAAATATGAGCCTGGTAGTGGTACCACTATTCAGGCTTATGCTGGTATATGTGGTGCAGAAAATATCCAACCAAACAGCGATCCACATTTTCACGCTATCAGTTTTGATGAGATTAGCAACTTTGTTTTTAGTGGAGGTACTTGTGGTGTAATTACTGCAACTGGGAATACCTTACCAGTAATAGATCCGCTAACAAATTCAGGGTTAACAATACCAGTGGGCACACCTTTTACTCTTTCGGGAACAGCAACAGATGTTAACGGAGACGCATTGTCATATTGTTGGGAACAATGGGATTTTAGTAATGCAGTAACTTGGAATGCTGGGGCAACAGCTGCTGCAAACAATACAGTTCCTTTATTTAAATCCAGAATTCCAAAATCTACTGGTGTTCGCAGTTTCCCAGATATTGCTGTAATACTAGCAGGTTATCCTGCTAATCCTGCACCTACAATGGCTGGTTTGAAAGGCGAAACACTTTCACCAGTTGCTAGAGCTATGAATTTTAAATTAACGGTAAGGGATAATAGAGCTGGTGGTGGTGGATCTGTATCAGCTGGTTCTGGAGGTTGTCAAACTTCTACGCCTTTTGTTGTAAACGTTGCTGGTACTGCCCCATTTGCCGTTACTGTGCCAAATGGTGGAGAGAGCTATTCTGGTGGTTCTACTCAAAATATAACATGGAATGTGGTTGGTACTAGTGCTGCACCTTTTAATGTAGCAAATGTAAAAATATCGTACTCTACTGATGGAGGATTAACTTATCCAACAGTATTGTCAGCTAGTACTCCAAACGATGGTACAGAAGCTTTAGCGATTCCTGTAGGAGCTACAACTACTGCACGTGTAAGAGTAGAAGCTGTTGGCAATATCTTCTTTGATATTTCTAATGCTAATTTTACTGTTACTGCACCTGTTACCGACTTTAATTTTGGTGCCACAACTGCTACTACAGCAGCTTCTTGTCCTGCGGCTTCAACACTTACGGTAAATATACCAACAACTCAAACTGGTGGTTTTGCTAATCCAATTACATTGGCGGCAACTGCAGGTGTACCTGCTGGTACAACAGTTACTTTTGGAACCAATCCAGTAACACCAGGTAGTAGTTCTATTGCAACTCTAAACAATGCCAATACGCTTTCAGCTGGTACTTATAATATTACAATTACAGGTACTGCTACCGGCGCTTCTAATAAAACAACAACAATTACTTTTATAATACCAGCAGGTGCAGGTCCGGTATTAACTACACAATCAGCATCTGTAGCAGTTTGTGCGCCATCTACGGCAACCTTTACCGTGGCTACTGCAGCTGCACCAGTTACCTACCAATGGCAGGTTGCGCTTGCAGCTACACCGGCTGTATTTACAAATATTTTCGGTGCAACCAATCCATCTTATACTACGGGAGCAACTTCTGCAGCTATGAATGGAAATGTTTACCGTTGTATAGTTTCTACACAGTGTGGAAGTACGACTTCAACTAATGCAGTGCTTACCGTAAATACTGCTGCAGCTATAACAACACAACCAACAAACCAAACGGCTTGTACGGGTGGTACTGCTACATTTACAACTGCTGCTACTGGTACAGGACTAAGTTACCAATGGCAAAGTGGCACAACAGCTGCTGGACCATGGACAAACGTAGGAACAAATAGTTCATCTTATACAACAGCTCCTTTAACAATAACTACACCTACATTCTATCAACTAGTGGTAACAACAACAATTTGCCCTGCAGTTGTTACATCTAATGTTGTAACATTAGGAGTAAGTGTAACCACAGCTATAAATACACAACCCACAGCACAAACAGTATGTGCGGGTGCAACGGCTACCTATACAGTAGCGGCTGTAGGAACAGGTGTTAATTATCAATGGCAATCTGCAACTTCGGCTACTGGCCCTTGGACAAATGTGGGTACAAACAGTGCTTCTTATACTACAGCAGCTACTACAGCTGCTATGAATGGAATGTTCTTCCAAGTTATAGTAACTGGTTCTTGTAATGCAGTTACATCTACTCCAATTATGCTTACCGTTAATACAGCTGCGGCAATTACTACACAGCCATCAGCAATAACATTATGTAATGGAGTTGCGGCAACATTTACTGCTGCAGGTTCAGGTACAGGCGTTACATATCAATGGCAATCAGCGCCAACGGCTACTGGCCCATGGACAAACGTAATAGGCGGTACAGGAGCTAACACAATCACTTACACTACTGTACCTGCTGTGCCAGCTATGAATGGTACATTCTATCGTTTGGTAGCTACAACAGCTATTTGTGCTGCAGTTGTAAATTCAAATGCTGTATTGCTTACAGTAAATACGGTAGCTGTAATAGGCACACAACCTGCTCCACAATCTGCTTGTATTCCACAAACAGCTACATTTAGTGTGGCTGCTACCGGTACAGGACTTACTTACCAATGGCAAGTGGCTCTAGCGGCTACACCTACCGTATTTACTGATATTACAGGTGCTACAAATGCAAGCTACACAACAGGTGCATCTACATTAACAATGAATGGTAATTTGTATAGAGTAAGTATATTGAGTACATGCGGTGCAGGTGTTGCAACGATTTCCTCCGCTGCATTGCTAACTGTTACAAATCCAGTAGCTATTACACTGCAGCCAAGTGCTAAGAGTGGATGTATTGGTGATAATTATACATTTACTTCAACTGCATCTTCTCCAGGCAATACAATTACTTTCCAATGGCAAATATCTGCAACTGGTGCTGCGGGTTCGTTTACAAATATTCCTGGAGCTAATGGTACTGCTACTGCTACTGCAAATGTAACCTATCCTATTACTGCCGCATCATCATTCCAAAGCGGCACTTTTTACAGGGTTTATTTTTCTGTGCCATGTGGTACTGGTATCTCTGCTGATACTAGTGCAGCCGGTAAACTTACTTTAAGCCTTAAACCAACGATTGTTTTAGCTGCTCCTGCTACATCTTCACTGAATGCAGCAGTAAACCAAGGTTTGTTCACTACAATTAGCCCTTCAAATTTTGTAGGTGTATTTAATTGGACAAAAAATGGTGCAACTATTCCAAACACATTGGCTTCTACATCTATCCTTTTACCTGTAGATGCAGGTGGTTTATACAAAGTATCAACTACAGATCCAGTTACTGGTTGTCTAAGTGAATCAAATGTAATTGACATCTCTAAAGATAGAGCTGCGGACAATATTGCTGCGGGACAATTATTTGTTTATCCAAATCCGGTTTCTAATATAATGTTGGTAAGATTTAATTTCCCTAATGTAGGTTCTACAGGTACAATGCTAAATATTTACGATGGAAAAGGTGTAAGAGTAATGTCAATACCTTATACATTAACAGGTACATCAGGTAGAATGTCTGTTGATATGAGCAGAGTACAATTGGGTACTTATATGGTTTACTTAATGGATGCGTCTGGTAAAAAATTGGCTAGTACCAAAGTGGTAAAAGTTCAATAATTATCTTTCTTACAATAAATAAAATAGGCTACCCATTTGGGTAGCCTATTTTATGTGTGTCAGGCATGTCCATTAGCTCTAGGGTGTAAGTCCCGAACGAGAGTTGTAGTGCTTATCGTTAGCCAATTGCAAGGGTGTCGTAGGCGA
>JAYSWO010000418.1:0-8499 GCA_043717975.1 Ferruginibacter sp. | reverse complement strand
CATACATTAAAAGTGTATTGCTCTACCAACTGAGCTACCAATTCTTCCATTCCTTTCTTTCGATTGGGATGCAAAAATAAGGGCAAAAAGGTATTTAGGCAAACTTTTTTTCTTTTTTTTAAAATTAGTTTTCTGAAAACGCTAAAACATAATACAGATAAGGCTTTCGAGTAATTAAAAAATCATCAAGCCACAACCTCGTACATCGCTATTTTCTAATCTACCCAGTATTTCGAAACTTTTATCTGCATAAATCTTTCCAACATCGTCTGTTGCAATAAACGAACAACTGTACAAATTTGCTAAGTCAATTATATTTATAACCCCAGTTTGAGAGGTTTTATTTGTAGAAACAGTTGCACAAATATCAAACGGATCCTCTTCACTTCGCAGCAATATATGCATGTAAGGCGGGCAATTAAAAATGCCATTTTCTTTTGAATATGCTTGTGATAATAATTCCGTCATTCCATACTCTGAATGGATATGGTTTAACCCAAGTTTTGAGGAAAGAATTGTATGTACTTCCTTTCGGGTAAGTTCTTCTCTTCTACCTTTCATACCTCCAGTTTCCATTACAATGGTATGCTGCAATTGCATGTTATTTTTTTCAGCAAAATCTATTAATGCATACGTTACACCAATTAAAATGGTGGACCCTTTGGCTGCTTCATTTTCTAATAAAACATTTTTTAATTTTTCGTAATCGTATAAATAAAACCCACTCGATTGGTGAGTCGATTTTTTTATTAAATCATCTACCATATATACAAGTGATGAGCCTTGCCTTTCTAAATAAGAAGGAAGCAAACCAATCATGCAATAATTATTCTCTTGCCCATAAAATTGCCTAAATGTTTTTAGATAACTTTCTTCGTACAAGCTTTTTTCTTTTACAAAATGCTTACTATTTATAGAGCCTGTAGTACCACTGCTTTCAAAAATAATTTCTTCTGTAAAAGAGGTTGTTTTTATAATATGGCTTTTAAAAAATTGTATCGGTAAATAAGGTATTTTTTGTAAAGAAGTAATTTGGCTTGGGTTTATGCGAAGTAGCTTGCAATAGCTTCTGTACATATCGTTGTATACGTATTGAAAATTAAATACTTTCAAAGCTATCTCATCAAAATTAGCCGCAGTGCAGTTCAAAATTTCATTCCTTAGTATGATTTCTTCAGGTAAACTCATCTATCGATTTAGTACTATTTTTGTTAATATGGCTGCAAAGCTAAAATTTTAAATCGTTTTTACGTTTTCTATCATTAAATTTGAGTATAAATATTAATTATGCGTTATTTAATTTTGGCAATTCTAACTTCTGTACTTATTTTTTCTTGCAAAAAAAACAATAGCAACACGGCACCAGAAATAAAGTTTGAATCTATTACTTCTGCTTTTATTAAAAATCTAGATCCAACCACTAGTCCAATTTTAACAATATCCATTTCCGATGCGGAAGGCGATTTGGGTTTTAAAGACGGAGCAGACACATCTTATGTTTTTGTAAAAAATATTAGCAATCCTCCTTTTAGAATTGATTCTTTTAAATTTCCTGAATCACTTGCAAGTGTTCCTAAAAATAATTTTAAAGCCGATGTTGATATTGCAGTAAGATCACTTTTGCCCGCAACAGGATCAGGACCAAGAAGAGACAGTGTTTATTTTGAAGTTTATGTAAAAGATTTTGCAAAAAATAAGAGCAATGTTATTAAAACGGATGATCCACTTGTTTATATAACTCCTTAATGCGTCTCCTACATTTTATTTTATCACATTCTATTTTTGTAGCATGTTGTGCTATGGGTTTGTGTTTTCAAACAAATGTGTTATTAGATGTGCCACATAATAAGCACATATATGGTTTTATTTTCTTTTCTACCGTTTGCAGTTATAATTTTTATTGGTTGTTAAGTAAACTTTATTTTTCTAATAGAAAATTAGATTTACTATTTATTAAAAATCAATATACCTTTTTTACAGTTTTTGTTGGTTCTGCAATCGGTACCTTTTATTTTACATATAATCTTCTATCGATACTTCCTTTTATATTAGTGGGTGTTTTTTTTACATTGTTGTATTCAATGCCACTTTGGCCATTTTTATTTACTAAAAAATTGCAACAAGCAGGGTTTTTTAAAACATTATTACTTTCACTTACTTGGTCATATATAACTACATTTTTACCAGTATTAGATGCGCATCATACTTTTATGGCTGCCTCAATATCTGTATGGCTGTTGTTTGCTACCAGTTTTTTCTTTATGCTTTTATTATGCATCATTTTCGATAGGAGAGATATTTCTATTGATAAAATAAATGGACTGCATAGTTTAGCAACGGATGTAAGTATGAAAAAATTGAATGTTATTTTGGTAATTGTTTTTTCTATTCACCTTGTTTTTGCCATGCTGTTTTGTT
The DNA here is from genome assembly GCA_043717975.1 of Ferruginibacter sp. GTDB lineage: Bacteria > Bacteroidota > Bacteroidia > Chitinophagales > Chitinophagaceae > Ferruginibacter. Next base: position 6,081 of record JAYSWO010000418.1, on the reverse strand, counting down.
TTTATTTTGCAAATATGTTACAAGCAGTTGCATTTATAATGGTAGGGTTTATTTTTTGGAGGGTATATTTCCTATCACTTAAAAAACAAGGGTATCGTTTTTATTATTTTTTAGTAGATGGGTTAATGCTGCTTAGTACAATGGCTACATTTATTGCTAGTAAATTATAATCGGTAAAATAAGATACTTCTTTTATTTCAGCAGTTTTTAAGATTCGCATTTCAGCTAGATATCATATTAGGATGTAAGCAAAAACCATATCCACCATATAAACCATATTGGAGGTTTCAACAGGTAAAATAGTAACTACTAATTTTCTAAAGATATTCTCCACTTATATTCTCTATAATAAAATACCAAAATAAAAGTAAGACCAAAACAACAAATAAATAGAAGAATTCTTACACCAGCTATGGATGAAAATACTTGTGCTGGATCTAGAATTTTTTCTAATATTTTATCAAATTTGCTTAATAGGTAGCCGGTTAAAAATGTTCCGGCCATTTTTGTAAATCGCCCGAGCTTATCTTCATCTGTTTTATTCATAGGAGTAGATATCAATGCTACTATCCACCCTAGTATGTATCCGCAAATGCATATGATGTACGTTGTTGGGTAAACAGACCGTTCTTCTCCTACTAAATATGCCATTACAATTATTGCAGTGCCTACAACTGCACCTGATACACCTGTGGCTAACAGATTATAGTTGGAAGTTTTCTTTTTTCTCGTATCCTTGGGTAAAGTTTTGCTATTTAAACTATCTATATCAGCTACATTTTCTGTTTGCATCTTAGTGTATTTTAGGTTAAAGAAAATATGTTTGTGGATAATGGATGGGGTAAGGCTTTATGTTTCGAGTAATGAGGATGAATAGTTACAAGAAAATAATGCTCAGGATAAAGATAAATAAATATTATTAATAATTTATATTTGATATTGATGTGTTTGAATTTTTTCCAGTAACATAGCTCGCAGGGGACGTTGTGTAATATTTTAAAATATTTTTTTTGTTGCAGCACCGTAACGTATCTGCCTTGGTGCAAGTCCCCTTTCACCTCCCCCTACAATCTCCTCTACAATCTGTAGAACTAAGCAATGCATGTCTACCAATTCTGAAAAAAAAAGAAACTTTGTTTCCACAAACCACCAATAGGCTTAGTTCCCAATAACAAATACAGCAAGCATTATTGTTGAACAAAGAACTACTGCCCAAGTGCAGGTGGATGGGAAGTAGTAGCCCACAGGAGGGAGGGACGACTGACGAGGACTACTACGGACAGCCACAGCAAATGCCCATTATTGTATATCGATTACTGCCCCAAAACTGCCCTCAAAAATTTATTTTGTACATTGCGTATAATTAATACAATAGAAAAAGTTTTATGAGTAAACACAATAGTACGGATGGTAAGAAAAAAGCTACACAAAGCGAAGTAGTAAAAGGTAGGCTAGAAATTAGCCGAAGTGGTATGGGTTTCGTAATTGTGGAGGGGCGGGATAAGGATATTATCGTAAAACCAAACGATTTTGGCAAGGCTTTTCATGGGGATATGGTGAAGGTGCAAGTAATGAACCCACACGATAAAAATAAACGCACCGAGGGCAAAATAAGCAGCGTTGTGGAACGTAAGCAAACAGAATTTATTGGTAATGTGCAGGTAAAGGGTACGATGGCTTTTTTTATAGCGGGTGGTAATAACCCTATGCCCGATTTTCATATAGATTTTAAAAAGTTAAATGGCGCTAAAGATGGTGATAGGGTAGTAGCAAAATTTTTGCAATGGGATAAGAGCGATAAAAAACCTGAAGGCGAAATCATAACCGTAATGACAGCGGAAAATGAAGGCGATATGGCCATGAAAGAAATATTGGTGCACGCTGGTTTTCCATTAACCTTTGACGCAGATGTGCTGAAAGCCGCTGCGGCATTGAGTCCTAACATTACAAGAGAAGAACTAAAAAAACGAAAAGATTGTAGAGATATATTGACGTTTACCATTGATCCTGCTGATGCCAAAGATTTTGATGATGCGATATCGATAAGGAATTTGGATAATGGTAACTATGAAATTGGTGTACACATTGCCGATGTGAGCCATTTTGTTACTCCCGGAAGTATATTAGATAAATCGGCTTATGAGCGTGCTACGAGTGTTTATCTACCTGATAGAGTAAACCCCATGTTGCCCGAAAAAATATCAAACGAATTGTGTTCGCTTAGGCCTAATGAAGATAAATATTGTTTTTCGGTAATTTTTCAGATAAGCAACCGAGCAGAAGTAAAACACAAATGGATTGGTAGAACCGTAATACATAGCAACCACCGATTTACGTACGAAGAAGTACAACAAACCATCGAAACCAAAGATGGGCTTCATTTTAAGCCAATTTTATTGTTAGACGATTTAGCCAAAAAGTTTAGAAAAGAGCGTTTTGATAATGGTGCCATCAATTTTTCATCGCAAGAAGTACGATTTAAATTAGATGATAAGGGCAAGCCGATTGGCATAATGATAAAAGAAAGTAAGGATGCTAACAAATTGGTAGAAGAATTTATGTTGCTGGCCAATCGTACGGTGGCAGAGTATGTATCTAAAATAAAAATGAATAAGGAGCCAATACCTTTTTCGTATCGCACACACGATGATCCTGACCCTGAAAAACTAGCTCCTTTCATTGCTTTTGCAAGAAAATGTGGTTATACTTTTGATGCAAAAAATCCGAAAGATGTGGCGGCATCGTTTAATAAATTATTGGCAGATGTAAAAGGAAAACCTGAGCAGCATGTACTAGAGCAATTGGGCATACGTACGATGGCCAAGGCAAAATACACTTCAGAAAATGTTGGGCATTATGGACTAGGTTTTGAAAACTATTGTCATTTTACATCTCCCATACGTAGATATCCAGATGTGATGGTACACAGGGTAATGCAGAGCATTATTGATAAGAATTTACTTATTGATAAAGCGATGGAAGAAAAAAATAAACATTGTAGCGATAGGGAGCGTGGTGCCATGGAGGCGGAACGTGCAAGTAATAAATACAAGCAGGTAGAATACATGCAGCAGTTTTTGGGCGATGAATTTGAAGGTATTATTAGTGGTGTATCTCAATTTGGTTTTTGGGTAGAAACCGTGGAGCATAAATGCGAAGGCCTGGTGAGTGTAAAAGACCTGAGCGACTACGATGATTTTAGACAAGACGAAGCCAACTATTCTCTTGTAGGTATGCGTACAGGTAAAACGTTTAGAATGGGCGACCATGTGATGATAAAAATAGTAGCAGCTAATTTAGATAAACGTCAGCTAGATTACCAATGGGTAACTGAGGTGGAGGGGAAGGCTAAGCAAGCGGCAAGTAAGGGTACAAAGACATCGGCTAAGAAAGCGGACGTGAAGAAGACAGTGAAGAAGAAGTGAGGAGTTTTTGGCTAAGAGGAAAAAGAGAAAAGGAGGAAAAGAGGTTTAGCTAAGAGGTCAAAAGAAAAAAGGAGTAAATGAGGTTTAGCTAAGCGGTCAAAAGAGAAAAGGGGAAAGGGAGGTTTAGCTACTAGGAAAAGGAGAAAAAGAGGTTTAGCTAAGAGGTCAAAAGAGAAAAGGAGAAAAAGAGGTTTAGTTAAGAGGTCAAAAGAGAAAAGGAGGGTGAACTAAGAGGTGAGGGGTTAGAGGAGAAAAATGGAAGAAATTGAAGATTGTCTAAACCACTAAATTTCTTTTTTTTGTACTTGTATTTTATAAAATGCGTAGCATTTTTAACCCCGACTTATTTCCTAAAAATAGAATGCAACTAAAACATTATAAAACGATTTTCGACTTCTCGGCAAAAAAACTTTTAGCGAAACTGCCCGCCGAAGTTGGAGGCTGAAAAATAATAAATGAGTAAACCTTTCTCAGCTTAACAACGTATATGTAAGTTCAAAAAAATAGTTATACATTTCAATGCATTCATTCCAACATTTTTCCCAACAATTTGAAGAGCGGTTTAACGTACGTCATTTTCCTACACACACGCCCACACTATACGACCCTGCACAATACATTTTGAGTATTAAAGGAAAACGTATTAGACCTATTTGTGTGTATTTGGCCAATGAAATGTTTGCACCCGTTGGCGATGATGCGTATCATGCAGCAGCATCTATTGAACTGTTTCACAATTTTAGTTTGATACACGACGATATAATGGACAAAGCTCCATTGCGCCGTGGTATGGAAACGGTACATCAAAAATATGGAGAGAACACAGCTTTGTTGGCGGGCGATGTAATGTTTGTAACGGCATATGAAAACCTAGGTAGAATAAGTGCACCTTATTTGCATCGCAGTATTGATATTTTTAATAAAACAGCCAAAGAAGTATGCGAGGGCCAACAACTCGATATGGATTTTGAAACAAAAGACCATGTGAGTTTTGATGAGTACTTAAACATGATAACGCTGAAAACCTCTGTACTCGTAGCTTCTAGCTTGCAAATGGGGGCTGTGTTGGGTGGTGCAGGCTTGGGCAACCAAGATCATTTGTATGAGTTTGGCAAAAACCTTGGCATAGCTTTTCAAGTACAAGATGATTATTTAGATGCCTTTGGCGACGCTACAAAAACTGGTAAGCAACAAGGTGGTGATATAATAGCCAATAAAAAAACATTTCTGATGATACATGCACGGGAGTATTGTACACCCGAAGCTAACGCAAAGCTAGATGAACTCATAAAAAATAATCCTGCAGATAAAGTAGAAAAAGTGTTACAAATTTTTAGAGATTGCAAAGCCGACGAATGGGCTACCGAACTCAAAGAAAAATACTACAACATTGCCCTACAGCATTTAGATGAAGTAGCTGTGCTTAGCGAAAGAAAAATTTTGCTAAGACAACTGGCGGCTGATTTGATGATGAGGGAAAAATAGAAAGCAAGATTTTAGATAATAGACATTAGACACAAGATTTTTGAAGCCCCAACTTCTGCTATTTTCATAAACTATAAAGTATTAGGAACTGGCTCCTCTCCTTCGGAGAGGCGGGGGTGAGGTTTTTTTTGTGGTAAAAAGCCAAAGGCTTTTGACCACCCTTTTTCAGCTACAGTCATCATCGTTGTGTCACTCACTTCATCGACATACCATTTTTCATCTTTTATTGTGCAATAGATTAAGTTTTATTTTTTTGTGAATTCAAAAAAATAAATAGTATCGTAAAAACATATTAATCTTTTCTAGAGTTGATAAGATATTCAGCTAAACTAAAGAAGGCGCAAATTATAAAATCATCTTTAAGACTATTATCATTGACTTCTAATATGCCTTTAATATCGTTTAAAAAAACATTTTTATACCATTTATCATTAATAATATTAGCTTTTAGCATTGCTAAAATATCTGTATATATTTCATAATATTCAATTGTTAAATCATTTTTGCGTTTGTACGTAAATATCGATTTCTCTTTTGCCCTAACAGAATAATTCCTATATATTCGACTATTGGTGTTAATAATTTTTTCAAAATTGCCCTCCTCATTTTTATTTAAATATAAGTTTAATTTTTTTGAAAAAAAGGTAGATTCATCTTTTATAAATATCTCCGTAGTTCCAAATTTTCCAATTGCAACGATTTGCCCTTTTTCTGTAAAATCTGCACTGTAAATAACGTAACCTTTTTTATCATTTTCAGAGAAATGATAAGTTCTTCCAAGTTTTATGGATGTACTAAATTCGTTAAAATAATTTTCCTCGGTCTTTTCGCTATACCATTCAATTACCCTCATTTACAAATTTTATTTCCTATGTCAATATTATTAATTATTTTGTAAATCTAAATAAACAAACTAACATGAGTAATTCTTTATTCAGAAGAAAAAATATATCGAGCATAATGGCTGAAGGTGGCGATGATAGCCATGGGGGTGGCGGATTAAAACGTGTGCTCAATGTAAAAGATCTTACTTTTTTTGGCATAGCTGCTATATTGGGTGCAGGTAGTTTTAGTAGTTTGGGCGGGGCCGTTTTTAATGGTGGCCCAGGTGTGGTGGTACTATTTGTTATTACGGCTATTGCTTGTGCGTTTACTGCATTTTGTTACAGTG
>JAYSWO010000417.1:0-3388 GCA_043717975.1 Ferruginibacter sp. | reverse complement strand
AATAACACTACAAATTTATCTACCAATGCAGATAGAATTATTGTGAGTGCTGATGAAGCGGGTAATTATAAAGTAAAAGTAACGGCTGCAAGTGGCTGTACAGCTACATCTGTAAATGCATTTGTAGCATCGGCAGTTTCTGCAAAATTATTTATTAGTGCTAACCCCAATAGAGGCATATTTAATGTAAGTTATAACAATGGCGGCGCTAACTTAACGGCTCGCACATTGAATATTTATGATAGCAAAGGTGCAAGGGTATTTACACAAAATTACAATAACAATGTACCTTTTAGCAATATGAAAGTAAATATGACTGCTAAAGGTAAAGGAACATACTTTGTAGAATTAATAGATGCTACTGGTAAAAAATTAGCAGATGGTAAAGTACTAATATTTTAAAAAGAACTTTTCATAAAATAGAAACGCCACGAGATAAAAATTTCGTGGCGTTTTTTTATGCGAAAAAATAAACTGTATATTCATTAAATGAAATTTATAAGCATACTATTTTTATGTGTGATATTTGGTTGTAAAGCTGACCCCATCATTTATCCTGATGGAGGTTATGCATTTATAAACACCGATACGATTAAGGATAAGTCGTTTCCGTATTTTCCAATAAGAGATTCGATGAATACTAGAGATTCTTTAAATAGTATATTAAATGAATCAAATATTTTGAAGCTTTTTCATGAACCCAATATTAGTTTAAAACAAAGTGAAAAAGAAATCTTTAGATTAAAAATAGACAATTGGTGCAAAGCTATATACTACATTACTTTAAAAGATAATAAAATTATAGCAAAAAAAGGATTACAAAATAAAATGTTTAATTGGGAAACAAATAAACTTTCTGAAAGTGAGCAAAACCTTTCCTATCTTTTATACATGTATATGCTTTATAATGATAAAGATCAAGAAGACCGACGAAAGCAAAGTTACACTGTAGTTCAAAAAAGACAAATTGATAGCTGTAAAAAATTAGGTATTCCAACCTGCTATAAATACTTATTTGAAAAAACTGCTCTCCCTTTGTCTAAAACATTTAAGTATGAAACTAGAATTATTACTTTACCTTATCATACATATAAAGCATTAATAGAAAAAATAAATAATTCAGGATATTGGAAAATGTCATTAGAGGCAGATTGTCCAAATGCATCTACAGATGGTGATAGCTATATATTAGAAGCTAATAGTGGTAAGAAATATAATTATTTTCGATTTGGGGATTGCCCTGACACTTCCAACAAATTTACACAAGCCTGCCAAGAAATAATAAACTATGCTCACTATGAAAATGAGATAACGATTGATTACAGCAATAAACAAAAAAGATAAATTCTATTCAAACAATATCTTCTCATTTACCACCGTACTTCCATAAACAATATTTAAAATGTACAATGCATGTACATCAAAATGATTGGGCACTTTAAATGTAATTACTTTATTGCCTCTTGGGTTTATCTGATTAAAATATAATTTTTCTCCGATGGCTCCAAAAATGGTGATCTGAACATCTTCATTTACGTTTTCAAAAAACTCTACACTGATTGTATTATTGGTAACAGGGTTTGGAAATATTCTTACATCTTGTTTGGTACCGTTTTTAAGTGTAGCTATTTTAGAATAAGAAACCTCTCCTTGTTTAGAAATACCTTTTATACGATAATAAACTACACTTGCATTTATACGATTGTCTTTATAAGAATATTTTTGTTTGCTGGTATTATTTGTATTTACAACTGTATCCACTAAAGAAAAATAAATACCATTCACTGATCTTTCAATAATAAAACGATCGTAAGAATCATTTTCCAACACTTCAAAATCTAATAGGGCATGCTCATTTTGCCATCTTGCAAATAACTCCATACCAGTAAGAGGCACAACGGTGGCATTAAAAATATTGATCGTATTGAAATTTCCATTCAATATTGTTTGTGATTCTGTGGCTGTCATGCACATCCATTTTTGCATTACCGTTGAATACAATTGCCTAAAATCGTACTGCATGGGTATTTGTGTATTACCATTTATTGTTGCTGGCAGTACAGGAGATGTACCAATGATACCAGGGTTTACGCCTGCACCAAAGAATATTACAGGTGCGCCAGATCCATGATCTGTTCCATCACTATTATTACTAATTACCCTACGCCCAAATTCACTAAACGTCATACCGGTAACTTTATTAGCTTTACCCATCAATGTAATATCATCTTGAAAGGCTTTTATGGCTACAGAAAGTTTAGATAAATTGTTGGCATGATTGCCAGTAGTATGGTTTGAAGACACCACTTGGTTTTCATGAGTATCATAACCCGCATCTGTTTGGTTTACGATATATACAGGTGTGGTAAGCCCACCACCTATGAGGCGTGCTACAATTTTTAATTGATTGGCTAAATTATTACTTGGGTTTGGGCTTGATGTATTTGGATACAAAGTAGATTGTGTAGTCTGCGCATTATAAGCAGTTGTGATACGACCTGCATAAGCATTGCTTTGCGTGCGCATCTGCCTTAAAAAAGTAATCTCCGTTCCATAGTCACTTATAGGTGCTGGCTCTGGCACAGCCGTAGCCACACTTGCAAGCGAATTAGGATTGGGCGAATTATATCCAAAATTTACATCAGATCCCAAAATAGATAGCGGCAATGAGCCTCCTATTTGTATAGCCATTGGATCTGGATTAACTGCATTTGGATAACCAGTTGGGTAGGCAGGATGGGTAGTTTCTAATTGTCTGCCAATCCATCCTGTTGTAGAATCAGGATCCATGGTACCTGAAAACCAAATATTTTGCGCAAAAAAATGGCTAAAATTTGGATTGGGATAAGTTACCCCTTGTACAATAGTTACTTTACCATCGTTATATAAATCTCTAATACCTGTCATTGCAGGGTGCAAGCCTGTAGCAGTTGATCCTGTTAGAGCTAACACAGAAGCTTGTGGAAGTAAAACGGCAGGTCTTGCAACACTTAGTTGTGCATATTTATCAATAGGTATAACCATATTCAAACCATCATTTCCACCATTCATTTGTATTACAACAAGCACTTTACCACAATTGGCAGCTGAAGATGACAACTCTTGCAAAAAAGGATGCAATACTCCTTCGCCTGCAAAAACGGGCATACCTGTTAACATTACCGGAACAGAAAGAAGTGCTGTATTACCTAAAAATTTTCTACGGTTCATAAAATATATTTTTAATAAACTACATTAATTGAAACTCTGCTAATTGCATTATTGAAGTAAAAAGCACCCTTAATCTTGTTTTTACAAGATTGGTATTAGTTGTATTTGTAGGAGTAGATACGTAAAGATTCCATGCATTTGTCCAGTAAGTATCAGCTTGTCCGTTTAACAATTCTAT
>JAYSWO010000416.1:0-3388 GCA_043717975.1 Ferruginibacter sp. | reverse complement strand
CTACGATATTCCAACCCTAATAGCGGAATATGTGTCTAAGAAAAAATTAGCGTTACTACAAAAAGATGTAGACCCTCCGCTTAAAGAAATTGGAGCCTTAGAAACAAAAATAAAATGGCTTACAGCTGTAATGGCAAATACAAATTTTAAAGAAGTTACTGTTTTATCAAACAAAATGATACATACTAATGAGCCACTTGTTACAAAGTTGTATCAACTCGGCATTGCAAACGAAGTAAATATTTTTTTGCAAGACACTTCACTTATTAGCAAAGTAAAAGAAGCCCAAAAGCAATTTGTATTGCTAACAGACGGTGTACTCCGAAAAACGGTTTTAGAAGAATTGAATGTACCACTGTCAAAAAGATTGGCACAATTAAAACTTGGTTTAAATTATTACAGATGGCTGAGTTGTTTTTCTCAACACAGATCTACCATTGTGGTAAATATACCTGCAGCCTATTTAAAAGTATATAGAGATGATAATATTGAATTGGAAATGCGTGTGATAGTTGGCAAAAAAACAACCCCTACTCCTACACTTTTAAGCACTGTAAACGAAGTTATTTTATACCCTTATTGGCATGTGCCTTACAGCATTGCTACAAAAGAATTATTACCTCATATAAAACAAAGCGCTTCGTATATTGACAAAGGAAACTACCAAGTGCTCAATGGTGCTGGAAAAGTTATGGATCCCTATGCCATAAATTGGCGAGCATTGAGTACAAGATATTTCCCTTACACTATTCGCCAAAGTACAGGCTGCGATAATGCTTTGGGCTTATTGAAATTAAATTTCTACAGTCCTGATGGCGTTTATTTACACGATACACCAGGCAAGAATCTTTTCACATTAAACAAAACATATTTTAGCCATGGCTGTATGCGCATGGAGAAACCCATGGAGCTTGGTCACCTTGTTGTAAAGAATAATATGATAGCCATAGATACCTTAAGCCAAAAAGGTTGTTTAAAAAACCAAGCACCCATAACCGTACATGCAGATGTACACATGCCTGTGCTTGTGTGGTACAACCCTGTAGGTATAGATGAAATAGGTAGGGTTTTGTTTTTTGAAGATGTGTATGGAAAGTTTGAGGATATGAAATAAAGATTGACAAGAATTTGTAGATACTGTGAGTAATATCATTTTTCATCATCCAGTCATAATCTACTTTGCAGTAATATTCAACATTAAAAAAAATGAAAAAAATAGCCACTATTTTATTAGTCTTTATGATTTTCCTATCCGCATGTCATACATCAAAAATAACCCACTCGTGGAAAGCCCAAGAAGCACCACCAAAAAACTATCAGAAAATACTAGTACTAGGTATTATTAGAAATGCAGATAGAAATATAGAGGAGAAAATGGAAAATCATTTTGTGGGTGATTTACAAAATTTAGGATACAACGCGGTATCATCTTTACAAGAATATGGGCCAAAAGTTTTTGATAAAATAGACGAAAGTGAAGGGATTGAAAAATTAAAAGGTAGTGGCTTTGATGCGATCGTAACCATTGTTTTGCTGAAAAAAGAACGAGAAAGAAAATATATTCCTCCATCATATAGCAATAGAGTATGGAGTTATAGGTATGATATTTACAACCGTATTTATGAGCCAGGGTATTATGTAACCAGCACAAAATATTATTGGGAAAGTAATTTTTATGATATGACAACCCAAAAATTAATTTACTCCGTGCAAACACAATCTTTTAACCCTAATGATGCAGAAAGCCTTGGACATGAATATGGAAAAATGATTGTAAAAAATATGGTAAATCAAGATATATTAAAACAACAGGTTGTTGTAAATAAAACAGCTAGTGAGTAACAAATAAAAAAAATAGAATTATGAAATGAGCCATAATAAGACGTCAATACCAACCGAAATGTTAATTGGCGAATAACATGTGGCTAAAAACAATAAAAATAAACACATGAAAACAAATATGGGAAAAACAGATCGAATTTTTAGAATGATATTGAGTATTATAATTGCTTTTGCAGGCTATTACTATAAAAGTTGGTGGGGGTTGGTAGCGTTCGTGCCATTGGTTACAGCGTTTACAGGCAATTGCCCTTTATATAGTTTGCTTGGTATCAATACTTGCGAAAAGAAAAGCGAAAAAAATTAATGTAATACATACTTCAATTTTTTGCAGTAGGGTTTTTAATTTATTTTCAATTAGTAGAGAAATAAATAGTAAAATATTTTTTTCAACTGACTGCGTTTTTGTCTCACGAATGCAATCAAATATAGTCCGTCAAATACAAAATTTGGCAGTAACTAATTTGTTATGATTGGTAAGATTGTGTCTATCCCAAAACCTACACCATTTTCGGAAATTCTTTTTTTATATAATACTCTAAGTGTTTAATGATCTCTAATAGCAATTTGATGGTTTTGGCTGTTCCTTTATTCATACAACCTTCTTTCATTTTCCATTGTATGTTTCTTTTCTTTGCCAAAGGCATTAAAGGGTAATTGTTTTCTAATAACAATGTGCCTGTAGCACCATGCACCCTAATAAGCATTATTTTATTGCTGTGGTATTCTACAACATCTTTTAGTGCATAGTCTTTTTTACCGTACGATATTTGTATAACCCATTCCATTTAATTATCAACATCTAGTACTGGCAGTTCTTCATACACAAATGCTGCTGTAGGTTCTTCTGCTATTTTAAAATCTTTTGCTATGCTGTGCGCATCCATATATTCAGATGGCCATTGGTAAGCAGCTATTTCTTTTATTCGCTCTTCACTTATATCATTCATTATCCACTCATAGGCTAGTGCTTGGGTAAGTATGCTTGGCATTCGCTTTTTGGTATTGTGTATTTTCTCCATAAAATCGTTTGCCTTGGTAGTTACTATGGCAAACGTATTTATTATTTCTCCTGTTTCTTTATCTGTCCACGGCTGCCAAATACCTGCCATATAAAAATAATCATTTGTGGTACGTATTACATATGGGTAAGCCTTGTCTTTTTTTGCTCCATCTGGCTTATAATGCCGCCACTCAAAAAAATGTGTGGCCAATACCAAGCATCGTCTTATTAATGCTGCGTGTTTAAACATTTTACTATCCAATAATTTTTCGCTAGTGGCATTTAACCATGGTATGCCTTGCTTTCTAGCCATGGCTAATTCATTAGTATTTTTTATCCATGGGGGTATAAACTCCCAATGCATGGCTGAGGCTTCTATATCATTATCGCCTTTCTTTGTTATTACGAAGGCATCGCTGTATCTAAATCCATCTTTTATAATTTGAAGATGCTCCATTGCTGCCAATGTACCAAGATCTTTTTCTATTTGTAAAAGTTGTATAAATTGTACTTTAGATACTACCGTACCCATAAAATTGCACATAC
>JAYSWO010000415.1:0-22852 GCA_043717975.1 Ferruginibacter sp. | reverse complement strand
CTCTTGTCTCTACCCACAGTAATGGGTATTACCACACCTGGAAAAAGAACCGTATTTCTCAATGGTAAAATCGGCAATTCGCTTGGAATCACCTCTGCATCTGCGTTTGCGTCTTCCTCTTCATTTAGGGGAATAATCGGCATAAACTCCATATCCTCATCTTGCCCCTGCAAATAAATCTTCGTATTCATTAAAATCGTTTAGTTAGTCAATATGTCAAAAATTGTCGGTAAAGGTCGTTAATTTTTGTGGAAGTGTATAAGGACAATATTGGTGCCGAGAAATGGTTCAAAGTTCAGGGTTAACGGGTTTGTGAGTTACGGGCCTGCCTGCCGGCAAAGGCAGGTTGCGAGTTTTTTAAAAGTTGGGTGCTTGGCTCATTTTGCAAACCTGTCCGCCGAAGGAGGAGCAAAATAACTTACCGCCTTTTTTTGAAAACGCCTTTCCGACCCTGCCTTTGCCGGCAGGCAGGTTCTCGGCTAAAAAATATTTGGGGGCTTTCAGCATGTAGCATTTTTTAAAATTTGTTCGGTCTCCTTCGCTGTTCCGTATTTAATATGTATGCGTATGCGCCTGCGGCGACACGCATACATATAAATACTTCGCTCAGCCTGCATGCCGGCATAGGCAGGTCCACCGCAGCTCTTCATCTCTTCATCATTTTATCTTTTATCATCTTTTATTATGCACTAGATTGAAATATAGACCAACAAATATTATTTACCAGCTTTAAAATTTACAACATAGAAATATTTATATTGTGAAACGATAAAACAAACAATGGAACAACAAGACATCATCATTTACAATACCAAGGACGGTAAAACTGCTGTGGCCTTGATGGCAAAAGATGGCAACGTGTAGATGAGTCAAAACCAGTTAGCAGAACTTTTTGACACCTCAGTACCAAACATCAGCATGCACATATCTAACATAATAACAGAGAAAGAGTTAGATAAAAATTCAGTTATTAAGGATTACTTAACAACTGCCGCTGACAATAAAAATTACAACATTACTTTTTAATAAACCAGAAGCTTTAAAAAGCGCTATCATATTTAGAAAGTCTTTACCGTATTTTTGCCCCCAAATGCAAATCAGCCTTACACCACAAGAACGCACCATTTTAAAAAAAATATCTACCGCTGCTAAAATCATTGGGGTGGAGAGTTATGTAATTGGTGGTTTTGTAAGAGATAAAATATTGGGCAGAGAAACCAAAGATATAGATGTGGTTTGTGTAGGGGATGGTATTGCACTGGCAGAAGAAGCAGCCAAACAATTTGGTAGTAATATTGCCGTAAATATTTTTAAAACATACGGCACAGCAAACATAAAATTTGATGATGAGGAAATAGAGTTTGTGGGCGCCCGCAAAGAAAGCTACAGAGAAGAAAGTCGCAACCCCATTGTAGAAATTGGAACCTTGGAAGATGATCAACTCCGCAGAGATTTTACCATCAATGCCATGGGTATTTCTTTAAACGAAAATGATTTTGGAAGTTTGGTTGATCCTTTTGATGGATTGGGAGATATTGAGCGAAAAATACTGAAAACGCCGCTTGCTCCTACACAAACATTTATAGACGATCCGCTGCGTATGATGCGTGGAATACGATTTGCAGCGCAATTGCAATTTACATTAGAAGAAAAAACCTTACAAGCCATTGCTGATAATGCAAGCCGCATAAAAATAATAACCATAGAAAGAATAGCAGAAGAACTGAATAAAATTTTGATGTGCAAAAAACCTTCTATTGGTTTTGATTTGTTGTACAAAACAGGTTTACTGGAGATTATTTTTCCACAAATGGTAGCTCTTGCTGGAGCAGAGTTTGTAGATGGCTATGGCCATAAAGATAATTTTTACCATACGCTACAAGTGGTAGATAACATTTGTGAAACAACGGACGATTTATGGCTTCGCTGGGCAGCAGTGTTGCACGACATAGCAAAACCCAACACAAAAAAATTTGAAGAAGGCCATGGATGGACATTTCATGGGCACGAAGCTGTAGGCGCACGTATGGTGCCAAAAATATTTACACAACTTAAGCTACCACAAAACGAAAAAATGCGTTTTGTACAAAAGATGGTAGAAATGCATTTGAGGCCAATAAGTCTCACTAAAGAAAACATTACAGACTCAGCCATTCGCAGATTATTATTTGATGCTGGAGAAGATATTGATAGCCTAATGAAATTGTGCAATGCCGATATTACTTCTAAAAACAAACAAAAAGTAAAACGCTTTTTAGAAAACTTTGAGATGGTGCGAAAGCGTTGTATAGAAGTAGAAGTTACAGATAACTTGCGCAATTGGCAGCCGCCAATAACTGGAGAGATTATTATGGAAACTTTTAATTTACAACCGTCTAAACAAGTAGGCATTATAAAAGATGCTATAAGAAATGCTATTTTAGATGGCGAAATACAAAGTGATTACGATTCTGCTTATGCATATATGCTAGAAATGGGTAAAAAATTGATTGGTACTAATTGAGAAGGGTGCATATAAAATTATTGCAACAGTGTTTTTATTAAAATGTAGTGATATTTACCGCAGAGAAGGTAAGAACGCAGAGTTTACGCAGAGAAGCTCTGCGTAAACTCTTTCAACTCATTTCTCTGCGGTGAATTTAAATGCGACAATTATAAATGTGCCTGTTGATAAAGAAATCCATTACATCATTATCTTTGTGAATACAAGTTAAAATCTAATCTTTCTTAAACCAGTAAATAACAATCAAAACTACTAATTTCGCTACATGGCAATTTTAAAATTTAGGGTTTACTTTCAAGAAGATGACAGCATTTATAGAGATGTGGCAATAAAGCATTCTAATAGCTTTTTTCAACTACACGAAGCCATATTAATAGCATATGAATTTGATAAAATACATGCCGCTACTTTTTACAGAAGCAATGATATTTGGCAAAAAGGCAGAGAAATATCTGTTGAGAAATACGATAAAGAATACAAAGCCGAGCCTTTACTAATGGCTGATACAGTTATTGCAACTGAAATAAAAGACCCCAACCAGAAATTTATTTACGAATACGATTTTGTAAAGCATTGGTTTTTTGCCATTGAACTGATAAATGTAGATAAAGAAGAAAATGCAAAATTATCTTACCCATGCTGTGTACGTACGGAAGGTATTGCTCCATCGCAATATGGTACCAAAGGTATAGTAGATAAGCGCCTTGCAGAAATGGAAGAGAAATATGACCTTAAAGCTACAGCTATGGAAGATGGTTTTGGTGAAGAAGGGGAAGATGGAGATGTGGTAGAAGGCGAGGATGAAGTGGCTGAAGATTTTGGGGAGGAGGAGATATAAGAAATGTGACAATTTGCAAATGTGCAAATATGCAAATGTCTAAACTCTCGTAAAATAACAAACTCTAAAAAGTTACAAGCTTCAAAAGTCCCCTTTCGGGGGATTTAGGGGGCTAGAAAAATATTTTTAATAATGAAGGTTCTTTACAAACCTGTATTATGAAACAAAAAACCTGCATCATCATTTGCGGCCCTACGGCTAGTGGCAAAACAAATATTGCCATAGATATTGCCAAACAATTTAATACACAAATCATTTCAGCCGACAGCCGCCAATGTTTTAAAGAATTGGGCATTGCTGTGGCAAAACCTTCGCTAGAGCAGCTTACAGCCGTTCACCATTATTTTATAAACTCACATAGTATTACCGAAAATGTTTCTGCAGCAGATTTTGAGCAATATGCTTTGGCAGCCATAAAGGAGATATTTAAAACAAATGATATAGCTGTAATGGTGGGTGGTACAGGCTTGTACATAAAAGCTTTTTGTGAAGGTTTAGATGACATTGCGCCAACAGACCCCAAAATAAAAACTGACATCATAGAAAATTATAGGACGCATGGTATAACTTGGTTACAAGAAAAAATAAAAGAAGAAGACCCCTCGTATTTTGAAAAGGGAGAAATACAAAACCCACAACGGATGATGCGTGCATTAGAGGTTGTAAGAAATACAGGTAAATCAATCGTTACACATCAACAAAAAATAAAAAAAGAAAGAGATTTTAATATCATAAAAATTGGCATTGATATACCAAGGGACATTTTATACAGCAGAATAAATACAAGGGTAGATAAAATGATGGCGCAAGGTTTAGAAAAAGAAGCCAAAGAACTATATTCACAAAAAACGTTGAATGCATTACAAACAGTGGGCTACAGAGAATTATTTGACTACTTTGACAATACTATTTCGCTTGAGAAAGCGGTAGAATTGATAAAGCAAAACACAAGGCATTATGCAAAGCGACAAATGACTTGGTTTAAAAAAGATGAGGCTGTAATATGGCTACAACCAAATGCAGTTTTACCTTTTATACAGCAAAAATTCAGATGAAATTTATTTCTTACATAAAACCATCCCGATTTTTTTCTTGTGAAGAAATATAGATTATTATAAAAGCAAACATAAGAAAAAAAGCTGCGAGGATATTCTTTACTACATTCATGTTATTCTATTTAAAATCCACAATACATCAGAAACTGACTACAACGCTATTGACTTTACATGTATGAAGAAGTTTAAAGCTGTTATTAAGTATTTAATTATTGTATTTTTGTGACATGACAAACCTCTCTGTAAATATTAATAAAATAGCCACCCTTCGCAATGCACGTGGCGGCAATAATCCTGATGTAATAAAAGCGGCCTTAGATATTGAACGCTACGGTGCATATGGCATTACCGTACACCCACGACCCGATGAAAGGCATATTACCTACAAAGATGTATATGATTTAAAAAAAGTACTTACCACAGAATTTAATATAGAAGGCAACCCTACGGAAGACAATTTCGTAAAATTGGTATTAGCAAATAAACCCACACAGGTAACACTTGTGCCAGATGCCATAGGCCAATTAACAAGCAATCACGGTTGGGATACTTTAACGCATCAGCAATATCTAAAAGAAATAATTGCTATTTTTAAAAAGGAGGGTATACGTGTTTCAATTTTTGTGGATGCTAATGTAAAAATGATAGAAGGCGCAAAAGAAACTGGTACAGACAGAATAGAATTGTATACAGAAAGCTACGCTAGGCAGTTCGCAGAAGGCAATAAGCAGTTGGCAATAGAACCCTTTATTTCAGCGGCTTTACGAGCAAACGAACTTGGGCTTGGTATCAATGCAGGGCATGATTTAGATTTGCAAAACCTTCAATACTTTGCTCAAAATATACCAAATCTATTAGAAGTATCTATTGGGCACGCCTTGGTATGCGATGCACTTTATTTGGGTTTAGAAAATGCAGTACAAATGTATAAGCGACAATTAAAGAATTAAGAAATGAACTTTGAACTTTCAACCTTCAACTTTCAACTATCTAATCACCTGCATTAACTTATACTCCAATGCAGCGCCTCTTAAATTTTTACCAATTAAGTTTCCTTGTGGATCTAATAAAAAGTTTTGAGGAATACTTTGAATACCGAATTGCTGTGCCACAGCATTGCTCCAAAATTTAAGATCGCTCAATTGTGTCCAAGCAAGGCCATCAGCCGCAATGGCTTCTATCCATTTTTGTTTATCCCTATCTAATGAAATGCCTAAAACTGTGAAATTTTTATTTTTGAATGTTTCAAATGTTCTCACCACATTTGGGTTTTCCGCTCTGCATGGGCCACACCAGCTTGCCCAAAAATCTACCAATACATATTTACCTTTAAATGACGCCAATGTAATTTCTTTTCCACTGGTATCTGCCTGAGAAAAATCGGCCAAAGGTTTACCATAACCTGCAGCATTATTTTGTGCAATTTGTTGTGCTATATAATTACCAATTTGCGATACTTTTATAGGATCAGTTAGTGTATTATACATTTGCTCTTGCTTTGCAAAATCACCAGTAATTTGATTGTGCCTATAAATAGCCAACGGAGAAATATATGAAGCTAAATGCGTGCTTACAAATTTTTCAACTACTGTAGCTGCTTCATTCATAAAATCAACTTCATATCTTCCTTTACCATTAAATAAATCTTGGTATTTAGCAGTAGCAGTATTAAAAGCTGCAAAGTCGTTGTGCGATGGAGAGCCTGTAACTTCTGCCGTTTCAAAACCACCTGCTTTTGCATTTATGGTTACGGTACTATTGTCTAAAAAAAGTGTAATGAAAGGTGGTTGACCATTTACGCCCAAAATTTTAAAATCGGGGTTTGTTGTTTTTCCTGTAAATGAAAATTTACCTTTTTGCACAGTAGTAGTTTGTTCTTCTGCACCCGAGCTACCATTCAACATTTTAATAGTGGTTCCATCAGCAATGCCAGCCACATTTGCATTAATAAGAAACCCATCAGCAACTTTGGTAACGGTTGATGTTTTACCAACGGAAGTTTTTTTAACAACTGTTTTTGCAGGAGCTTTAGACTTTGCTTTTTTTACCTGCGCATTTGCAAATACAGGTACAAGTAACATAAAAAAGAGAAAACGTTTCATTTTATCGGTTTAGATATTGCAATTTAGCTTATTCAGTCAAAATAAATACACAAAATTTTATCTAATCGTTTTTACAAACTTATTGGTAGCTAGTTCTATATTTTTTTCTTTGGATATTGCTTTTATATATGCGCTACCCACAATAGCCCCAGCGGCATATTTGCAAGCATTATCAAAAGTTTCTTTGCTATTTATTCCAAATCCAATCATTAAAGGATTTTTCAAATTCATAGATGCTAATTTCTTAAAATATTCATTTTGACCATCATTGCTCAAAGTACTGCCCGTTACAGAATTAGAAGAAACAGCATATAAAAAGCCTGAACTAAGACTATCCGCCATTTTTATTCTTTCCCCAGATGTTTGTGGCGTTATTAAAAAGATGAGAGAAAGCTCATTTTGGGTAAAGTATTTTTTGTAGATATGCTCATACTCAAACATGGGCATATCGGGTAAGATGAGCCCTGCTACACCTGATGCTGCTGCATCTGTACAAAACTTTTCTATACCATATTGCATTACTGGGTTTAAATAGCCCATTAAAATAAGTGGAATATGTATGTCTTTTTTTAGAGCTTTTAATTGTTTAAAGAGCAACTCTATAGTCATCCCATTTGCAATAGCAATCATATTGCTATCTTGTATTACTGGTCCATCGGCAATGGGATCGCTGTAGGGCATGCCTACCTCTATCATATCAACTCCACTTTTTTGTAGTGATAGCAATACCTCAGCTGTGCTTTCCTTTTTAGGAAAACCTGCAGTGCAAAATACGTTGAGAAGGTTTTTGGTTTTGCTTTGAAAAAGTTCAGTTAGTTTATTGTTCATCTATTTATGTTTCTTCAAAAATCAGTCCCTTAAAATTTTAACTTATAGAACGTATTCTTAAATTTTGGAATAAATTTCCCTTTATTATTATCTCCACTAAGAAAGAAAACAACATCATTATCTTTTATAATAAATGCAAAATAGGAAAACATTAATTGTGGCACTTTACCATTTTTCTTTTCAGTAAAAATCATTTCATATGCCTTAAGTCCACCAATAATTGTATCTTTTCTTACAACATTCGATATTACAAAACCATTTTTCTTTTCATTATTCATTTGAAAATCTAAGTAGGCAATTGAATTTGCATAATCTATATTCTGTTTTACAAGAAAAGCAAAAGTTGAGATGCTCATATTGCCTTTCAAATCTTTCTCACCATTTGGTAAAAAAACATAAAGTCCATCAAAATCTTTTGCAAACTTGAAGCCTGTAATTGAGTTATCCACTTTTACATCTTCAACTTTTAATTGCCCAAAAGAAGATACAGGGCAAATAAACAATGCAAAAAGAAAATTTGAAAAGAATTTCATCTTAATCATTTGTTTTAATTTTATAAATATTGCATATACGTACTCAAATCCTTATCTCCTCTCCCACTTAAATTTATTACCACTACATCGTTTTTCTTAAACTTCATATTTCCCAATACTGCAAATGCATGTGCTGTTTCCAAAGCCGGAATTATGCCTTCCGTTTTTGATAAATGAAAAGCCGCTTTGAGCGCATCTTCATCTGTAACACTTACAAAACTAGCACGCTTGCTTGCATATAAATTTGCATGCATTGGTCCAATACCTGGGTAATCTAACCCTGCTGAAATGCTGTGTGGTTCTACTACTTGGCCATCTGCTGTTTGCATAAGCAAGCTTTTGCTACCATGCAAAATACCCATAGTACCCAACGCAGTTGTGGCAGCACTCATGCCACTATTTACACCACAACCTGCTGCTTCAACTGCTATTATTTTTACTTTTTTATCTTCTAAAAAATGATAAAATGCTCCTGCTGCATTGCTTCCTCCACCAACACAAGCAATTACGTGCGTAGGCAATTTGTTGCCTGTTTGCTTTTTAAGTTGCTGTTTTATTTCTTTGCTTATCACACTTTGAAAACGTGCTACCATATCTGGATATGGATGCGGACCTACAACGCTTCCAATAATATAATGTGTATCGGTTGGGTTATTTATCCAATCTCTAATAGCTTCGTTGGTGGCGTCTTTTAGTGTTTTGCTACCGCTTGTGGCAGGTATTACTTTTGCTCCCAGCATTTGCATTCGTGCTACATTGGGTGCTTGGCGTTCAATATCTTTTTCGCCCATGTACACAATACACTCTAGGCCCTTGAGCGCACAAACCGTTGCGGTAGCTACTCCATGTTGCCCTGCGCCTGTTTCGGCAATGATTCTTTTTTTGCCCAATGCCAAAGCTACCAATACTTGCCCAATGGTGTTATTTACTTTATGTGCGCCTGTATGGCACAAGTCTTCCCGCTTTAGATAAATATTGCAGTTGTATTGCTTGCTTAAATTTTCTGCTAAATACAGTGGCGTGGGTCTGCCTGCAAAATCTTTTAAGAGTAAATCAAATTCTTGTTTAAACTTTTTGGTAGCCGATATTTTTAAATAATTTTTCCGCAGTTGCTCCACATTAGCATGTAACATTTCTGGAATAAATGCACCGCCAAACTCACCGTAGTAACCATGTTCATCGGGTTGGGAAAATATTTGTTGTTTGTTTTTTTTCAATTTATTATTTTTTATAATATAATTTTCTGGATTTTTGATTTACTCTTTCAGCTAGTATTGTATAAATTTTTATTAGTATTATATTGAAGCCCATATTGGATTATCTAAACTATACTTAATTTTAGATACACCTTCAACTATAAAACCATGGTCAGAAACTTCTATTGTTCCTGGGACACTTTTATTTATCCGGTAACCTAAAAACTCAAAATATTCCCAAATATTCCAAACGTCATCATTCCTTTCATGCATACTTACTCCTTGAGCAGAAGCAAAATTTTTACTTTTCTCTTCAGTGACCAATATATGCTCTACTCCTTTGCCTTCATTATAATATTTTATAAAACACCACTCAAAAACTATAATAAAATCATTCAGGAAATTCCATTTACTTTCTTTCATCTTGTCTAAAAAATCATCATCCTTTGCTAAAGCATCAAATAAATATCTAAAATGCTCGAGTGCATTTCCAAAAACGGTTTTAAACTCTGCTATTTTTTTATCTTTTATAGATTCAAATGCATCATTATTAGTTTCAGCTTTATTTCTCAGATATTCAGTAATAATATCTACGTAGTCATTTCTTATAGATTTTTTATCATCCAAACAATCTTTAATTAAATTTTTAATTTCAGATTTCAAAATCTTCGATTTTTTGTTAATTCTTTCAATATCTATTTCATCGATTTTATCTTGAGAATAAACTATTGTATTAATTTTTTGAATAAAAAGTTCATCCATTTCCCTCTCATTACTTAGTGAATTGAATTGCAAACTATCTCGGTAAAAGAAAAAAGAAAGTAGCATATCAAAACTAATAGCATTTAATCTATCTCGTTTATTTTGTGTATGCATTTCTTGAAGTCTAAGAGCCAATTTACAAGTTTCATATTCCCTATCTTCATTAGTTAGATGTGAAATAAGTTCTCTTGCCACAGTTAAACTTCTTATTGCGTTACATTTTTTTTCAACTTCACTGCTTACCAAGTCTCGAAATAAAAGAGTCGTTTTAATATTTGCTTCTTCCTTATTAACAAAACTGAACTCAACTAATCTTCTGTAAACATTCGTATCAAATAAAAACACTAAATTTTCACCTACAAATTTCTTTACTTTATCACTCAAAATTTGTAGTTTAAAAAATTCTGTATCCACTTGCATCAATGGAAAATTTTTAGGCAATCTATTTTTCTCTATTTTCTCAAATCCGTTTTTTATATAAAATCTTTTTGCAGCATACAATTGTTCTACCGTACCTAAATAAATTTCCGTAATACATTTTTGATTACACCACTCTATCAAATAATTAAGAAGTGATTGTCCTATAGCTTTTTCTTTACCTCTATAACCTGCATGTACAAACATTTTTCGCAGAGCAGCTTGTCCACCTCCAATATCAATTAGGGCAATTGTGCCTATTAACTTTTCATTTTCAATAGCCAACCAAAACCCTCCATTATTTTTACAATAAAAATTTTCTATATCCAATAAATCTTGCTGGTCATTTAATGTAACTGGTACATTAAACTCATTATTTTGTATGTTTAAAATTAGGGCAGCTATATCTTCTTTATACTTTTCTGAATAAGGTTCTATTATCATTCTTTTTAAAATCTATATTACTTCAAATCCTTAATAAATCCCAATACCAATCCCATATCCTTCACACCAGGTTCTTTTTCAAATTTGCTATTTACATCTATCCCAAAAAAATCGGGGTGTTTAAATTTTTTCACCATCGCCACATCTTCTGGCCCTATTCCCCCGCTCAAGAAAAATGGTTTTTCTATTTTAGCTTCTGTTAATTTTTTCCAATCAAATTTTTTGCCCGTTCCACCTTTAGCATCTTTACTAGCAGTATCAAATAAATAATAATCACACACATCATCATATGGAGCTATCAATTCATCTATGGAGCCTGTTTCATCGCCAATACTAAATACTTTTATTACTTCTGTATCTTCCGACAATTCTGCACACAATGCTGGGCTTTCGTTGCCATGCAATTGTACCATATCCAATTCAAATTTCTCAACCATTTCCATCACATCCTCGTATTCACTATCCACAAAAACACCCACTTTTTTAATGTCTAAGTCCATACCCGTTAAATCTTCTTCTGCCATTTTTTCGCCAGCAAAACGAGGCGAATCTTCTACGAAAATAAATCCTGCGTAGGCAATGTTTAGACCTTCGAGTTGTTGTAATTGCTTTTTAGAAGTAATTCCACAAACTTTAATATTCATCATAGTTATACATTTTGTACAAAGTTATTAAAAGCCAAGGCAGGATTGGCTTCTTTCATAAACATTTCTCCAATTAAAAAACCTTTAAACCCTGCATTTTTAAAAGTATGTATCATAGAAACGGCACTGATACCACTTTCTGCTATTTTAATTTTGTCATTCGTTATTAATGTTGCCATTCGTAATGATGCATCAATATCAACTTTAAAATCTTTTAGGTTTCGGTTGTTTATACCTACTAAAATTGTTTCGTCACAGATATGTGCAAGTTCTGTTTCATCATGTAATTCTAACAACACTTCTAGCCCTATTGACACGGCATATTTTGCTAATGATTGTACTTCTGCGGGGGTAAGACATGCTGCAATCAATAAAACAACATCAGCCCCCATGGCTTTTGCTTCAGTAATTTGATACTGGTCAATTATAAAATCTTTTCTTAAAATAGGAATATTATTTATCCTAGCAGCTACCAAATCTGCCGTGCTTCCTCCAAAAAAATTAATGTCTGTTAACACCGATAAACATGCCGCTCCTGCTTGCGTGTATCCTCTAGTAACCTCTACCACATCTGCATGTTCGTTTATAAAACCTTTGCTGGGCGATTTTCTTTTAAACTCGGCAATAATGCCCGTAGTATTTGTTTTGGTTAAACTTTCAATTAATGAAAAACATTTTCTATTGAAATGTTTTGTTTGCATTAATAAAGCTTGCGAAACGATTTTTTCTCTTTCGGTTACTTCTAATTTTTTATGTTTTATTATGGTTTCTAATATGTTCATATAATGCTTCTAATTTTATGATGTCTCCGCCAAAGGCGGATGTCCTAGGCGGTTGATTCGTTTGTAAACTTCTTTTATAGATGGTAACGCCCTCGACAAGCTCAGGCTGACGACTTTTTACTGCAACCTATGCAACTATATTCTTTAATGATTCATAGGCTTTTCCACTCTCCAAACTCTCCACTGCCATTTGCATACAAGTATCATAGTCTGTATATTTTTCTGTTGTATGCAGCGCCATAGCAGCATTAGCAAGCACTACTGCGTTTTGTGCCCATGTACCTTCGCCTTTTAAAATGTTTGTAAAGATTTTTGCAGCCTCTTCTGGTGAGTTGCCGCCTGCAATGTCTTCTGGTGAAACAGTGCGCTTACCAAGATAATAAGCCGTATATATTTTTTCACCTGCAGATGTTATTACTTTTGTATCTGTGGTTAAACTTATTTCGTCATAACCATCTAAACTGTTTACGATAGAAAATTTTGCGGCATCATTTTGTAATAGATAATTATACATTCTTCCCATTTCTGCATTGTACACACCAAGCATACGAAACGCAGGATTGGCGGGGTTTACCAATGGACCCATCATATTAAACAATGTTCTTACGCCCAATTGTTTTCTTACATGGCTCACGGCTTTTAATGCAGGGTGAAACATTGGTGCATGCAAAAAAGTAATATTGGCTTCATCCAATTCTTTTTTTAAAGCAGCATTATCGTTTTTAAAAGTATAACCCAATTGCTGCAACACATCACTTGAGCCAGTAACCGAAGTAGATGCATAATTGCCATGCTTGGCCACTTTATTGCCCGTACCTGCTACAATAAAGCTGGCAATAGTTGAAATATTGAACGTGTTTTTTCCATCGCCGCCTGTACCTACAATATCTATCACCTCTTCATCAAAAGCAATAGGCAAAGCCATTTCCATTAATGCACTCTTAAAACCCTGTAACTCTGCAATGGTAATGGTTCGCATAAGGTACACGGTTGTAAATGCCGCTGCTTCTGCATCGGTATAAATGCCTTTGCCAATATTCATCATTACTTCTTTTGCTTGCTCGGCGTTTAAGCTTTTGTATTCAAAAAGAAGGTTAAGTATTTTTTTCATGTTTGCTCACAGATTTTTCTGATTTACACAGATTAATTTCAATTTTTTATTTATCGCTGAGAAAAGAGTTAATTCAGTTTTCGCAGAGACATTTCAACACTTAAACAATATTCAACAACATTCAACTATTCCATCAGCCAATTCCTCATCATCTTTTCTCCATCTGGCGTAAGCACACTTTCTGGATGAAATTGTACCGATTGCAAATTGTATGTTTTGTGTTGCATGGCCATGATGTAATTGTTTTCGTCTACTGCTGTTACATCAAACCCAACGGGAACTGTTGCTGCATCTATAATCCAACTGTGGTATCGGCCTGCTTCAAATTCGTTTTCGAAACCATTAAACAACAGTGAACGTTTTTCTGTTTGTATAATTTTTGTAGCTACTCCATGAAAAACAGTATCTAAATTTATCAATGCCGCACCAAATGCTTCACCAATGGCCTGATGCCCCAAACATACTCCCAGTATGGGTTTGGTGGCAGCATACATTTTTATTAATGGCAACAATAATCCTGCTTCTTCGGGTATGCTCGGGCCGGGAGATAAAATTATTTTATCGTACTGTGCTACCTCTTCTAAAGCTATTTTGTCATTGCGAAATACATCTGGTTTTACATCAGTAATTTTTTCTACCAAATGAACGAGGTTGTAGGTGAATGAATCGTAATTGTCGAATACTAATATTTTCATTTCAATTTTTTATTTAACTATTAAGTTTAAGCCCCAAAGACACTAAGTTTTAAAAGTGCCGCTTTATCTAGTGCATAATTAATGTTCAACAATGGTATACCGTACAAGTGAGTGACACAACGATGATGACCATAGCTGTTGTTTTCGCTTGGACAAAAAGAATTTTTGTACAAAACTAAGAACCTCACCCCCGCCTCTCCAAAGGAGAGGAGCCACTCTTCAATATTTTAAAATTTCTTCAAAGTCTCAGAGTCCAAAAGTCCCCCTTCGGGGGATTTAGGGGGCTATCCCTTCCGCCAATACAATCGCCCGCTCCAACGCCCCCAACTTATGCCCCACTTCTTCCAACTCACTTTGCGGAACACTTGCTGCTACTACGCCTGCGCCTGCCCGATACGTAAGGGTATTGTTTCTGCACAAAAATGTACGAATCATAATGGCATGGTTGCAACTTTTATCAAAGCCAATATACCCTATTGCACCACCATAAAAACTACGTTCGTTTTGCTCAATACTATTTATCAATTGCATGGCTTTGTACTTTGGTGCGCCACTAAGCGTACCCGCAGGAAAAACAGAAGCCATTATTTCAAATGGATTTTTTTCTTCACCAATATTACCTTGCACTTCGCTCACCATGTGTATTACGTGACTATAAAAATTGATGTTTTTAAATTTTGTTACGTTTACATTGTTGCAAACCCTGCTCAAATCGTTCCTTGCCAAATCTACCAACATAATATGCTCTGCATTTTCTTTTGCATCGTTTTCCAAGTCTATGGCTAGTTGTTTATCTGCTTCATCGTTTCCTGTGCGTCTAAACGTACCAGCAATGGGATGCACAGTGGCTTTTCCATCTTTTATAACCACTTGGCTTTCGGGACTGCTACCCATCAATTTATAATCACCATAATCAAAATAAAACAAATACGGCCCAGGGTTTACGCTACGCAAACTCCTGTAAACATTAAATTCGTCTCCAATATATTTTCGCTGAAAACTTCTACTCAATACAATTTGAAAAACATCTCCTCGCTTACAAGCTTCAATACCTTTTTGCACCATGGCTCTGTAGGTTTCGTCAGGCATGTCTTGTGTTTCATTTCCTTTGGTAGCAAAAGGAAACACAGGTACATCCTTGCTTCGCAATATATTTTCTACATCTTCTACCTTGCTTTCTATTCCATTTATATTATTTTCACAAAGAAAAATTTCATCTTTAAAATGGTCGATGATGATAACGTATTGATACAATCTATAACGCATTAATGGTATAGCGTCGGTATTTTTTATTAAAGAATTTAATGTTATTGAATCAAAAAATTGCACTGCATCATAAGTAGTATAGCCAAACAATCCTTGAGCAATCGTTGCTATTTTTTCTGTTGGAATAGCAGCGTCAAAACTATCCATGAAATTTCCTATAATGTTGCTAACATTATCTTTTGTAGAAACACTTAGCATCTCCGTTTTTTGTGCTGGATATTTATACTCAGCTTTTTGCAAATCCATAATTTCTATACCACCAATGGCATTTATGGCTATGATGGAGCGGCTATTCTCCCCTGCATGCGACTCAGTACTTTCTAGCAAAATCGTATCTCTAAACTTATCCCTCATACGCAAGTAGATGCCCACAGGTGTGTACAGATCGGCAGGTATTTTGGTACAAGTAGTTTTTATATTTATTTTGTTCATGTATTTGCATTAAAAAAGCCCAAGCGATGTGCTTGGGCTTTTATTAAAAATATATAAATAGCAGCTATAGCACAATCAAATTTTGATTATACCACCACCATGCTTTATTATTTGTTATTTGTTTCATTTGTACTGCAAATATGGGACGAAAGGTTGAAATAACAAAACTTTTTATTTTTTAACAATATTGCAACTAAAAATAAAAGATAATTTCGTCTTATATTTATGTGCAAATAATGTAACCTTATAGATACTAAGAAGACACAGTTAACAGAGAAAACAAACATAATACAACATTGAAAACATTTTTACTATTCTTATTTATGGTTTCATCTTTAGCACTTCATGCGCAAAAGATTGAAAAGATATTTGTAAATCTTTATACAGATAGTTTAAAAAAAGGAACACACAATTACATCAATATAGATGGACAATTGAGCAATGGTAGATACTTGCCTTTGGATAGTACAAAAATTTTATTTACCTGTGCACAGGCAAAGTTTGCTGGCAATTCCATTATTATTCCTTCTAATTTTACAGCAGAAAAGGTAACCATAAAAACAACTTTAAAAAGTGACCCTGCTATTTTTAAAGAGTTTGATGTGTATATAAAAAAAATGGAAGACCCTCCGTTGAAATCTACTAATGAGGTGATGGCGGAGATAAAAACAACTAGTAAGAAGAAGAAAAAGAAATAATTTTTTTGCTTAAAATTTACTAACTCTCACAAATGAACTTATTGACTTTTGTCAAGAAGCGTTAATAAACGTTGGTATAATTTTGTAATTGGAAAATTTAAACATTAAACAATTATGACAAAGCAATTAAGCAATGTATATAAATTTTTATTAGTATCTCTTATATTAATTAGTTTTAGTAATAAAAATTTTGCACAAGACACTTCGAATATTGCTAATTGGCTTTATTTAAAAATAACACTGGGTGCAGGTATAGGAAGTGGATATCCAAAGCAAAACAATAGCTTTGGCTTAGCTGGCTTTGGAGAAATCAGTGTAAACAAAGAAAGGAACTTCTTTAGCATTGGTTCAAGAGGTATGACTGAATTTATTATTTTAGGTAGAAATTCAGTACCCAATTCTCTTAGTACAGCTGAAATTGGTTATGGAAGATTATTCCTGAAAAATAAATTTATATTTATTGCAAATCTAGGATTATCATATATCACTTTTCAAGAACAAGGTGAATTAATACCTAGTAATACAGGTTTTCAACTATTCAATTCTACAGAGTATGAGAAAGTAAATCATTATTCATTAGGTATCCCCATTTCGATAAAAGTATTCTTTAATTCAAAAAAGAAAAGAGGTTGGCTTTTTGAATTATTTGGAAACTTAAATAGTAAGATTTCTTTTGGGGGAATGAATATTGCCAATCAATTTATCGTTTATAAAACAAAAAAAAATAATACAAAAGCGCAATTTTGACAACTGCGCTTTTATTTATTTTTGAATGGCTCTACGCAAACTTCTTAGCATCTTCCAAAAACTTTGCCAAGCCAATTTCAGTTAATGGATGTTTTAACAAGCCTAAAATAGAATCTAGCGGGCAAGTACACACATCTGCACCAGCTTCTGCACATTTAATAATATGCAATGGATTGCGAATAGATGCTGCTAATATTTCTGATTGAAAGCCTTGTACATCATATATATGGCGAATTTGTTGTATCAAGTCAATACCATCCATTCCCATATCATCTATACGGCCAATAAACGGTGAAACGTAGGTAGCGCCTGCTTTTGCAGCTAGTATTGCTTGTCCAGCTGAGAATATCAATGTACAATTTGTTTTTATCCCATTATCGGTAAACCACTTTATTGCTTTTATACCATCTTTTATCATCGGTACTTTTACAATAATATTCTTGTGCAATGCTGCCAACACTTTTCCCTCGGCTACAATGCCATCAAAATCGGTGGCAATCACTTCTGCACTTATATCGCCATCTACCATTTCGCAAATGTCTACATAATGCTTCATTACTGCTACTGAGCCTTGTATGCCTTCTTTGGCCATGAGCGATGGGTTGGTGGTTACACCGTCTAAAATGCCAAGATCGTTTGCTTCTTTAATTTGTGCAAGGTTTGCGGTGTCTATAAAAAATTTCATGAAAGAGATGTTAGATGCTAGACATTAGACATTAGAGAACTAAAATCGAACAATGTTATAAAATGCAAATATAAGAAAACGGATTTTAGATAATAGATTTTAGACCCAAGAGAACTATCATCAGCGTTTATAAAAAATCTCAAAATAAAGAAAGTATAAGAGAGGGTTAAATATTTTTAGACAAGTCTTGTGTCTAATATCTAAAAATCTATCCTCTGGCTAAAATAAAAAATGGCAAGTTACTTACATCGCACCGCTCAACCATCTACCCTTGCTACCTTCCGGTCCTGGGGGAGTTCAATAGGAGCTGGTCGTATAAGACTTGCCGTTGCAAATATACGTTGCTAATGCTAAAATTAAAAATGTAAATGTAAAATAGCAGAAATTTAACTACGCATTTTCATATTCAGTATCTTGTTCGAGGTCTTTTCCATCTGCTGCTTCGGTAGCTAACGCATCGCACCTATTGTTGTACGGGTTATCAGCATGGCCTTTTACCCACACTATATTGATTGTAAAATGTTTGGCAAGTGCATGGTATTTTCTCCATAAGTCTGGGTTTTTCTTACCGCCTTTAAAGTTGGTTTTCATCCAAGTATTTAACCAGCCTTTGTTTATGGAATTCACTACATACTGACTATCGCTGTAAATGGTAATTGGTATTTCTCTTTTTGTAATGGCCTCCAATCCAGCAATAATAGCCCACAATTCCATTCTATTATTGGTCGTATGTTTAAACCCTTTTGATAATTCTTTTTTGTGATGGCCATACATGAGCACTACACCATACCCGCCTGGCCCTGGATTACCACGTGCGGCACCATCTGTATATAATACTATTTCGCTCAATGTGTTTTACTTTTTTATGAGCCAAATATATAAACAAAATGCTTATTCAAAGCGAGATAAGAAATCGTTCTTTCTTCTTGTGGCTACTTCTATACTTGTACCATCGTCCATTACAATATATCCACCTCTACCCTTGTGGTATTTTTTTATAGCATTAAGATTTACGATATGCGAATTGTGTATTCTAAAAAAAATATCCCCAACTAAAATATCTTCGTAATCTTTAATATTTTTTGAAGCCAATATGGTCGCCTTATTGGTTAAATGAAATACAGAATAACTCCCTTGCGCTTCTATCCTTACAATATCTTCTGCTTTTACAAATTCTAGTCCATCAACAGTGTGTACTGCTACTTTTTGTAAACCGCCATTTGCATTATTTAGGTTTTGCAACAATGACCTTACTTGTAGGTTAATATTTTTAGAATGTGTAATATCCTTTGCTTTAGCCACAGCGTTTTGAAGTTCCTCAATGCTTACCGGTTTTAATAAATAATCGAGTGCCGTATATTTAAATGCTTTTAAAGAATAATTTTCAAAAGCAGTAATAAAAATAATATCAAAAGATATAGGTATTAGCTTATCCAACAAATCAAAGGCATTGCCATTTGGCATTTCAATATCTAAAAAAACCAAATCGGGTTTTAGTTCTTCAATAATTTGAAGTGCAGCATTTGCATCCCCAGCGCTACCAATAATTTTTACTTCAGGGCAATAATCTGTTAATAATCTATTTAAAACTCTTACATTTTTTGGTTCATCGTCTATTATTATACTTCGCATAAATTTTATTTTTTATATCATTGGAATAAACACCGTAACCATTGTCCCCATGTTAGGTGGTTCTACATCTTCGATTTTTATTACAATATCTTCTCCAATATTTTTATTTAATAATTGTATTCTTTTTGCGGTAAGCTCCATACCTTTCGACTGGTATTCGATAATATTGACTCCTTTAAAAGCTGCAGCAGCTTTTCTACCCACTCCATTATCAATAATCTCACAAATTAAACTATTACCCTGCTTTAAAATATTAATCTGTATTAAACCGATACCATCTTTTTTATTGTTAATACCATGCCGTATAGCATTCTCTATGTAAGGTTGTAATAGCATTGGCGGTATGTGGTTATCATAGAGATTTATACGCTCGTCTATATAAATATTATAAGTAAATTTATTTTCAAAACGATATTGTTCTATGGTTAAATAATTAGTAAGGTATTTTATTTCATCATCAATAGAAATGGTTCTTTTAGATGAATTATCGAGTGTACTTCTTACCAAACGAGAGAAATCTGTTATAAATTTATTAGCCCCTTTTACATCGCTGTTTATTACATAATCTTGTATAGAGTTTAAGCAATTAAAAATGAAATGGGGGTTCATCTGCGATCGTAAAGCCATTTGCTCCATTTCATTTAATTTGCTGGCTATCACTTGTTTTTCTCTAGCCCTCTCCTTTATTTTATTTACTCTTTTGGTAACATAAAAATAAATTGTACCAAGGGTTAGTAGCAATAACAACAACTTAAACCAGAGCTTTTCAATTAATAATTTTTCAACTTCGAAATCAATTTTTAACAGTTCGCTTTTTACGCCAAACTTATTAGTAGCTTGTATTTCTAATATGTAATTTCCTGATGGAAGAGTAGGGTAATCCAAATAGTTTTCTCTAGTAGTTTTCCATTCATTGTCTAGCCCTACCATTCTATAACTATACATAATATCTCCAGCGGATTTAAAAGAAAGTGCAACAAAATCAAATCGAATATTATTGTCTACATGTTTTAAAATTATTTTGCTACTATCCCATTGTTGTTCTTTGCCTGATACAGTAATACCCAATAAGCGCATATTGCACTTAGAATCGTTTACAATTTTTGTTTCATCAAAAAAAGTTAATCCTTCGGGCGTTCCCACATATACCATATTACTATCTACGTAAACAGCATTTATCATATTGCTTGCCAAGCCATCAATGGTAGTATAATTAATGGCAATTTTATAGGGAGGTTTGCTTATATCAATTTTATTTAACCCCTTATCCGTACCTGCCCACAAATATTTACCATTTACAATAAGATTGCGACAAATATTACTGGTGAGTCCATTGCTATCATTGAGTACTTGGAGTACTTTTCCATTTTTATATGCCACTATACCTGCATCGTATGTACCTACCCATATAGTGCCATCAGGGCCTTTTTTTATGGAAGAAATACGGCGCTGAAAGATTGGAATACTATCTCCCAAATAAGTTGATATTTTATTTATTGTAAGTTTATATAGACCATTAATGGTACCAATATAATAATTATTATCTATAAAATTTGCTGCTGTAGTTCGCTCATTCCATAGTGTATCAATAATTTTGATATCGAATTTGTTTGCAATTATTAATTTATCAATTGTGCCTAATAAATAACTGCTTTCTAATTCTTGAACATACTTTATAGCAACTATGGCGAGAGCAGTTTTCCATGCATTCCTATCTGTCACGTATACTCCGTCGACATTTGCAACTATATTTTCATTGTTACTAATTTTATTCAAATAACATATGGGTGATAACCCTTTTCCAAAATTGTTAGCCACACTATTTTCTATTCCTGATAAATACGAAATAGTAGTTAAATTATTTTTATTTAAAAGTATTGGATTATTATTGGCAGCACCTACAAACAATGTCTTATCATTACTATTTATATAATCCACCCCTAAATCATTAATATTGCTATTTGAAAAACGCTTGTGGTATATTTCAACATTACTTTTTACATAAACACCGGCATTTCTGCTTAATAAATAGGTATTATTTTCTGCATCTACAAATAGCCTATTTACAGGCTTATTAATATTTATACTAGCATTCAATTGAGTATCATTAATATCAATAAAATCTACCCCTATTACTGATGTTGTGTAAAACTTATTCCCTATTTTTTCAAGCATTCCTGAAAGTTTTGGGCTTTCGTAGAGTTTTACTATAGTAGAATTGAAAAAAAGTTCGGCAATCTTAAAGGAGATAGTCTTTCCTTCGATTGCACTCTGAATAAATACACTAGAATCAGTTACAACTTGCTGTGTTGGAAAAAATGGCATAATAATACTCATTTTTAGCGTAAATACCTTTACTAAATTATCCTTTTCTAATTTAAAAATATCTCTCTTTGTTAAAACATAAATATTACCAGTAACTGTTCTATAAACATTAACAAACTGAGCATTTTTCCCAAATAATTCTACACTAATGGTATTTATTTCTCCATTTACATTTACAATATGTATGGCTTTGGAGTCATGTATTATTATTCGATGGTCATTATCTTCTGTAATATTATAACAGCTGCCTAGTATTTTAATTTTTTTTAAAATACTATCGTTTGTGCTATTGTATATTTTCTTTTTATAAATATAACTCAACGACTTTTTAAATGGTATCAACCAAATTCTCCCCTTACTATCTGTAAAAATATTAATGATTTCATTATCGGGCAAGCCATCTGCCACTGTATAATTTTTAAAATGTGAGCCGTCAAATCTGCTAAGCCCAGTTTCTGTACCAAACCATATAAAGCCTTCCTTATCTTGTGAAGCACAATACACATTGTTGCCTGCTAAGCCATCTTTTAGCGTATAATTATGAAAAGTATAATTTATGTCTTGCGATAAAGAATGAGTAGCGATGCTTATAAAAAAGAAGAGTAATATTGTTTTTGAAAAATATATCATTGAATTTTACTTGAGTAAAAGAAGGCTCCCAAAATCAGGAGCCTAAATGTACACCCTCAAACTTAAAATTTATTAGTTAATTACAAGTTTAGTCATTGAATAAAATCATCTGCTAAGTAACAATTTTAATACTACTTATATCATTTACTAAAATAGAATATAAAAATGCAGTCTAAATTAAATTAATAAAGAACTGCACTTTTTTTAATATATCTATTGCAATGGTAGTAATATGTATTCAATAAAAGAACTACCAATTCACTGGCGTGTCGTTTTGGGCATAGGCGTGTAATTTTTAGCATAAATAAGGCAAATTTCAGCAGAAAAATGTCTATACTATTTTCATTTTATAATTACCACTACTAAAAATAAAAGGGACTAACTCATCGAGATGAGTAAGTCCCCTGCTATTTGTACTAACCCAAAAGTAACTATTTAATCTTTACAAATTTTCCACCAGCTAATTTTTTACCTGTAGCATCCATCAGATAAACCATATACGTTTCAGGCGGTAGGTTACTAATATT
>JAYSWO010000414.1:0-3399 GCA_043717975.1 Ferruginibacter sp. | reverse complement strand
ATTATCAGAAACCACAATCATATTTTTTGTATAAACCCTTTTACCAGCTGCATTTAATAATGATACAGCGTACTTACCTGCATTAGCGGCAAAGTGTATTTTTATTAATTTATCTTCTACCGGGTTTGGATAAATAGATATAGAAGGTAATGCAACATCTGCTGATACTTTTACAATAGCACTATATTTTACTTCTCCAATAAATGAGGTAGATTTAATTCTATAATAATTATCTGCATGTAAGGGTGCTGCATCTATAAAATGGTATGCATAGCTACCACCAGTATTGTTTAGTGCTGCTGTATTGCCAATACTTACAAAGTTTATACCTCTATCGCTTCTTTCAACTTCGTATTGCTGTATATTTATTTCATGGCTAACATTCCATTTAATACTATTGGTTTTATTGGCATTTTTTGCAGCATGTATGCTTACAAAAGTAACTGGCAACGGCCCACCCGTTCCTTGTCTAAATACAATCATAAATCTATCTGCTACCTTACTTGCAGCATCTGCAGTAATGGCGAAAGGCACATTGGTTACGCTTGTGAAACTTACAGGAGTTTCCGTTTGCAAAAACTTGTCTTTTAAGAATGCATTCAGCCCTGTATTTGACAATATAGATGGATCTATTTCAAAATAATAGTTGGCTATACGAGTATTTGTAAGGTTTAATTGAATGGTATCGGTGGTAGTTAAATTACTGCGCCTTTCTACCACCAAATTTTTTGTATTGCTTTTTATAAAAATGTTGTCCGCAGTATTATTTATTTTTCGTACATCCAAATTATCCAACGCATTACTAAAACTATTATTAAAATTTAATAGAACACCATCTGCCAAAAAGCTATTGCCATTCACATCATTGGTATGCAAGTTAATTTCTAAGGTAGGGATTGTAACTCCATCACGAGCTACAGTATTATCATCACGGCTTACATTTCTACTGCCTGCTACTTTATCATTTTCTTCGGCAGTTACAGAACCAGCAATGGCTGTATTGTTCTGTAAAAAAATAGCTTCGCCACTCATAATGGTATCCCTTATATTACCAAAAGTACCATACGGCACTCTTTTATAATGACCGTCCGTATCTTTTACATACGTTTCAAAAGCACCTAAATTATAAGACCCTGCACTTAAAGGATTCCATACTGTAAACGCATCTGCTGAGGATGTTCTTGCCACATTTCTAAAATCGATTGCAGAAGGATATGGATTACCCCAACTAATAAAAGAGTTGCCAGGTATTGGTACGGCGGTTTGAGTACCTGTAAGTATTTTTCCTTTTATACGAAGGTTGGTGGGAAAGCCTGCTGTAGCCGATACTCCCTGTGCCCTGTCGCCTCTTACAAATACATAATAACCTTCCGTTCTGGCTATTGCATCATTTGTATTTTCTATTTCATTGTAGGTTTGTATAGCCGCCTCAAACCACTTTAACGAACCACGTACGGTTGTAAAATCCAACCCTGTACCACCTGTGGGCCCTGATATTTGGGTACCATAACCGGTAGATACCATTGAGCCACCCTCTTGCCATGAATTTAAAATACTTGGAGCACCTACAGGATCTATTGGGGTAGCTAATAAACGCCAAGCTCTTTTACCGAAGAGGTAACGTTCTATTTCAAAGCGGCCTGAACCGTAGGTTATATTGGTAGAGGGTAATGTAGTTCCTAAATCTACAAGGTAGGAAGTTCTATTATTGGATGAACGCATAATAACATCCCCTGTATTTAAGAATAATTTTGATGTAGACATTAAATTAAACTCATTTTGCACTCCAAAACTTGCATCTACAGATAAACCTGTAGCAGAACTGTTATTATTCGTTAAGTTATAAAAATCTATTACAGGCGTGCCCACAGCTGCATAATATTTTTGTGCCGATGAATTAGAAAATAAAACCCTGCTTGCATTAGCATCAAAAGTATGTGTACCTGCACTATACAAATCGCCCAATAAAACAAGGTTTGTAGCGGGTGCAGTTTTTATACCTGTACCACTTAGTGTAAGGTTATAATAGTTACCTGTAATTGGGCTTAAAAGTGCTGCGTTTGTAATTGTTTGGGCAGCGCCAGCATATTCAATAGTACTATTTGGCTCCAAAGTAATAGTAGGATTAGATGGTGCAACATTGCTAATTGCAGTTGCAACACTTCCTGTTGTATTACTAAAACCTGCGGTATTTAATAGTTTAAAAGTAGCAGCATTTTTTACTAAAAGTGTTCCGCTAGGTTGAAAATTAATACCTGTAGTAGTTGACGTGTTTGAAACATTGGTTCCACTTACGATTACTTTAGCATAAGATATTAAAGGAGCCCCAAGCCTAATAGAACCTGCGCCGGTTGTGCATGCAAAATCTATTGTAGTATTTGTACCTAAACTATAAGTTCCTCCGGCATCAGGTTTAGTGCCACCGCCATCGGTAATATATCTACTATTATTTAGCATATTAAAATTAGTAGTATTTCCTCCTAAAGACCTGTCTTTTACATCCACTATAGCAGTTTGTTCAATCGAAATATTATTAGAAACACTAGTAGCATTGCTTAACCCTTTATAATCTGTACCTAAAATATTACTACCACTAAAACTAAGGTTAAAATAATTTGGTGTGCCGGATAAAATTTGTAAAGCATTAGCTCCATTTAGATGTACAATACCACCAGTTAAAGAATAATTACTATAGTTGGTTAATTGAGGTAAATAGTTTGTTAATGGCGTTGCTGTTATAGTACTAATTCTGTATTCACCATCAGACATTACAAGTCTGCCTCCTCCACTAAAATCAGTTGTTGTAGTTCCAATCACTATACCTTTTTTAATTTCTAGTTTACCTCCTAAAGCATCAAGTGTTGTATTATTCGAAATACCAGTGCTTGCGGTTAGTGATAATGTTTTTGTATTGTCTAAAAGTTCTACAATTACTAATTTTCCAGAACTAGCTGTTGGAAGACCTGTTCCTGTAACCTGATCTATCTTTCCTACATAATGAAAAGTAGAAACAGAATTATATTGAGGTGCATTTGTAACTTGAACATTACCTATACTACCAGAAGTTGAACTAATGCCATCTGGTGACGATATTTTTAACCTGCCTCCAGAATTAGTTCCTGTAATACTACCTAGACCGAATCTTGTTCCTGAAGTTACACTTGTAATATTAAGTGGATTACTTCCATTAAAATTAAAATCAAGTGTACCGCCAGTAGACGCAGCACTGCCTATAACAACAAATGTGCTATTAATACCCAACTCTAAATTTTGATTTATCAATTGTACATAAGCTCCAATTGCAACATTGAAATTTACATACTGATTTCTTGTTCCACCATTAGATGCAATGCTTAAGGTTTGTGTGGTTCCTACTGTTAATCCATTACCTGTACCTAT
>JAYSWO010000413.1:0-8527 GCA_043717975.1 Ferruginibacter sp. | reverse complement strand
TAGATTTGTCCATATTATCCTTTTTCTCGTAAATCAAGTATAATATAAAAGGGTGGAAAATCCACCCTTTATTTTTTTATCTCGGACAATAATAATTTCGAATGAACAACCCTACTTTAACTATTAAAAAAAATGTTTTATAGTTAAGCTCGAAATTTTGATGGAATAATATTATCCTATAATGTTGCGACATAACAAAATTGGGGAGTATATAAAACGATTTTTGTAAACTTAATCGTATTGACAAAATAATTACTATAACAAAAATTAAACTTGTTTGCAATATGCTTTATGCTATAATCCCCTACTTTTGCAAAAAAATTACAAAAAATGACGAACAGAACCTTTACCATGATAAAGCCAGATGCTACAAAAAATGGCAGCACAGGCGGTATTTTAGAAATGATTAATGCAGCGGGTTTCCGTATTGTAGCTATGAAAATGGTACATCTAAGTGCAGCTAAAGCTGGAGAATTTTATGCAGTGCACAGTGAGCGTCCTTTTTATGGTGAGCTTGTAGAGTTTATGAGCCGTGGCCCAATAACAGCCGCTATTTTAGAAAAAGAAAATGCAGTAGAAGATTTCCGTACGCTTATTGGCGCAACAAATCCTGAACAGGCGGCTGAAGGTACTATCCGTAAAAAATACGCTACTTCTATTGGTGAAAACGCCGTACATGGTAGCGATAGCGACGAAAACGCAGCAATTGAAGGCAGTTTCTTCTTTAGCAAATTAGAGCAATTTTAATTCTGTAGAAATATCATTTTAAAAAATCCTGCTTCGGCGGGATTTTTTCATTTTAATCATTCTATAATATGTAGAATACGCTTTACCAACTAGTCCAAACTTGCAAATCAATCGTTGTTTATAGAATATGTTAAGCCAAAAGTAAATAAATGGATAAAGTGATAAGTAAATTTAAACCTTTTGCTTCGCTTTGTATTTCCAAAATTAGCATGGTTCTTGTTTATAACTTTTTAAAATATTTGTATATTGATTTTTAGGATTGTAGTAATTTTTCTTAATCAATTCTGATGAAGTAACGATTTTTGTACTATGTTGTAAAAGTGCTATTTACATACCAAATGCGTTTGCACTTAATGGCGATGGCAAAAATGATTGTTTTTCTGTATTAGGGTATGGTGTAGAAAAAGTAAAAAGCTTTATGGTGAATAATCGATACGGCGATATTGTTTTTTGAAGAAAAGATTATACACCTACACAAGGCGATAAAGTAAATAGCTGGGATGGAAAAGTAATAGGACAAGATGTTACTGTATCAATCACATTTGTATATAGCTGAGGTAACTTGTGATGCCGGTGAATCTTTTATCTTGAAGAATACAGTAATTTTGGTAAGATAAATTTAAGTATGATAAAAGGACTTTTTGAAACCCATTTATTTGTAGAAAATATAGATAGATCTATTGATTTTTATATAAATATTATGGGCTTGCAGCAATGCCATTTTGAGCCTGACAGAAAAGTTGCTTTCTTTTGGATAGGTAAACCACAAGAAGCCATGCTTGGCCTTTGGGAAAAACCAATAAACGAAATTGACAAAAGACATGTTGCTTTTACTTGCGATGTAGATTTTATTTTAAATAATGCGGTAGATTTTTTGAAAAGTAAAAACCTAAACCCATATAATTTTCTAAAAGATGGCACAGAACAGCCAATGGTATTTGCATGGATGCCTGCCATATCAATTTACTTTAATGACCCTGATGGACATTACCTTGAATTTATAGCAATATTAAATGGCTTCCCAAAACCTGAACTAGGGGTTATAACTTATCAAGAATGGATAAAAAATTGTTAGCGTATCAATAATTTTTTAATGAAGCTTTGCTGTAACTTGCGCACAATCTTTTATGCAAGTTTCTCTCACCATCATCAAATACCCTAATCGTTTTGTTCCTTTTGCTTTTTTTGCAATGGCTTTGCACCGTTTACCATTGTGGCGGCATAAAAATATTTCTTTTTATAAATTGATGGGTACTGGCAAAAATGGCACTTTTGATAAGCGTCCTGATTTTAACCAATGGGCAATAATGGCGGCGCATGTAGGTGAAATAGCAGACATAAATATTGAAAACCTTTACGGTACATTTATTGCCAAATGGTTTCGTATCTTTAAATGCGAAACAAAAACGTATTTGCTAGAACCCATTGAAGGCCATGGCACATGGGATAACAAAAAACCATTTGGTATATTGCCCCCGAAATCGGATTATGAGGGAAAAATAGCAGTGCTTACTCGTGCAACCATTAAATTGAATAAATTAAAATATTTTTGGCAAAACGTAGCGCCAGTTGCTGAAAAAATGAATACCGCTAAAGGCTTTTTAACTTCATATGGTGTAGGAGAAATACCTTGGATAAAACAGGCTACTTTTAGCATTTGGGAAAGCAAAGAAGATATGAAAAATTTTGCATATGGTATGAAAGAACATGCAGAAGTAATAAAAAAAACAAGACAACAAAAATGGTATAGTGAGGATATGTTTACCAGGTTTAGGGTGATTGAAGGTCAAGGTTGAATGTTGTTGAAAATAGTTGAAGGGTTGAAAGCGTTTATTATTAAAATGAGTTTATGAAAAATATTAAGTTGATAGAAGTACCATCTGAAATTGGTGCAGGTACACGTGGTGCAAGTTTAGGTGTGGATGCAATAAAAATAGCGGCATTGGATTTTATGAGTAATTTCTTTGTGCATTTTCCTTCTGAGAAAGTAGAGGTAGAAAATAATTTATTGTTTGAGCCCATAAAATCGCCATACGCAAAGCGCATACAAGGAGTAAGTAATATGTACGAGCGTATAAGCAAATCCGTATGCGAAACCATAAAAGGTAATTTTTTTCCCGTGGTATTAAGTGGAGACCATAGCAATGCTGGTGGAACCATTGCAGGTATAAAAATGGCAAAGCCTAAAAGCAAGCTTGGCGTAATTTGGATAGATGCACATGCAGATTTACATACACCATATACAACACCATCTGGCAATATGCACGGTATGCCACTTTCTACAGCTATTGCAGAAGATAACCAAGAAAGTGCTGCCCACGAAGTAGATGAAAAAACGGCAACCATGTGGGACCAACTAAAAAGTATTGGAAAAGTGTCGCAAAAAGTATTGCCAGAAGATATTGTTTTTATAGCCCTGCGTGATTATGAAAAAGAAGAAAAGTATTTGATTGAAAAGTATGGAATGAAAGTTATAACAACAGCAGAAGTACGAAGAACTGGTGCAGAAAGTGTGTGTAGAAAAGCATTGCGGCACTTAAGCGACTGCACAGACATTTATGTAAGCTTTGATGTAGACAGTCTTGACTCTGTAATAAGCCGTGGAACTGGAACACCTGTAAGTAATGGTTTAAAAGAAAGAGAAGCAGAAGATATAATAAGTAAATTTATGCAGAACAGAAAAATATGTTGTTTTGAGATTACGGAAGTAAACCCTACACTAGATAAAGAAAATCTTATGGCAGAAATAGCTTTTAATATATTACAACGAAGTGTAAATGTATTGATGATGAATTAGTAAGAATCTTCCTGTAAATGGTCCTTCAAAATAACTTTTATAAAACTGAGCTGCTAAGAATGGGTCTGTTTTATTTTATGTGAACAAATACAAATATTTTATTGATTATCTTTTTGAATGTACTCCTTTGTGTTCGTTTAATAAATTGTAATTAAGTTACACATTTTTATTTTAATTCTTTATATTTTTCTAACAATACCATTTGATTTTTTGCTCTATTAAAATTTTGCTTTTCATACCTTGCTCCATAATATACATCATCATTTATGTAGTCTGTAAAAAAACGTAATGCTTGCATATAAATAGCAAATTCACCTGCGTAATGAAAATAGTTTTTCTCTTCGATGCTAAGCTCATCTTGCATTTCACTTAAATAACCGTTTATGATGGCATCATAAAAATCTTTACGAATGCCTATTTTTGATACATCATTTTCTTCTTCGCTTACAGGGCATAAATAGGTACGCATCATATCCCCTACATCGCTTATAAAATAGCCTGGCATTACGGTATCTAAATCTATTACACAAAGCGAAACTTCATTTTTATCAAATAACACATTGCTTATTTTGGTATCGTGGTGGGTAACTCGTTGTTTAAAATTGGGGTTTGTTATTATAGTGTTGTAAGTAGATACCATATTTTTTTGTGCTAATAAATAATCAATTTCATTTTTTGTTTCTGCAATTCTATTTACATTTCCATTTATTAAAGCATCTTCAAATTGGGCAAATCGCAATGGCAGATTGTGAAAATTAGGTAGCGTGGTTTGAAGTGCATTGATATTAATGTTAGATAATAGCTTAGTAAATTTCCCGAATTGTGCTGCTGCTTTAAATGCTTGCTCAGCATTGCTTACAACATTATACGACCTGTTATCTTCTACAAAATGAAACAATCTAAAATAGCCCTCATTTTCTATTTGAAGTAGTTGTTTGCCATTAGGCAATGCAATGGGTGTGGTAAATAAATAATTAGGGTAATGAGTTGAAAGAAAATTAGAAATTACTTTTATGTTTTCTTCGATAGCATAAGGATTTTTAAAAATAGCATCGTTTATTTTTTGTAAAATGAATGACTCTCTTGCAGGCGTAATAATTTTATACGTTTCATTTATAAGTCCCACGCTTATTTTTTCTATAATACATTCTTCAGGTAAATTAAATTGCTTTAAAATTGAATGAAGCATATTTTCTGCATTAGTAATTATCATT
This sequence comes from Ferruginibacter sp., assembly GCA_043717975.1. GTDB lineage: Bacteria > Bacteroidota > Bacteroidia > Chitinophagales > Chitinophagaceae > Ferruginibacter. The sequence continues at coordinate 3,769 of JAYSWO010000413.1, read as the reverse complement.
TAAAGCAAATATTGGTTTTCTGTACATCCATTGTCCACCCGTAAATTCAGGAAATTCCACGGTTTCATTACCCAATGCAATGCTCTGCTCACTTAGTGGACTTATGGCACTCCACACAGCCGCATCATATACATCAAGCGGAGTTGGTTGCTTTGCTTTTATACTCTCTATAAAACTATTTACTACAAAAAAATCCATACCACCATGGCCAGCTCCTTCAGCAGCAGATTCATATTTTTTCCAGAGTGGATGGTCGTATTTGTCCAGCCAAGTTTTTGCATTATCCCAAACATGCGCTTTTTCAGATTTGCCTTCTATATACATTCCTCTGTTTACATCCATCCAAATACCTTCTGTGCCTTGCACTCTAAAACCGAGTGAATATGGTCTTGGCAAATTGGTGTCGTGTTGCAATAAAATGGTTTCCCCATTGGCACAATTAATATTTGTAGTAACCACATCACCCAATTTAAATTCCACATTTGCATTTGGATGCGCAACGCCCCCTTTTTTTACAATATGATTGTGAAGGCCACGAGCCGTGCTGCTAAAGGAACACAGCGAAGTAAAACGATTGCCTCTGTTTATGTTTATATAATTTCCAATTGGGCCAACTCCATGTGTGGGATGTAAATCGCCATTGCGATGCACACTATGTTCCGTTCTCCATTTGGCTTCACTAAAGCCTTTTTCACCATACTCTACTCCATGCCCATAAGGGTTTATTCCGTCGTTAAATTTTACTTCACGTAAGTCATGCTGGTAGCCTCCTTGCAAATGTATGAGCTCACCAAACATTCCTTGCCTTACCATATTAAGCACTGCCATTACATCTCTTCGGTAACATACATTTTCCAACATCATTACATGTGCATTGTTTTTTTCTGCCGCATGCACCACATCCCAATGGTCTTGCAAGCTAATACCAATGATAACTTCACTACCAACGTACTTAATGCCTGCATGTAGGCTATCTATAATCATGGGTTTATGCCACTCCCAAGGGGTAGCTATTAAAATACCATCTATGCTTTTATATTTTTCTAATAATTTTTTGTAGCAGTAATTATCGCCTGTAAATATCTCAGGCATTTTTTTATTAAACTTTGTAATCAATTCTTTAGCAGACTTTAACATAATATCACTTACATCGCAGATGGCTACTACCTCTACATCATCTCTACGAAGTAGCAATTCTAAGTGGTCTTGCCCACGCAAGCCTGTGCCAATAATAGCCATTCTTACTTTTACATTCGGCATATTATCTAGCGCAAATAAATTACCGTTGGGTAATAAAATAAAACCTGTAGATGCAATACCTACATTTTTAATAAAATTTCTGCGGAGCATAAATAGAAAATTTTAGAAAGGTAAGTTAGGCAAAAAATATAAAAACTTAGAGTAAAAACATATCTGCAATTACAAACACCGAAAATACTACTGATGCAATACCGTTGGCCGTCATAAAAGCAATGTTTACCCTACTTAAATCATTCGGTTTTACAATGAGATGCTGATAAATAAGCATACCACAAAATACGGTTGCACCTATCCAATACAACCAACCAAACTGACCATAATAACCTGCATAGCAAATAGCAATGGCTGCAACCGCATGCAACACTTCTGAAATGTGCAATGCCTTTGCTTTGCCCATTACTGAGGGCATGGAGTAAAGATTGTTTTCTTTATCAAAAGCTTCGTCTTGTAGGGCAAAAATAATATCGAAGCCGCTTACCCAACAAACCACTGCAATGGAGAATAAAATAGGCAACCATTCAAAAACACCAGTAACTGCCAAATAAGCTCCTATGGGCGCAAGGCTAAGCCCAATGCCCAATACCAAGTGACAGAGAAAAGTAAACCGCTTAGTATAACTGTAAAATAAAATAACAAATAATGCCACGGGGCTTAAATAAAAACAAATGCGATTTATGAAAAATGTACACACAATAAAAAGCACACACATTAAAATGGTAAAGAACAACGCATTTTTTTCTGAAATTATTCCTGCGGGTATTTCTCTTATGGCTGTACGTGGATTTTTTGCATCAAATTGTCTATCGAGATAGCGGTTGAAAGCCATGGCTGCGGAACGGGCGGTAATCATGCAGAGGATGACTAATATGAAGAGTAAAATAAAGGGATTAATATTTAAGAATGCCGGTGATGTAAAATGTGCTCCTATTCCCTCATTAAAATATCTTATAGGAAAAATGGTAGTATGCCAACCGATTGTATCATTAAGATTCGTTTGACCTAATCTTGATTTAAAAATTCCTAAAAAAAAGCCAATCAACGCAAAAGGCATTGCAAAAATAGTATGCGAAAATTTTATAAGGGAGAGGTAGTTTTTTATGGTTGGCATATACTTTATCTATTGCATAATAAAAGATGATTAAAGGTATTCTGTACAAGTGAGTGACACAACGATGATGACTATAGCTGTGTTTTTGCTTGGACAATCCCGACACAAAGTGTCGGGATTGTCCAAAAATAAGAACCTCACCCCCGCCTCTCCAAAGGAGAGGAGCCAGACTTCAATTCTTTAAAATACCTTCAAAGTATTGAAGTCTAAAGGCCCCCTGCGGGGGACCTGTCTACAGTCAGGCAGGTTTAGGGGGCTTGACTTTGGGCTTCGTAATCTCCCACAACACCACCCCCGCCGCAGTTGCAATATTCAAAGAATGCTTGGTACCAAACTGTGGAATTTCTATGCACCCATCACAGAGTTTTATCGTTTCCAATTCTACGCCACTTACTTCGTTACCAAAAATAACGGCTATTTTTTCTGTTGCTGTAAAAGCTACTTCGTGCAGCATAAGGCTATTTACCACTTGCTCCACGGCATATACTTTATAGCCTTTTTCTTTTAATTGATGGATGGCTTCTGCTGCATTGGCAAAATGTTTCCACTCTACCGTGTCTTCTGCTCCGAGTGCTGTTTTTTTTATTTCTTTGTGTGGAGGCGTGCAAGTATACCCTGTAATGTATATGGCTTCTAATAAAAATGCATCGGCTGTACGAAATACACTACCCACATTGTATGCGCTGCGAATATTTTCCAACACAGCAATCACAGGTGATTTTTCGCTGCGCTTAAATTCTTCTGGACTGATTCTATTCAAATCATCCATGCTCAACTTTTGTGTCATGAAGGTATTGTTTCGCCTTTTGATATTTGTGCACTCATTTTTAAATCTGCAAAAGCACTTGCTGCTTTTACAAAATTTACAAACAATGGATGTGGATTTTCAACCGTACTTTTTAGCTCGGGGTGATACTGCACACCAATAAAATATGGATGCCCTTTCAACTCTACAATTTCTACTAATTTACTTTCGGGGTTTCTACCACTAGCAAGTAAACCAGCATGCTCAAACTCGTTTAGATAATTATTATTAAATTCCCAACGGTGTCTATGCCTTTCACTTATCAATTCGCTTTCATAAATTTTATGTGCCAATGTATTTGGTGCAATCTCACATGGATAAGCACCTAAGCGCATCGTTCCACCTTTTTTCTTTACCTTTTTTTGTTCTTCCATGAGCGCTATTACAGGTTTAGAGGTAGTTGTATTCATTTCTGTACTATGTGCATCGCTCCAGCCCAATACATTTCTTGCAAACTCAATTACTGCCATTTGCATGCCTAAGCAAATACCAAAGAACGGCATTTTATTTTCTCTTGCATATTTTACAGCAACAATTTTACCATCTACTCCCCTAGCCCCAAAGCCTGGCGCCACAAGCAATCCATCTAACTCACG
>JAYSWO010000412.1:0-3400 GCA_043717975.1 Ferruginibacter sp. | reverse complement strand
AAATTAATACGTTTTTTGGTTAAATAAACTCATTGTTCTATCTAAACCTATGGCTGCAAAATTTTCAATAATTTCAACACTACCCGCTATTTTAGCTTTTATTGTGGGTACTTCTTCAGGGAGCCATTTGCTCAACACAAAATCTGCCTGCATACCTTTTGGAAACTGGTCTCCAATACCAAAGCGTAATTTTGCATATCCATCTGTACCCAAAACAGCTTGTATATCTTTTAATCCATTATGCCCCGCATGCGTGCCAGCACCACGAAGCCGAATTTTTTCTAATGGCAATGCTAAATCATCTACTACGGTAAGTGTATTCTCTAGCAAAATTTTTTCTTTATCTAACCAATATTTAAATGCTTTGCCGCTAAGGTTCATAAATGTTGTTGGCAATACACACACAAATATTTTTCCCTTCCACTTTACTTCGGCAATATATGCCAACCGGCTTTCTTTAAAGTCGCCGCCATGTTTCATAGCAAAAGCAGCCACCACATCAAACCCAATATTGTGGCGGGTATTAGCATATTCGTTGCCGGGGTTTCCTAGGCCTACTATTAAAAATTTCATTTTAGTATTCAGTATTGAGTACTTAGTATTGAGATTAATCTCAAACCAGAAGTAGCTTTATACAAATTTTTTGTTTTATTAATTCATCAATATTTTGCTAAAAGAGAAACTTGAAATATAGTAGAGCTAGTCTAAATACTCAATACTAAGTACTCACTACTCCTATTGCCCCATTTCATTCAAAAACTCCTGCAAATCTGTATCTGTTTTTATCAATACATCTCTTACTTTACTGCCTTGGTTTGGCCCTACAATGCCCGCTGCTTCTAGCTGATCCATCAGTCTGCCAGCACGATTATAACCCAATTTCATTTTGCGTTGTAGCAAAGATGTACTTCCACTCTGGCTCATCACTATTAAACGTGCAGCATCTTCAAACAATGCATCTTTATTATTTACATCAAAATCTTTTCCTTCCATTTCTTTTTCATCCACATATTCTGGCAATAAAAATGCATCTGGGTATCCACGTTGGCTTCCAATAAAATCTACTATCTTGTCCACCTCTGGCGTATCTACAAACGCACATTGTAAACGTACTACTTCGCCATTATAACTTACGAGCATATCTCCTTTACCAATCAATTGCTCTGCACCGCCAGTATCTAAAATAGTACGGCTATCTATTTTACTACTTACTTTAAATGCTATACGAGCAGGAAAGTTTGCTTTAATAGTACCAGTAATAATATTTACCGATGGCCGTTGTGTAGCAATAATTAAATGTATGCCAATAGCTCTTGCAAGCTGCGCTAAACGTGCAATTGGCATTTCTACTTCTTTACCTGCGGTCATTATCAAATCGGCAAACTCATCTACCACCAATACAATAAATGGTAAAAATTGATGCCCTTTTTCTGGATTTAATTTTCTTGAAACAAACTTTTCGTTGTACTCTCGTATGTTTCTACAACCAGCTTCTTTTAGTAAATCGTAGCGGTTATCCATTTCTATACAAAGCGCATTCAACGTATGCACTACTTTTTTTGTATCGGTAATAATACTTTCTTCTTCGCCAGGTAGTTTTGCTAAGAAATGTTTTTCAATTGTTTTATAAATACTCAGCTCTACTTTTTTAGGATCTACCAATACAAATTTTAATTGCGATGGATGTTTTTTGTACAATAACGAAACCAATATCGCATTTAACCCTACAGATTTACCTTGTCCTGTTGCACCAGCCATTAGCAAATGCGGCATGCTTGCAAGGTCAACAACGAAATGTGTGTTATCAATTTTTTTACCAATAGCAATTGGCAATGCAAACGTACTTTTACTAAATTTATCATCGTCCAACAACGTACGCATGCTCACCATTGTCTTACGAGTATTGGGCACTTCAATACCAATTGTACCTTTGCCAGGTATAGGAGCTATAATACGAATTCCAAGTGCAGCAAGGCTTAGCGCTATATCATCTTCTAAGTTTTTTATACGGCTTATACGTACACCGGGTGCAGGAATAATTTCATACAAGGTCACTGTGGGCCCAACTGTTGCAGAAATTTTTTGTATTTCAATATCATAATTTCTAAGCGTACTTATAATTTGGTTTTTATTATTTTCTAGCTCTTGTGGGTCTTGTACAATTTTTTCGCTACCGTGGTTTTCCAATAACTCTACCGATGGGTAAACATAATCTCTTAAATCTAAAATAGGATCGTAATTGCCTAATGCTTTTACTTCGTCAGCAGTTTTTGTTTTTACTTCTTCTACTGGTTCATCAGGCACTGTTTTTACTTCCAATGCCAAATCTGGTATTGGTGTAAAAGATGTTTTTTTAGGCGGCGGCATTACCGAAACAAATGCATTTTCTTCTTTTGTATCTTCTGCAATTTCGCCAGAGGTTGTTACATTATTTTTTGGCGGAACCATTATAGTATTTACAATTCTTGCTCCACGTTTTGCTTCTTCTTCGGCTTTTTCATTTATGGTTAATTCATGGTCAAACTTTGGAGATTGGTCTGGAATATTTAAAATACCTGCATTGCCAGTAAGTTTATTCCCTTCTGATATGGCAGCTTCTTCTTCACTATCTTCATCATTTTCATCCATATCTGTTTCTGTGAAAACCCCATTGTCCAATGGCTTTGCAGCATCTTCATTTTGCAGCAATACATTTTTTGTAGGCATTTTAAATGCAGGATTAAACCTCCAAATAACATACGCCAAAAAAGAAACCAATATAATACCGATTGTGCCAATTTTGCCAATTACACTATATAAAAAATCTCTACACATATCGCCCACTGCGCCACCCCAAGCAAAATTATTTCCTTTCATTAGTACAGATGCCGTAATGCTTAACAGCGGAAGCCCAACCAATAAATATTTTATATTTCGTACAACAGAAAATACTTTTTTACCAAAAAATAAATTAATACCTAGAATAAAAAATAAAGTACAAAAAAGATAAGAAGCTACACCAAAACCTTTGTAAATTAAAAGGTGAGAAATAAATGCACCAAACGAACCCATAAGGTTTGCCATTTTAGTGTCGGTGCCCAACAGCAATTTGTAACCTTCTTTAAAAACTTTATCTTGGTCTTCGTCCCAAGTAAATAAATAAGATGTAAATGCTATAAAAAAAAGTATAGCCATTAGCAAGCAAATGCTTCCAGCAATTTTGTGTGTACGCTCATCTTGCAAGAGTTTTTTCACTTCTACAGTTTCCTCTTTTTCTTGCTTTAATGCATCAGCGGCTTTGGTATTTTTTTTTATAGATTTTATTTTGTCTGCCATGGCGATAAAGATAATAAAAAAGGTAGGTTTTGGTTGGTAAAATTCAATTAAAAATAAATAGAAACAAATTAGGAGAATTTATATG
>JAYSWO010000411.1:0-54021 GCA_043717975.1 Ferruginibacter sp. | reverse complement strand
AAAATATTATGGTACGCTAAAAAGTGAGTTGGATACAATATGGGCAGTAGGAAAAGTACCCGTGCTGGATATTGATGTAAAAGGAGCCATACATGTGCAACAACAATTTAACGAAGGCACATTAAGTCTTTTTATAGAGCCACCATCGGTAGATGAGTTAAAAAAAAGGTTGCAAAGCCGAGGTACAGAAACAGAAGAGTCATTAACGGCAAGGGTAAACAAAGCGTCATATGAATTGTCTTTTAAAACCTATTTTGATAAAACCGTGGTAAATGCTGATTTATCGGCGGCTTGTGCAGAAGCAGAAAAAATAGTTGCTGACTTTTTAAAATCATAAGATACTTATCTTTATACCATGGATATTATTGCACTCATAGCCATTTTTGTTTCATTGCTACTCATAGGTTTTTTTGCAGGTGTAGAAATTGCCTTCGTTTCTGCCAATAAACTATCGCTTGAGCTTAATAAAAAGCAGGGCACTTATGCAGGAAAAATATGGGGAAATTTTGCAGAGCATCCTGCAAAATTTATTGGTACAATCGTATTAATACTGAATGTGTTGTTAGTTATTTTTGGATTGAGTATTGGAAAATTGCAAGATTTGGTAATGCACTTATTACAGCCAATATTTTCCAAAGTACAATTACAATTAGCAATATATTTTTTTATTGCTATTGTTATTGTTACAACGACAATTATTATCTTATTAATTCAATTTATTTGTAGAGCATTTTTTCGTGCTCGTAGCAATAGTCTTTTGGCTAATGGTTTTGTGGCTTACATAGCTGAGTTTTTTTATGCTGCTTTTTCAGGAATAGCTGCCATGTTTGTAAGTATGTCTGAGTGGATATTGCTGTATATTTTTAATGTGAAAGTGAATGATAAAAAAGAAGTATTTGGAAAAGTAGAGCTGGACAATTATGTGCAACAAAATAAAATGCACAATGAAGATGTTTCATCAGAGGTAAATAAGGAGCTATTTGAAAATGCCTTATCGCTAGCAGATGTGCGTTTGCGTGAGTGCTTGGTGCCACGCAAGGAAATAGTAGGCATTAGCAAAGAAAGTAGCATCGACGATATTAAAAAATTATTTATAGAAACAAGGCTTAGCAAATTGGTGGTGTTTGATAAAAACATTGATAATATTATAGGTTATGTGCACCAGCTAGATTTGTTTAATAGCCCAGCTACCATTCAAGACATTATTTTACCAATACCTACTGTACCTGAAACGATGACGGCTACAGATTTAATGACAAAGTTTAGTAAGGATAGAAAAACAATCGCTTGGGTGATAGATGAATTTGGCGGTACAGCTGGCATTGTTACAATGGAAGATTTGCTAGAAGAAATTTTTGGTGAAATAAAAGATGAGCATGATGATGTGGAAGAGTTTGTAGATAAACAACTTTCTACCAACGAATTTTTGTTTAGTGGACGAGTAGAGCTTGATTTGATTACGGAAAAATACGGGCTAGAGTTTCCTGAAGATGAAACAGCGGAAACTCTATCTGGTTTTATTGTACAACACAACGAAGATATACCAAAAGAAAAAGAGCAAATTATTATTGGCAATTATGAATTTAGCATAATGAGCATGAGCGATACAAGAATAGAAACAGTGAAGTTAAAAGTTTTGCGAAACAGCTAAACTAAAAAAAATATCTTAATTTACTTTTCACTATAATCAATATGCAAAATAGAAAAATAGCAATTGTAGCCTTTTGTATTTTATTACATAAAGCTTCTATTTCTCAAAATGCTTTTTATGATTCTTTAAAAAAGAATGCAGTATCATTTACTATGAATAGTTTGCACTCTAGTTTGGGTGAAAAAGATGTATTGCCAATTAAAGATTTTTATTTAGTAGGTGAATGGCACGGCACAAATGCAAATCTTTTGATAGAATATGAAATGATTCAATATTTATATGAACATAATAGTGTAGAAAATATAATAATAGAAATGCCTCATAGCGAAGTTTTCTTTTTTCAAAAATACATTGAGACTGGCGATTTAAGTGTATTGCATAGTAATTACGATGGTAGAATGAACATAGCTTTTCTAGATAAACTAATCATTTTTAATAAAACGAAAAAAAACAAGGTTAAATTATTTGGTATAGATATCGATATTAAATTTGGCCCATACTTTTATACAGATTGTATTTTATATCTAGTAAAAAAATATAAGTATAGCGATAGTACAACCTTATTTGGTAATGTAATAAACGCTTTGTTTGAAAATAGAAATAACCAAAGTAAATTGAGAGAAATTAATGATATATTAAAAAAAGAAATTACAAACAATGAACAACTTTATGCTACAATATTCGGGGATGATTTTTTACATTTAAAAACAATTGTGTTTTCTAATAAAACAGATAAAGGGCGCAGGGATGATGAGTTGTTTGAAAATTTTAAAAATTTATATAATATTTGGTTTTCAAAACAAGAAAAAAAAGCAAGATTTTTAGGATTTTTTGTGGTCTCTCACACTACTGACAATAAAAAAGCATTTTTTAGCATATTAAAAAACAATTCTACTTCGCCCGTTTACAATAATGTTAGTTTATCAGCAATTCAGTATGTTAATTGTGCCTCTTCTGGATTTAGTAGATCTCCTGAAAAATTATTTTATTTTTATAATGCAGGTTTTGTAAATGGCAACTATAGCAGTTATAATAAGGTTAAGAAAAATGATTTTCATTATGCTTTTGAAACTTTGTGTAACTCAGATACTTCAAGAAACTTCTTTCTAGGCTTGTATAAAAACAATCCTGTTTTAGAATGGAAAAATTCTAACCATCCTTTTGGCGATATGGATTGTATGTTTATAGTTCAAAATATCACTTCAACCCATCCAATAAAAAATTAATTATATTTTGCAATATGCAAATAGCAGCACATTTTTCGCAGCATAAGGATATAGAAAATCCTTTGCTTACTTCTTTAAAAATACTTTCTGAAAAATACCCTGAAGTAAAATTTATTTTTTTTGTAGATACATTGATAGAAGGTTTAAACAAAAACTGTAATCAAGTAATCATATCTCCAAAACCTACAAACAATTTACTATTGTTTTTTTGGTATAAATTTAAATTGTATGGTTTTTTAAAAAAAAGAGTAAAGATTGTTTTTATTGGAGACGCTGGTTTGGTGTGCGAACAAACAACCATTCCACAATACTTATTTTTTACTAAAGAAAACTTTTTAAAGGAAAATAACCCTGCTTTTAAAAGCAAATTTGTAGAGGCGTTAGCAAAAACAACAAAGGTTTTTACAGCCGAAGGTTTTATATCAAGCGCATTACAGAAAGAATATGCTATACCGGCTAAGAAAATTGAAACAATTTTTCATGGCTTAACAGGCAATATAAAAAAGTATAGTTTTGCTACAATTGAAGAAATAAAAACGTTGTACAGCAAAGGGTTTGATTATTATTTATTTTCTGTAACAACTACATCAAAGGAGTACATTTTGCATGTACTAAAAGCTTTTTCACAATTGAAAAAAATGCAAAAAACGAGTATGAAATTGGTTGTATTTTTAGATGATGTAATGGAAAAAAAGTTAATACCAGATTTTAAAAATTACAAGTATAAGGATGAAGTATTATTCATACCCCAAGATGTAAACAACAGAAGAAACATTGTAGCTGCGTCTAATGGATTGTTTTATTTTTCGGAATATAACACCAACAATATTGCTTTTGTAGCTTTGCAACAAACCATACCGGTTGTAACAATAGATAATACTATTAATAGAAGTATTTTTGACGAAGCGGTATTATATACAGAAATGACTGATAAAGCCATTACAGAAAAAATGCAATTGTTATATAAAGATGAGGCTATAAAAAATAAGCTAACAATAACATCAAAAGAATTATTAAAAAAGTATGATGCCATAAAAGTAGCAGATCAATTGTACAATGCCATACATATTAATTAAAACGATAGTACCTTTACATAAAATTACCAATGAAATTTCCTACTCCCGTAAAAATAGAATTGATAGCTAGTTTGATAAATGCAACACTTGTTGGCAATAACAAAGGCGAAGCATTAGGCATAAACGAAATACACAAAGTAGAAGTGGGAGATTTGGTTTTTGTAGATCATCCAAAATATTATGATACTTGCTTAAACAGCGCTGCCACATTTATTATCATCAACAAAGAAGTAGCAGTACCTGAAGGTAAATCGATTTTAATTACAGATACACCATTTGATGCATATTGTAAAATTGTAGAACATTATCGCCCTTTTGAGGAGGCGAAAGCTATGGTAAATACAACAACCATTGGTGAAGGCACGTATATTTATCCTGGAGCATTTGTAGGAAACAACGTAAGCATTGGCAACGATTGTATTATTTATCCGAATGCAACCATTATGGATAATTGTAGCATTGGTAACAACGTTATCATACAATCTGGTACTGTAATTGGTAGCGATGCTTTTTATTACAACACAAAAAAGAATAGAGATGTGTGGTATAAAAAAATGCCTAGCTGCGGCAGTGTGGTTATAGAAGATGATGTAGAAATTGGCGCAGGCTGTATGATAGATAGGGGCGTAACACACGATACTCGAATAGGCGCAGGAAGTAAGTTAGACAACTTGATACATATAGCACACGATGTGGTAATTGGCAAAAACTGCTTATTAGCCGCTGCTACCGCTATTGCAGGAATGACAACACTAAAAGATGGCGTAACCGTGTGGGGCAGTTGTGTAATAAATAAGACACTTACTATTGGTGAAAATGCAGTACTACTTGCACGCACAGGTGTTGGTCATAATTTGGAAGCAAATAAAACCTATTGGGGCGCACCAGCACAAGAGGCAAGTATCATTAAAAGAGAACTTATTTGGATAAAAAGAATTCCTGCTTTGTGGGAAAAGGTGATGAATAAAAAGAATGATTAAAATAAATGCCTCACTAAATTTTAATTAAAAATAAATGGCTTGTCTCAATACTAAGTACTCAATACTTTGTACTTGCTTCATAGTCATATGGCAACTGCTCTGCTACTTTATCCCAAGCCCAATAACCACTTGTGGTCACATCATTTTGGTCATAAAAATATCCATTCTGTTCTACAATAATACTTTCTTTTGGCTTAAAGCTTAATATCGATAATTTAAATGTTGGAGATTCTAATGTGTTTTCTGCTAAATAATCCGCAGTAGGTTTTGCACCTAAAAATAAAATAGCTACTTCATTTTGATTGGGCAATATTTCTACTGTTTGAGTACTATCATCTTTTGCATAATTTATAGCAGCATACATATCTTTTACTTTTATGCCTTCGTCTTTGCCATATACCTTTACAATAAATTGCATTTCAAATTGTTGCTCTTCAATATTTTTATGATAAACACTACGCATAAAATGTAATATTGAACCCTTGTAAGCTTCTCTACGTGCCGCTTGCCATTGCTGCATTTGTGCACTATCGCCTTGCATGTTTTCAAATAATGGATAACCGCTATAAGTACTTACTTCTGTTTTGTATTCATGCGTAAAGGAATCTAACTCATATTTTATATTGTATCCAAATGCATTGTTTTTTACTATGAGCGGTTCAGTAGCTGTAATTTTCAGCCTGTTTTTCTTTTTTGAAAAAAAGAAGTGTAATACATCGGGATTTTGAATGCTGCATTGTTTGCTATTGGTAGATTTTCCAATAAATTCGTTCATAAAAAATTGACCGTATTTAGCAAGCCCATCTTTTACTTCGTTGGTACTAACTACAGCTACGCTTTCCAATTCTTTTTCTTTCTCTTTTAATGTAAAAACTATTTTTTCGTTGGCGTCCGAGCTAGTTATTCTTCTGTTTTCTGTTTTGTAGCCAGTAAAACTGATAATTAGATCATAACCGCCATTGGGCAATATCAATTTAAAATTGCCTTCGTTATCTGTAACCGTACCTAGGGTTGTGTTTTGAGCAAATACAGATGCAGCAGCCATCGGAAGTCCAGTTACTTCGTTTACAACTCTACCATATAAGGTATAATTATTTTGTGCAGAAACATTTGAAAAAAGAAAGGTAATGATTATTAAAATAGAGCATGTTTTCATTCTAGAAGATTGTTTGGTCAAAAATACAGTATTGCTTGTTAACTTTTTGTTGGAATATAAATTTCAGTAAATTAAAATAATTTCATTTTTTTTTCTTAAAAAATGAGTTATCTTTTTGCTCCAAAACGTTATCTCATGAAAGAGAAAGCTGAATTACTTGCTCCACTTATACAATTAATAAAAGATATTAAACCCATTAGCCATGCATTGGAAGAGGCGCTTATAAACGGATTTGAAATACATAAGAAAGAAAAAAATGAAATATTGCTAGCCGAAGGAAATATTTGTAAAAATTGTTGGTTTTTGATAAACGGATTATTGAGGTCTTACCACAATATTGGTGAGAAAGAAATTACATCCAGAATAATGTTTACCAACCATATTGTAATAGCGCCTGGGAGTTTTTTTACACAAACGCCCGCTACAGAGTCAATACAAGCATTAGCAGATTGCGAAGTGGCAACGATATCTTTTACAATGCTTCAAAATATTTATACATCTTTTCCTGAGTTTAATTTACATACCCGCATAATAACAGAGCAGTACTTTTATAAAACAGAACAGCGTTTGTATATGCTACGCAAGCATGATGCGGGAGCTAAGTACGAATATTTTTTAGAAAACTATGAAACCTATTTGAAAAATATTCCACAAAAATACATTGCATCATTTTTAAATATTGCTCCAGAAACACTGAGTAGAGTGAGAAATAAATTGATTAAGTTAAACTGACTTTATTATTTCTTGACTTTTGTCAATAAAAAAATCAAGGTTTCAATTATATTTACAAAATGAGTAACAAAATAGTATTTATAACATCAATTGCTATTGCTTTTATCTTGTCTTCTTGTAGTACTATTACCCCAAAATACTTATGTGCCCCTGCACCTGCCAATCTTATTCAAATTGAAAAGAAGAATGATGTAAAAGCCTCTGTAAATTATTCTGCTTCTGGGCATTCTCGTATTCCAGGTATTGGTAGTAAACAACAATCAAACGGATTAAATATTCAGACCGCTTTTGGCTTATCAAAAAAGATTGCTATTAAACTTGATGCATTTAAGTATTGGGAAACTGACAGAAATGTAATAGATACTATTGCACTCTATGATTTTAAAATTAATTATAGAAGACAAGGTGTTGAGGTGAGTGCAGGGTATTATAAACATTATGGCACAAAAAAAGACGTAGCTTTTAATGTTTATTCGGGCTTTGGAATTGGTAATAATAAATTTAATGGATTTTATAGAAATGATTCCGGCATAAATAGAAATTTTGATGCTGATTATATTAAATGGTTTATTTGTCCCTCGATATCATTCGACATTACTAAGAACTATTCTCTATTAGTAGCCTACAAACTTTCTGTGCTAAAGTTTAAAAACATTCAAACAAATGATATTCAATTAAAAACAGGATTTTATAAAGAAATAACCAGTAAAAACAGTGTTTTTAGTGATTTTATTTTTGATAATCAATTTACTTTTAATAATATGAAAGGAATTAAATTCCATGTTATGTTAGGCGCAAGCGCATTGCATACAAGATTTTCAGATTATAGAATATATGCAAGTGGAACTTCATATACAACAGGACAATACTTATACAATGATCGCTTTGCTTCTATTGGTGTGATTGCTGATGTACATCAGCTTTTTTCTAAGGACTAATTATTCTTTTGTAGCAATGCCCTACAAGTACCACTAATTGTTTCTTCCAAACTAGTATACCGAAATGTAGGCAAAAATTTCAACAACTTACTATTGTCAAATTTTACTTCTGCCAACGATGTTGCAGCTGTTTCTTTAGTAATAAGTGGAGAGGCGCCGGTAAATATACTTTTAATAGCTTCTAACCGCCAAGTAATGGCTGCAAGAAAAGGAGTAACTTTTTTAGAAGGTGGATTTTTATTAAATCCTCTGGCAATCATATTTAAAATGGATTGGTAACTCGAATTTTCTGCACTGATAATAAACTTTTCAGCAGAGATATCACTACTCATTAATTGTATCATGGCATTGGCTACATCTTGCACACATACAAACCCAGATGTGCCAGTAGTAAACCAAGGAAAACCCTCGTATACCGATTTAAATAATTTTGTTGAACCTTCATTCCAATTGCCTGCACCTAAAATAATAACTGGATTTACAACAACTGCATTTAAACCCTCCGCCACGCCACGCCATACCTCAATCTCTGCTAAATATTTACTATGGCCATATTTACTATTGCTTGTTTCTGGTGTCCATTGCATGGTTTCGTTTATCATTTCTCCTACACGTATGCGCCCAAGCGCAGCCACAGAGCTCACATACACAAGCTTGCGCACAGCTGCATTCAAACATGCATTTACCACGTTGGCAGTACCTTCTACATTTATTTTGTATAATGCATGTTCATCTTTTGGCGCAAAAGAAACAATAGCTGCACAATGATATACTTCTGTTACATCTTGCATGGCATTTTCCAATGCATACACATCTAATATATCGCATGGTACAGAAACGAGCGTAGAAGCATTTGCAAACCTAAGCGGTGATTTATTGTAAATGGCTTTTACCGTTTTGCCTTGGCCAAGCAATTGTTTAATCAATTCGCTGCCTACCAAACCCGCACCACCTGTTACTAGTATCATAATACTATGGTTTTGGTATAATCGTAAAATCCTTTGCCGCTTTTTTTGCCTAAATTTCCTTCTGCTACTTTTTGTGCCTGCATGGGCGAAGGTGCAAAACGTGGATGATCATTAAACGCATGGTAAATAGATTGTGAAACGGCATAGTTAATATCCATGCCAATCAAATCCATCAGTTTAAATGGACCCATTTTAAAACCAGCATTTTCCATTAGCATATCTATATTCTCGATACTGGTATTGGTAGTACTTGCTAGGTGCATGGCTTCTAAATAAAAATGACGTGCCACACGGTTTACAATAAAGCCAGGTGCATCTTTACAAATAACTGGTTGCTTTTTTAATTGCAAACAAAGCTCGTAAATGGTTTGTATGGTTTCATAAGATGTATGTTCACCTGCTACAACCTCTACGAGTTTCATAACATGAGCAGGGTTAAAAAAATGCATACCGCAAACCCTTTGGGGCTGCTCAATATTTTTCTGAATATCTGTAATGGAAAGGGAGGATGTATTGCTTGCTAGAATTATGTTTGGTGAATTGATAGCTGCAATATTTTTATAGAGCGTTTCTTTTATCTCTAAGTTTTCTATAATGGCTTCTATCACTACATCGCCAATACAATCATTCATATTTGTTGTAAATAATATGCGGGCATAAATATTTTCTTTGTCTGCAGCAGTAATTTTTTCTTTGCTCAATAAAAAATCGAGGTTTTTTTGAATAGCAGATTTTGCATTGTCAATACCTTTTTCATTGGTATCAAAAAGTACTACATCAACATTGTGTTGTGCGGCAGATAATGCTATTCCACTTCCCATGGTGCCTGCACCAGCTACGCAAATTTTTTTTACCATGCTGTAAAAATAAAAAACTGCTGTGCTATTTCCTCTTTTATTTTTAAAGAAAGAAAATAACACAGCAGCCATCGTTTTGTTTATATTATTTATTGCCCTTTGTCGGCCTCCGTTTTTGCGTCTGCTTTCATTTTTTCATTTGCGGTTATAGAAAACGACACCCTTCTATTAGATGCTCTGCCCTCTGCTGTGGCATTATCAGCTTTTGGTTGGCTTTCGCCATACCATTTTACGGTAAGCCTATTAGCAGAAAGTCCATCAGCCTTCAATTCATCTCCCACAGCATTTGCTCTTTTTTTAGAGAGAGTCATATTAGCTGCATCTGTACCCACATTATCTGTATGCCCTTCTACCAAAATATTTGTTTCAGGATATTCTGTAAATATCTTTACCAATTTATCTATAGCTAATCTTGAGTTAGCAGAAATATTAAACTTTGCTGTTTCAAAATAAACCCCGGATTTAGTGCCATCTGGATTGTTTTCATCAAAAGTTACATTAATACCTTCTCCCACTCTTTCTACCTTTGCCCCAGGTATTTCTGTTTTTATTTTTTCAGCTTGCTTGTCCATTTTATTGCCAATAATACCACCGGCTACTCCACCAATAGCTGCACCTAATACAGCACCCAATGCCGTATTGTTTTTATTGCCAACATTGTTTCCTATTATACCACCTATTACTGCACCTGTACCTGCACCTATGGCTACACCTTTATCTTGCTTGCTTGCACGCCTGGTAGAATCGCAGCTTGTAAACAACAATGAGATAGCTATTGCACCAAACATTGTATTTGAAATTATCTTTTTCATACTATTTTTTTTGAATAAATTAATTAGTTTTTTGTGAAATTGTAAATGAAATAAGCCGGTTTACCCTCAAAAGTAATTTCGCTTTTTAATTGCATAGCCGTTTTGTCTAACGACACAATGGTAAAACGAAATCCAGCTTTGCCCTCATCAATATCTTTATAATATTTTGCATCTACTCTTTTATATTGGAGTCGTATTGGCATACCTTTTTCTTCAAAAATAGACCAACGAATGTTTTGTTTTTTAGCTACACAGCCGCCGCCATTTTTGGTTATTTCATATGAACCAAGGCTAGTATTTTGATTAAATTTCCATGTGCTGTTTTCAAAGCAATTGTAATCTGCCTCTTCTAAAATTTGTGCTTTTATTTTACCTGTAATACCCTCGGTGGTTACACTTTGTAGTAGCCAAGTACCATTTATGGTACGCTTATCTGTACGGGCTTCTTTTGAGCTGGAGCATGCATTTATTACCACTAGTAATACGATGGCAATGCATAATAAACTTAATTTCTTCATGTGCTTTATTTTTTGGTTACAATAATCTATCATGAATAAGAATATTCATTGAAAAATCAAAACTAGCCAATTTTTATGCCTTAAAAGAATATCAAGTAATTATGTAAATAAATAAGAAAATTGTGAAAGGGTATATTTGATTGCTATGCAGACTCAAACTGCTTTAAAAAACGTAAATCATTTTCGCTAAACAAGCGTAAATCTTTTATTTGATAACTTAGCATGGTAATTCTTTCAATGCCCATACCAAATGCAAAGCCCGTGTATTTATTGTTATCGATACCGCAATTGTCTAACACTTTGGGATGTACCATGCCACAACCCAATATTTCTACCCAGCCAGTTTTTTTACAAACATTGCATCCTTTTCCGTTACATAAAAGACAGCTAATATCCATTTCAGCACTTGGTTCAGTAAATGGAAAATAGGATGGGCGAAAACGTACTTTTACATCAGCACCAAACATTTCTGTTACGAAAAAGTACAAGGTTTGTTTTAAATCTGCAAAGGAAACATTTTCTGCTATGTATAACCCTTCTACTTGATTAAAAAAACAATGCGCTCTTGCGCTAATGGTTTCGTTTCTAAAAACACGCCCCGGGCAAATAATGCGAAGTGGCAATTTACCTTTTTGCATTTCTCGTATTTGCACGCTGCTGGTGTGTGTACGCAACAACCAATCAGGGTTTTGAGAAATATAAAATGTATCCTGCATATCTCTTGCAGGGTGATTTTCTGGTAAATTAAGCGCAGAAAAATTATGAAAATCATCTTCTATCTCAGGGCCTTCCGCTACACTAAAACCTAGTTTATTAAAAATACCAACTATTTTATTTTTTACAATACTAATAGGATGGCGAGTACCAAGTGGTGCAGGTGCACCTGGCAACGTAAGATCTAGATCAACTGCTTTTGCACTATTATTATTTTGCGTTGCAGCACTAAAAGATGCAAATTTTTCTTCTACAAAAACTTTGAATTCGTTTAAAAGCTGCCCTGCTTCCTTTTTATTTTCGGAAGCCACATTTTTCATTTCGCCCATAATGGTTTTTACCAACCCCTTTGTGCCTAGGTATTTTATCCTAAAATTTTCAATGCCTTCCGCTATTGATGGGTTTTCTGCCTTTATCTCTGCTTTGTACTTTTCTATGAGATCTCTCAAATTTTCCATATGGCAAAGATAATGATTTGAGATTTTTAACCGTTAAATCAACAAACAAACGAATTAATAATTTCTTAACATAAATAATTTTGAAACAGTATTATCCACATCATACATTTACTCTCTAAACAAAATCTTACAATGGACGCTGACCCCGAGGGTTATTTTAACTCCTCCATGCTTTTTAAAGCTACGATTCTAACCATCTCTTTCACCACATTTTATTTTTACAGACAAGGCCAACCATTTTTTAGAATAGATAATCCCATAGCTAAAAAAGATACGCTTGCCAAAGTAGATAACAGTACACCTGCTGCAAAAAAGAAGAAGAAAAAAACAATTTACCTCACTTTTGATGATGGCCCTTGCAAAGGCAGTAAAACCGTGCTTTCTATTTTAAAACAGGAGCAAATTCCTGCTACGCTTTTTATCATAGGTGAGCATGTGTATGGCAGCAAAGAGCAATTAGCTATTTACGATTCATTAAAAGAAAGTAATTTAATTGAGATGGCAAACCACAGCTATACTCATGCTTTTGAAAATAAGTTTTACAAATTTTACAGCGTACCAGATAGTGTTACAAAAGATTTTAAAAGATGTGCCGATAGTTTGCACTTTGCTAGCAACATTGTTCGCACACCCGGTAGAAATATTTGGCGAACAGAGAATATAAACAGTACAGATTTAAAAGCATCTTCTGCGGCTGCAGATAGCTTGCTAAGCAAGGGTTTTATGGCTATAGGTTGGGATATCGAATGGCATTTTAATGCTACACAAAGGATAGTGGAAAATGATAGCGAAATGCTTAGAAACATAGACAGCAGCTTTGCTCGTAATGAAACCAAAACCAAGAACCACCTTATATTGCTCACCCATGATCGCACATTTGCCCAGCCTGAAGACTCCGCAAAGCTCCATCGATTTATTGCAGCATTAAAAGTAAAAGATGAATATGATTTTGAGATGATAAGTGAGTACCCAGGTTTAACAAAAGATACCATTGTGGGGAAATAAATTATTCGTAATTTTATTTAAAATTAATTGGTATGGGTTTAGTATATGCAGATATTACTTTAATAAATGGGGAAGATTTAATTCTTGCTAAAAGGAATATTATTGGGGAAGAAGAAATTAAACATATGACTGTTAACATGCTGGCAGACAGTGGTGCTTATATGATGGCTATTAACGAATCTATACAAGAGCAACTTCAATTGCCTGTAAAAGAAAAAAGAAAAGCACAAATGGCAGATGGAAGTATAAAGGAATATGAAGTGGTTGGGCCAATAGAAGTAAAGTTTAAAAATAGAAGATGCTCAATAGATGCAATGGTTTTGCCTGGCGATAATGAGCCTTTATTAGGTGCTATACCGATGGAAGACATGGATATACTCATTCACCCACTTAGGCAAGAGCTTATTGTAAACCCTGATCATCCATATTTTGCACAAATGAAAATGAAAGGATTTAAAAAATAAAAAAAATAAAAATAAATAAAATATATACACTATGGCATTATTTCTATCTGGCAACCCAGCCTTATCAGAAAAAAGATTTAGTAGCACTGTAATATCTGATGTATTGGATATGGACAATGCAATGACCGTAAAAGGAACACTACAAAAATTTGGGTTTCTTTTAATAATGGTACTGGGCAGTTCATTTTATTCGTGGAAACAATTTGCTGAAGGCGGTGCAGTAACAGGCATGCTTTGGACAGGCGTTATCGGAGGACTTGTTACAGGAATTATCATTTCTTTTAAAAAAGAATGGTCACAATATCTAGCTCCTTTGTATGCACTTATGCAAGGTTTGTTTCTTGGGGCTATTTCTGCCATGTACAATGCAGCGTTTGCAGAAAAAGCACCCAATATCGTAATAACCGCTGTAGGGCTCACATTTGGCGTTGCTGTAGCTATGTATTTACTCTATAGTTTTAAAATTATAAAAGCTACAGAAAAATTTAAATCTGTTTTAATAACCGCTACAATGGGCATCGGCATTTTTTATATGCTTGTATTTGTATTGCGTATGTTTGGTTTTGAAGGAATGACTTTTTTGCATGAAGGAAGTTTGATGGGAATTGGTTTTTCTTTGGTAGTAACGGTAGTAGCATCTCTTAATTTAATACTTGATTTTGATATGATAGAAAATGGGGTAGAAATGGGGGCTCCAAAATATATGGAATGGTATGGTGCATTTGGTTTAATGGTTACCATTGTATGGTTGTATTTGGAAATACTGCGGTTGTTGAGTAAGTTGAATAGAAGATAGCATATTGTAATATATACATGTAGTAATGCCCCATTATTAAAAGACGGGGCATTTTTTTAAATAAATTTTGCTACCATATAACTTACAAGTCAATTTGTACTATATTGTTATCAAGACTAAACTGCTAATAATGATTCAAAGATTTTTCTTGGTTGTAGGTTTATTTCTATGCTATATAAAGGGCTATTCGCAAAATGAAAATCTAGAAAAAATAAAGTTTGGAGAAGTAACCCAACGAGATTTTGAACCCAATTATAAAACACTTGACAGTAATGCACAAGCTGTAGTATTGTATAACGCTGGCGCTGCTGCATATGAAAGTGATAATGGAGATTGGTTTAATATTATATATACTTATCATAAACGTGTAAAGCTGATTAGTAAGAATGCGTTTGATTTAGCCACTATAGAAATAATACTGTATAAAGGTGTGGGAGAAGAAGATAATATTGAAAAGTTAGAAGCCGCTACTTATGTTTTAGAAAATGGGGTAGTTACAAAAACAAAAGTTGACAAAGAATCTATTTTTAAAGATAAAGCCTCTAAAGATTATACGATCAAGAAATTTACATTTCCCAATTTAAAAGAAGGATGTATAATTGAATACACCTATAGAATTATTTCTCCAAGAACACATTATTTAAGAGGGTTTTATTTTCAGGATAAATATCCAGTAATAAGAAGTGAATATAGCGTTGATGTGCCTCAATTATTTAATTTTATTTTTTTAACGGGGGGATATTATGACCTAAAACCAGTAGAAGTAAAAAGTAGTTCTCATAATTACTACATTTCTAATTCTTCTTACAATGCTTACGGATATACAAGTAGATTTACTTATAATGCTACAAATGTATTTTCTAAATGGGTATTGAGTAATTTACCTCCTCTTGTAAAAGAAAATTTTACGACTACATTAAAAAATCACATTGCCAAAATAGAGTTTCAATTAAGTACATTAAATTTTCCTAATAAGCCACCCAAACCAATTATGCGTACTTGGATAGAAGCGGCAGAAGAGTTATTAAAAGCAGAACAATTTGGGCTTGCATTATCAGAAAAAAATAAATGGCTCGACGATGATATAGAAAAGTTAGTAGCAAAAAACGACACCCTTACTAGTACAAAAAACATTTTCAACTTTATAAAAAATAATTTTATTTGTACAGATCATGATGCATTGTATATGCCAGAAAATTTGAGAAAGGCATACGATACTAAAAAGGGTAATATAATTGAGATAAACATGTTGCTTGTGGCCATGCTAAGAAAGGCAGCTATTGTAGCAGACCCTGTTTTACTAAGTACAAGGGATAATGGAATAGCATACGAAGCCTATCCAATCATTGGTAGGTTTAATTATCTTATAGTAAAAGTTGTCATAATGGGTAAAGAATATTTGCTAGATGCATCAAAAAAAAGAAATGGGTTTAATTATTTGCCGGTGGAGTGTTACAATGGTTATGGTAGAATTATTGCAAAAATGCCTTTTGTAGTACCTCTTTTTGCAGATAGTTTACTTGAAACTAAAATAACAAATATTTTTATTATTAATAGTGAAGATGGAAAAAAAATGAATGGGTCATTTAGTTCTAATGTAGGATATTTTGGATCATTTGATTTGAGAGAAGAATTAACTAATGGCAATATAGACGATTATTTTAAAAAACTTAAAACATCATATAATTACGATATTGATATCAACAATACAGCCATAGATTCTTAAAAATTAGATGATGAAAAAGTTTGTATAAAATATGATTTTTCTTTTAAACTTGATGAAGATATTATTTATTTTAATCCGTTACTAACGGAAGCTTATAAAACGAATCCATTTTCAGCAGCCACAAGAAATTATCCTGTTGAAATGCCTTATACCATCAAAGAAATTATTAATATAAATATAGAAATTCCAAAAGGATATAAAGTAGATGAGTTGCCTAAATCTACAAGGGTTAAATTGAATGAAGCTGATGGGATGTTTGAATACATTATACAATCCGATGCAGAAAGTATACAAATGCGCTGTAAAATTGATGTTAATAAAGCAAATTTTGATGCAGAGGATTATAAATCATTGCGTGAGTTTTATAGCTATGTTGTAAAAAAACAAGCAGAGCAAATTGTATTTAAAAAACTTAAATAATACCATGAAAAAACTTTTTCTTCTTTTTGTAGTTTGTTCTTTTACAAAACTGTACGGACAGAAATATAGTGTGGCATTAATAAATGACTCTTTAAAAAAAAATGCAAATGCTGTTACTAGAATGGAGCATTTTTCAGTGATTATTGAATCTCCATCGAAAGCCATAGTAAAACATACATATGCAATTACCATATTAAATGAAGAAGGGGCATATTTTGCGCAATACAATAATTATTATGATAAACTTATAAGCCTAACCAAATTTGATGGAAGCCTGTATGACGCAAATGGAAAAGAAATAAAATCGGTGAAGAAAAAAGACATTGCTGATTTTTCTGCTAATGGAGATATGAACCTTATAACAGATAGTAGATATAAGCAACATAATTTTTATTGCACACAATACCCAGATACTGTGGCTTATGAAGATGAGCAAGAGTTTGAGGGCATTTTTTACTTACCGTCTTGGCATCCTATTTCAGGTGTGCATATTAGTATAGAACAAAGTGCTTTTACTTTAGAGGCTCCGGCAGGTTATTTATTACGTTATAAGCAAATAGCTTACCCTGATGCCGCAATACAAACAATAGAAGGAGATAAAATTATGTATGAATGGGAAATAAAAAATGTCTTAGCTGTAAAACATGAGGCATTTCAACCTAGTTGGGAAGATATCAATCCCACAGTACATATTGCACCTTCACAATTTGAAATTGAAAATTATAAGGGTGATATGAATAGTTGGCTCTCGCTAGGCAAATTTATACATTCTTTAAATATAGATAGACAACAATTACCAGATAATGTAAAGGAAGATGTACATAAATTAGTAGATAATGTAAATGATGTAAAAGAAAAAATAAATATTCTGTATAATTATTTTCAAAAAAATACAAGATATATAAGCGTTCAGTTGGGTGTGGGTAGTTGGCAGCCATTTGATGCCAAATATGTAGCTACAAAAAAATATGGTGATTGTAAAGCTTTATCTAATTATATGGTGAGCATTTTAAAAGAAGTAAATATTCCTGCAAAATATGTTTTGGTTAAAGCAGGAGAAAATAAACGAGGGTTATGGGAAGACTTTTGTGCAAATGCATTTAACCATGCCATCATGTGTGTACCATTGCAAAAAGATACCATTTGGCTTGAGTGTACAAGTCAAACGGCGAGTCCGGGTTATATGGGTAGTTTTACTGGAAATAGAAAAGCACTTTTAATAGATGATGATGGTGGGCATATTGTAAATACCCCAACCTATAAAGCCAAAGATAATTTACAGCTAAGAAAAGTAGACGCTACTATTAATGATGACGGAGAACTTGTCGCAAAAGTTTTTACTCATTTCACTGGCATACAACAAGAAGGTGTAAATGGATTAATGAATGCTGCTACACCAGATCAAAAAAAGCGATACTTAAACAACACATTAAGTTTACCTACTTATTCTGTAGAAGCATATGATTATAAAGAAACAAAAGGATTGGTACCTGCAATCGATGAATACTTATCTATAAAATCGCCCTTTTATGCTACAGTTACTGGAAAGCGTTTATTTATAACACCCAACTTTTTTAATAGATCCTCCAATAAGTTTGGCGAAGAAAAAGAAAGAAAGTATGATATTAAATTTCCTTCTTCCTACATACATGTTGATACTATTCAAATAAAAATACCAATTGGTTATATAGTAGAAGCTATGCCAAAAGATGTGTTTATAAAAAATGTATACGGTAGTTATAGCATTACATTTAATATTAAAAATAATATTATAGATGTTCTTCGCAAAAATGAATTGAATGAAGGGCGTTTTTCTAGAAATGAATATGAATCCATTTCAAATTATTTTATCGCTATGTATAAAGCTGATAGAAACAAAATTGTTTTGGTAAAAAAAGACACTTTTAAAGATTAAAAGTGCCTATTAATTTCTAGCTATTTACCGTGCATATATCTATTTCAACCTCGGCACCACACCCATCTCACTAAAAATAAACGAATAAATATCGGCTATCGTTTCTATATTCTTTTTCGTGTTGCTTGCACCATGGCCACTATTGGTATCTATTCTTATTAGCACAGGGTTTTTGCCTTTGTATTTTTCTTGAAGTGTAGATATGTATTTGAACGAATGTGCTGGTACCACTCTGTCATCATGGTCAGCGGTAGTAACTAAAATTGATGGATAATTTACTACATCCCTAATATTATGCAATGGTGAAAACGCAAATAAGTTTTTAAAATTTACTTCATCTTTTTCACTACTGCCATAATCTGCTATCCAGTTCCAGCCAATGGTAAATTTATGAAAGCGCAACATATCCATTACACCCACTTGCGGTATGGCTACTCTTGCCAAGTCGGGCCTTTGATTAATAACGGCACCCACCAAAAGCCCGCCATTACTACCACCCCGCAATGCCAAATTACTAGAGTTGGTATAATTTTCTTTTATCAAATATTCGCCTGCGGCAATAAAATCATCAAATACATTTTGTTTATTGAGGAGCATACCGGCTTGGTGCCAGCTTTCTCCGTACTCGCCGCCGCCACGCAGGTTTGCTTGTGCATACACTCCACCAGCATCTAAAAAAGGAAGCAATGTTGCACTAAATCCAGGCTCTAAGTTTACATTAAAACCACCGTATCCATACAACAGTGTTACGTTATTGCCATCTAGTTTTATGCCTTTTTTGTTGATGATGAACATAGGTATTTTTGTACCATCTTTGCTTCTATAAAAAACCTGTTTGGTTTCATAGTCTGCAGGGTTAAAACTTACTTCGGGTTTTCTAAACACTACACTTTTGCCTGTAGCAATATTGTACTTATAAATGGTTGGTGGAAATGTAAAAGACGTAAACACATAAAATAAATCTTTATCATCCCTGTACCCGCTAAGTCCACCTCCATTACCCAGACTAGGATATTTTACTTCGCCGATTTGTTTGCCTGTAAGGTCGCACACATATGTACGAGTGGTTACATCTTTTAAATAATCTACAAATAATTTTCCACCACCAGTATTTGCATTTTGCAAAGGTTCAGCCCTTTCTGCTATCAAAGTTTTTGCTTTGCTAGCATCCATATCTTTTATAGCAATTGAAATTACTTTTCCATTGGGTGCTGCTTCGTTTGTTTGTAAAATAAAATCTGTTTTGGTATTTTCTACAACGCTAAAATTACTGTTGGTTACTTCTTTTATCAACGGTTTAAAAACTTTGTTTTCTGCCTTCAAATCCATTACTGATATGGAATTACCGTCAAATCCTTTTCCTCTATCGCTTATGTACAGGTACAAATATTGTTCATCCTCGCTTGTGCTTGCGGTATGAAAACGCTGTAAATTATTTTTGTCTTCGTATATTAATTCGTCAGCCGTTTGTGCCGTGCCAATTTTATGAAACCACACTTGGTGGTTTTCATTTTTTACACTCAATGCGCTAGCACCTTTTTCCGGCGCAGGGTAACGGCTATAATAAAATCCATAAGCCGCCCATGCTGTGCCACTTATTTTTACCCACTCTACTTTATCGTTCAAATCTTTTCCTGTACTCATGTCACGCACTTTGTATGTTTGCCAGTCGCTACCGCCTTCGCTCAATCCAATCACAGCATACTTACCATCTTTACAAAGGCTAAATGTTGTCATACGAGTAGTTCCATCTTTACTCAACGTGTTTGGGTCTATAACGGTTTCCACCGCACCGTTTAATCCTTTTTGTTTGTACAATACAGATTGATTTTGCAGCCCATCGTTTTTATAAAAATAATACCAATCAGCTTTTTTAAATGGTGCAGAATATTTAGGATAATTAAATACTTTTTCTATAGCTTTTTTAAAGCCTGCACGGTATGGTATTTTGTCTAAATAACCGAAGGTAATTTTGTTTTGCTCTATAACCCAAGCCTTGGTTTCATCGCTCTTATCATCTTCTAGCCAGCGGTAAGGATCGGGTACTTTTGTTCCAAAATATTGATCTACTGTATCTACTTTTCTTACACTTGGGTAGGTTAATTGTGCCGATGCATTTGCCATAAAAAATATTACTGCTATTAAAGAGAATGTATATTTCATTAAAAGAAGTTTTTAGGTTTAGAAAAACGCCAAGTTACCTATTTGTTTATTTTTTATGTTTAAATTAAACAATAATTTGGCTAGAGTAGTATTCTCATTAAACTCAAATACATTAGCGTTTTTTATTAATAAATGCAATCAATTCATCAACCAAAGTAGGCATTAACATCAATGCTTCCTCAGAATATGTAGCTATATTTTTTGCTCTATCCAATGGCGCTTTTTTTAAAATATGGTTCATGCCATCAATAATTTTATACGACGCTGTTGGTTTACAATCATGCAACATTTCTGCTTGTTTTACTTGAACTTGTATATCGGTACTGCCTTGTAAAATAAGTACAGGTATGGCTAGCTTTTTTATTTCTTCGCAAGGGTTATACTTTATCCAAGATTCTATGTATGGCTGCACGCTAGGGCGAAAAATTGACATCAAATAAGGGGGCACAGAATCTATTTTTTGCGCATTTTTCATTCTTGTAAAAAGAGAATCTACAACTGCCGCCGCTTTGGGCAATTGTTGGGCATATTGCCATACAATAATTTTATCAATACTTTCTCCTGCACCTGCAAGAGAAATATACCCATCTACCTTTTCTTTTTGTGCGGCTAACATACCCACAAGGGAGCCCTCGCTGTGCCCCACAATAAATATTTTGCCAATACGCTTGTCGGTCTTTATTAATTTTACCCAATTGGCAAGGTCTGTTGCATAATCATCAAACCGAAGGTCAGCTTCTTTTTTTAATCCGGCCATACTTGCTGCCACACCACGTTTATCCATGAGCAGCGTGGCTATGTTTTTTTGAGCCAAAGCTGCTGCCAAAAGTCTGTAAGAATTTGCCTTTACAGCATTTCCACTATTGCCATTTCTATCGGTTGGCCCACTACCTGCTTGTATTACAACAAGATTATATTTTTTTATTTTAGTGGGAAGTAAAAGCGTTCCTTTAAGATTGCCCGTAGTGGTTTCTAGTACTTTTTCTTCGGCTACAAACTGTGCGCTTGTAGAAAAGCTTATACCCATTAATAATAAACTGAATAAACAACGCATTATTTTTTATATAAAGATACCAACTCGTTTTGTAGCAAAGCATAAAAAGAAATGGAATATTACTAAAATAACGTATCAAGCTTTATATTTGCAGCAGTTCTTCTTTTAATAAGCCAATATAAAAACTGTTTTGTGCAGTTTTAGCAAGGTAACCATGTGTAAATCATGGACTGTCGTGCAACTGTAAATCTATTTTAAAAAAGAAAAGTCAGGTACTTGTATATTGGTTTAGCAAAAGCACTCACGAAAAGTGCAAAGCATATGTTATTTGCCATGCTGGCGAGTTGTTGTATTCTTTCGCTTTTCAAAAAAACAAAAATATGACAACACAAAAAATTAACCTACGTTTTACAGTAATTACTTCCATTATATTATTGGCTGCTGCTAGTAGATTATTACCTATACATAATTTTTCGCCTCTTGGTGCTATTGCCTTATTTGGTGCAGCACACTTTACAAAAAAATGGCAAGCCATTGCTATTCCATTATTAGCTACTTGGCTAAGTGATTTGTTTATCAACAATGTAATTTATGCAAGATTTTACCCAACATTTACTTGGTTTTACGAAGGGTTTTATTGGCAGTATGCTAGTTATATTTTGATAGCCGTTGTTGCTTTTTTTATTTTGAAAAAAGTAAGTGTAAAGAATGTGCTTGTTGGTGCACTATCGTCAACGCTTATATTTTTCTTGGTATCTAATTTTGGTGTGTGGGCTTCTAGCAATGCATATCCGCATAATTTTACAGGTTTACTAGCATGCTATACGGCAGGTATTCCTTTTGTAAATGGTACCTTGTATAGCGATTTACTGTACTCTTCAATTTTATTTGGAGGTTTTGCTTTGGCACAAAAGCAGTTGCCGGTGTTGCAGCTGGCACGTGCATAAACCTACAGAGCTATTTGCCCACTAGATATGATTACTATGGCTTTTATTTTTTAGCAATTTTGTATTGCCCATTTTCATAAAATCCTATAAAGTGTATTATACTTTTCGTAAACTGTATGAATGGCATAGCCTTTTCAATGGAAGCGAACCATCAAAGGAATGGTTATACATCATTTATAGTGGTGCGGAATAAAGTTATTAAATGATATTTCGCTAACTACCCACGCCTTTTAGCTACTGATTTGCCTTATATTTGCAGCCTCAAAATAGATGTATGTTTAACAAAAGAACGAAGATAAAAGCTATATTAGAAAGCGATACAGCCAACTATGAAGCTACAGTAATGGGTTGGGTACGCACTTTTAGAAACAACCAATTTATAGCATTGAACGATGGCAGCACCAATAATAATATACAAGTGGTAGCCGAGCTTGGCAGCTTGAATGAGGAAACAATGAAACGGATTACCACTGGGGCTTGTATAAAAGCTACTGGTCAGGTAATTGAATCATTAGGCAAAGGACAAAAATATGAATTGAAAGCTACTGCCATAGAAATATTAGGCGATAGCGACGCAGAAAAATTTCCTTTACAGCCTAAAAAGCATAGCCTAGAATTTTTGCGTGAGCAAGCACACCTTCGCATGCGTACGAATACTTTTGGTGCAATATTTAGAGTGCGCCATAGCCTTGCATATGCCATACACAAATTTTACAACGACCGTGGCTTTGTGTACATACACACGCCCATCATTACAGGTAGCGATGCAGAAGGTGCAGGCGAAATGTTTAAAGTAACCACATTACCACTTGATGGCACAGCCCCACGCAATGATGATGGTAGCATAAATTATAAGGAAGATTTTTTTGGCAAGAGTACCAATCTTACAGTGAGTGGACAATTAGAAGGCGAGTTGGCTGCAATGGCATTTAGTGATATCTATACTTTTGGCCCTACATTTAGAGCGGAGAATAGTAACACAACCCGCCACCTTGCTGAGTTTTGGATGATAGAGCCAGAAGTAGCATTTAACGACTTGGAAGATAACATGAATCTTGCAGAAGATTTTATCAAGTACATCATCGGTTATGCCATGGAGCACAATGCAGATGATTTAGCGTTTCTTTCGCAAAGATTAGAAGAAGAAGAAAAACAAAAACCTGCCAATGAGCGCAGCGAAATGGGCTTGATAGAAAAATTAAAATTTGTGGTGGACAATAGTTTTGAAAGATTAACCTACACAGAAGCCATTAATATTTTAAGAGAAAGTAACCACAATAAGAAAAAGAAATTTCAATATTTAATAGATGCTTGGGGTGCAGATTTGCAAAGTGAGCATGAGCGCTATTTGGTTGAAAAGCATTTTAAAAAGCCTGTTATACTTACCGATTATCCTAAAGAAATAAAATCGTTTTACATGCGCCAAAATGATGATGGTAAAACGGTAGCAGCCATGGATATTTTAGTGCCTGGTATTGGTGAAATGGTAGGTGGTAGTCAAAGAGAAGAACGTTTGGATAAACTAACACAACGCATGAATGAAATGCATATTCCTACAGAAGAAATGGATTTTTATTTAGATACTCGCCGCTTTGGTGCTTGCCCGCATGCGGGCTTTGGGCTTGGCTTTGAGCGATTGATATTATTTGTAACGGGTATGACCAATATTAGAGATGTCATTCCTTTTCCGAGGTATCCGAAGAGTGCAGCGTTTTAAATATTTGAACCACAAAGGCAAAAAGTTGAACACAAGATTCACAAAGAAATATTAAAGGAGTAAGTTTAAAAGACTTACTCTTTTTTGTAAAATGGAATTATCATTTCTTTGTGTTTATTCGCCTTCTTTGTGGCTTTGTGGTTCTGACCAACTAAATTTGCACTCTAAACATTTCTTTTTTGCAGGATATTATTCAATTATTACCCGATAACATTGCCAACCAAATAGCAGCAGGTGAAGTAATACAGCGCCCCGCTAGTGCGGTTAAAGAGTTGTTGGAAAATGCAGTGGACGCAGGTGCTACAGAAATAAAGCTGATTGTAAATGATGCGGGTAAGGCATTGATACAAGTTATTGATAATGGCAAAGGCATGAGTGAAACAGATGCTCGTATGGCTTTTGAAAGGCATGCAACTTCTAAAATTCAGAGTATTGATGATTTGTTTCGTATAAAAACAATGGGCTTTCGTGGGGAGGCACTAGCAAGTATTGCTGCTGTAGCACAGGTAGAATTAAAAACAAAAAGAGACGAAGACGAAACTGGCATTTATATAGAAATAGAAAATAGTGTTGTAAAAAAGCAAGAACCAGTTGCCTCACCTACAGGCACGAGCATAGCCATGAAGAATTTATTTTTTAATGTGCCTGCTCGTAGAAATTTTTTGAAAAGCAACCCTTCGGAGTTGCGGCATGTGGTAGATGAATTTATTAGAGTAGCTATGGCTTTCCCTGAAATATTTTTTTCGCTTAACTCTAATGGACAAGAAGTTTTTCATTTAGAAAAAGGAACACTTAAACAACGCATTGTACAAATACTAGGTAGTAACTACAGTGCAAAACTGGTGAGTGTGCAAGAACGTACAGATTATTTAGATGTACTTGGTTTTGTAGGTAAGCCCGAAACAGCTAAGAAAACAAGAGGCGACCAGTATTTTTTTGTAAACAATCGTTTTATAAAAAGTGCATACCTCAACCATGCAGTAATGAGTGCTTTTGCTGATGTGATACCGAAAGATAGTTTTCCGATGTATGCATTGTTTATAGATTTAGACCCTGCTCAATTGGATATAAACGTACATCCTACTAAGCAAGAAATAAAATTTGAGGATGAAAAAATAGTGTATGCATTTGTGCAAAGTGCCGTAAAGCATGCCCTCGCTCAGTTTAGCATTACGCCAACATTAGATTTTGAACTGGATGCAAACATTCAAAATTTAGATGCAGTAAATAAACCGATCACGGAACAACATCGATCTTCAGCATCTTCGTCGCAATTGTTTCAAACATTTACACAAAAAAACCAAGCGCATTTTGTAGAAAAGAAAAGTGAATTGGCACACTGGAAAGATTTTTACGAAAAGCCAACGCAACACACAGAAAATAATTTTTCTAATGCTCCCATACAAACACCAGTGTTTGAAAAAACTTTTTCTAATAATGAAAAGCCTCAGGAGCATAGTGCTTTAATGCAAATACACCACGCTTACATTGTTGTACAAAATGATAAAGGTTATTTACTCATTAACCAACAAAATGCACACGAAAGAATTTTGTATGAGCGTTTTGCTGAAGCTATTTCGGGCAAAGCTATTGCTACACAGCAAAGTCTTTTTCCAACTACAATAGCGTTAGCACCTGCAGATACGGTAATGCTTACAGAGCTTTTGCCAGATTTGGAATTGTTAGGATACAAGCTAGAACCCTTTGGCAACAATACTTTTATTATGCAGGGTACACCAGCTGATGTAGACCAAGCCAGCGAATCAAATGCTATAGAAAAATTAATAGAGCAATACAAACATTTTAGTACGGATCTTAAATTTTCTAAAAGAGAAAAATTATTGCGATCCTTATCGCTTCAGCAATCTATAAAGGCAGGCACCGTATTATCTGAAAAAGAAATGAAAAAACTGACCGAAGAATTGTTTGCTTGCCAAATACCCAACGCTACACCTACGGGCAAACCTACGTATATGAGTTTTAAGAAAGATGAAATGGATAGAATGTTTGGAAGATAGCAAACGGGTGAAATACTTATTGGTTATTTATACAACCATTCTTCATAACATTAAAAAAGCCAACTGTATTTCACAATTGGCTTTTACAAAAATCAATATAATTTATTTCAAGTTAAAAGAATTTGCTAACTCTTTTAATTCTAATAAGTTTGTTACTTTGAGTTTGGTAAATATTCTACCTTTATGTGTACCAACAGTAGATATACCAAGGTTTAAGTCTGCAGCAATAAGGCTAATCGTTTTGCCATTAAGCAGCATTGAAACAATTTCAAACTCACGAGATGAAAGGATGCTAAATGGATTGGAATTTGCTCCACCAGAAGTGCCTTCAGCCAATACAAAAAGCATCTCTTCACTAATGTATTTTTTTCCGTTTATTACTTGGTCTATTGCTTTTTTAATTTCATCTAATGGTGCTTCTTTGCTTATAAAGCCCATAGCACCAGCTTTTATAAAACGAAGGGCATATATACTCTCGGCATTCATAGAAAAAACCAACACTTTAAGCAGAGGATAATTTTCTTTAAAAAATTCCATTAGTGCAAAAGAATCCGTATTGGGCATTTGTACATCTAACATTACAAAATCGTAATGATTTTCTTTTACAAAAGCAGTAGCACTGTCACCATCTTTGGCTTCGTGTATGTCAGAATCTTTATAAATATTAGCAAGTAAAAGTTTAATGCCCGACCTTACAACTACGTGGTCGTCGATAAGCAAAAATTTAAGCATGTGCGGTTGTTTGGTTTGTTACTAATTGATTTTCTGTGTCAATAAACCTAAATACAAAAATATATGTTTTTTAGTAGCTTTAATTAATCTAAAAGAATTATTTTTAAGTCTTTACCCTACAAATATGGCAAATATTTATTATGTATGATAACAATTTTAATATTTTACTTATTGGTTACAAAGCCAACTTTACTTTTTTGTTGTTAAAGAACGAGTTAAAGTTATATAAAAATTGATAATAATCATTTAAAACTTTAAAGAAAACAAAATTCGGTATAAAAATCTTACATCTTTTAGTATTCAAACAAATCTATGGCAAATTAAATTCTTATTTACAGATGTATTAATTATAATTGCTATCTTATGTCAAATTCTTATACTTGTAATATTATTGAAAATCATTAAAAGAATAACATATAAAATTATTTCCGAATAAGAAAATATTCTAAAATCATTTGCAGTGCATGAAAAAAAATAATTTAAAATTTAAAATACAAATTGCATTTGGAATATGCGTTTTATTTATTTTAATAGTATTGGGCGTAATGTATTTTTATGTTCATAATTCAGAAAAAGAATCTATCAAAACAGATACAGCCATAGATGTATTAAATAGAATAGAAAACATTTCGACAAAAATTCAGGCGGCAGAAGCAGATAAAAGAAAATATTTGCTCTACAGTAATGCACCTTTAAAAAAATCGTATGATGAAGCCATGGAGAAAATCGATGATGAATTAGATGCAATGGCTAAAGTATCATTTAAAGATGCATCAAAAAAGGCAGACATAGACAATTTAAAAAGTTTATTTAAAGCAAAAAAAGAGTATGCAAATAACTTAATGAAAACGAATGCTCTTGCTAAGATAAATCCAGCATTATTGCAAATGAAAGAGGATACCAATAGAACACTTTTAGAAAATACCTATGCCATAATAAAAAAAATTAAACAAAACGAGCGTGCTTATTTACAAACTTCTAACGAAGCAAGGGAATCTTATACCAAAACATTTTCAAGATTGTATTTTGCCTTGGCTTTTCTCTTTTTCGCAACTTTATTAATAGCATATTTTCTCATTAAGAAAGATATACAAAATGCGTATAAACTAAATAAGCAACTTTTATATAATACTACATTACTGGGTAATATATCAGACGCCATAGTAACTACAGATGCAAATTATAATGTAACCAACTGGAATAAGTATGCTGAGTCTTTATATGGTTATAAAGAAAATGAGGTTGTAGGAAAAAATGTGAGGGATTTTATTACACTTAGCGATAAGGATAAAGAAACGTTTTTTTCTATAGCAAAAGAGCGAAAAATATGGAAAGGGGAGATGTTGCATTATCATAAAAATGGCTCTCCAATAAATGTACTTGTTAGCACTTCCGCTATTACAAATAGCAAAAATGAATTTATTGGAGCAATAGGTGTTTCGCATAATATTACCGATAAAATAAAACTGCAAGAAGAACTAAAACTACTTACTCAAAAATTACAACTAGAAGTAAATCAAAAATCAAATGAACTAAATACTTTTTTTGATAGAGTGCCAGATGCTTTTTTTGCTTTAGATAATAATTGGAACTACACTTTTCTAAATAAAACAGCAGAAAGATTACATGGTAGAAATGTAGGTTCATTGTTGGGTAAAAATATATGGAAAATGCACCCAGATCTTATAGACAGTCCATTTTACAGGGCTTTATATGAGGCAAAAAATACCCAGCAGGAGCAACGCAGCGAATTTTATTATGCCAAAGAAGATATATGGTTTGAAGATTTAATTTATCCTGGTGAAGATGGAATTTCTATTTATTACTATGATATTACTAGTAAGAAAAAAGCTGAAATAGGTCTAAAAACGGCACATGCCCGCTTAAATTTTCATTTAAACAACACACCCCTAGCTGTTATAGAATTTGATAGCAATTTAAATATTTTACAATGGAGTAAAAAGGCGGAAGAAATATTTGAGTGGACTGCCGAGGAGGTTTCAGCACAAAAAATTAATGTAGAAAAGTTAATAAAAAAAGAAGATAGAATTTCTTTTTACGAAAAATTACAATTACTGGCTAATGATACGAATGAAGGAACAATCATTTCCAACAAATGCATTTCTAAAAGTGGTAAGGAAATTTATTGTGAATGGTATAACTCTTTTGTACAAGAAGATGGTGGCAAAAATGGCGTTATTCTTTCATTGGTAAAAAATGTAACTAGTACAGAGCTTACGAAAACAGAGCTTGCCAATGCGGAGGTAAAGTTTAGAAGTTTGGTGGAAGAATCAATGGTGGGAGTATACATAAGAAAAGAGGATAAAATTATTTATGCCAATCCTCGTTTTGCAGAAATATCTGGCTACAGCATAGAAGAAATTTATGAAAATGTAGAAACACTCAATGAAATTTCTAAGGATGATAAAGAAAAAATTATTGAGTACAGAAAGGCATATGCAGAGAAAAAGATAAATTCATTGCATTATGAATTTAAAGGAATAAAAAAAGATGGCACATTTTTTCATGGAGAAGTATTTGGAACATCCGCTACGCTGAATGGTGAAGAACTGGTAATTGGAACATTAATAGATATAACTGAAAGGAAAGAAGCAAGTGAAAAAGTAAGGTTATCGGAAGAAGCGCTAAAAATTTCTATAGAAAGATTCGAATTGGTAGCAAAGGCAACAAATGATGCCATATGGGATTGGGACATAGAAACAGATAAGCTTACTGGCAATGAAATTTTTTGTACCTTATTTGGTGCACCGCCTAATAGCATACTTAAATTCAACAGATTTTTAGATAAAGTACATATAGAAGATAAAGAAAGATTAAAAATAAATTATACAAAAGCCCTTAAAAACAGAGAGAGTTTACTTACGGAAGAATTTCGTTTTAAAGTATCTGAAGGCAAATACAAAGTAATTAATGATAGGGCCTACATATTGTATGATAAAAATAATAAAGCTTACAGAATGCTTGGTGCTATGCAAGATATAACCGAGATGAAGGAAGCTGAAGAGCTTCTGATAACATCTGAGAACAAATATAAATTACTATTTAATGAAAATCCATTACCCATGTGGATTTTGTCTGAGGGTGAGGGCAAATTTTTAGATGCCAACAATGCAGCAATAAATTATTATGGGTATAGTAAATCGGAGTTTTTACAAATGCCAATTATTGACCTTCATTCTAAAAATGATGTTGAGTATGAAGCGTGGAAAAAAAGAACAGATGATAAACGCTATGATGAAATGAATTGGGAACACCAAAAAAAAGATGGCACCATAATTAAAGTGCACATTATTTTTAATAGAATTGTTTATGAAGGAAAAGAAGCAACCCTAGCATTAGCAAATGATATTACGGCAAAGGTTGAGGCAGAAGAAAAATTACAAAAGTCAGTAGAGGCTTTTAGAGAGTTAGCCTCTAATTTAGAAACGGTAAGAGAAAGTGAACGAACCCACATGGCAAGAGAAATACATGATGAACTTGGACAACAACTCACAGGTTTAAAAATGGATATATCGTGGATAAATAAAAGGGTACAATCAGATGATGTAGCAGTACAAAAGAAAATTCAAGAAACCTTACAACTTATAGATAAGACTGTAATTACTGTAAGAAGAATAGCCACAGAATTACGACCAAGTATTTTAGATGACTTAGGATTAATATCTGCTATGGAATGGCAAAGTGATGAGTTTGAAAAAAGATCTGAAATAAAATCTATTTTCACAACCAATGTTGGGCATATTACCGTTAGCAATGAAATAGCTACAGGTATTTTTAGAATTTTTCAAGAAAGCCTTACCAATGTATCTCGGCATTCTCGAGGTACAGAAGTACTATCATCCTTTAAAAAAGAAGGCAATATTTTAACCCTTACCATCGTTGATAACGGGGTTGGATTTAATGAGGAAGAAATAGCCCAAAAAAGAACATTGGGGTTATTAGGAATGAAAGAAAGAGTAGGATTAATAAACGGTACATATCAAATAATAGGAAAGAATGGAAATGGTATGGGTGCATCTGTAATTATTACTGTACCTTTATCATAATTAAGTTTATCATATAACAAAAACCGAAATGATA
The DNA here is from genome assembly GCA_043717975.1 of Ferruginibacter sp. Lineage (GTDB taxonomy): Bacteria > Bacteroidota > Bacteroidia > Chitinophagales > Chitinophagaceae > Ferruginibacter. Next base: position 22,937 of record JAYSWO010000411.1, on the reverse strand, counting down.
AGAATTTTAGTAGCAGATGATCACATTGTAGTAAGACGAGGTCTTAAAATGATTTTGTTAGAAGGGTTTCCAGGCGCACATATAGAAGAGGTGGGTGATGCCGAAGATTTAATAAAACAAGTAATGAAAGCTGATTGGGACGTTGTAATAAGCGATCTCAGTATGCCTGGGCGTAGTGGTTTAGATGCTTTACAGCAAATAAAGCCTATGAAACCAAATCTTCCTGTTTTAATTTTAAGTATTCATCCTGAAGAGCAATATGCACTTAGGGTTTTGAAAGCAGGAGCTTCTGGTTATCTTAGTAAAGACATGGCGCCCGATGAACTAGTAAATGCTGTACAAAAAGTAATGCTTGGCAAAAAATACATTACTCCCTCCATTGCCGAAAAACTAACGTCTATTTTTGATCAAGACCAAACAAAGCTTCCTCACGAAACGCTGTCTGATAGAGAATTTGATGTGCTAAAAATGCTTGCTTCTGGCAAATCTGTATCTGAAATTGCTGAAAACTTATTTTTAAGCGTTACTACAGTAAGCACCTACAGAGCACGTATAATTACGAAGATGAATTTAAAAAATAATGCAGAACTTACACTTTATGCTATTGAAAACAAGTTAATGTAGTATATTTACTGTAGAAGTTTTACTATTCCAAACTGTATAAAATACTACACTGAAAGTTGCTTCTATTTATCTATTTTTGAATTTAAACTAAACTAGACTGAGCAACGATAAAAAAATAAAGGTACTTTTAGTAGATGATGCTGTACTGATAACCAAACGAATATCTGAAATGATCAGAGAAATCGATTGTGTATCAGAGGTATTCATTTCCCACGACTGCTCAGCTGCATTAAAAAATGTGCAGGAGCATAATCCCAATATGATATTATTGGATATTCACTTACCTGATAGAAGTGGTATAGAATTGCTAGAACAAATTCTTAGTAATTACCCCCAAATAAAAATAATAATGGTAACCAACAAAGCCTCTCAATATTATAGAGAGCTTTGTTTAGGCTTAGGTGCGCATCATTTTATAGATAAGTCTAAGGAGTTTGAAATGATCCCTTCCATTATAGAAACATATTGCTAAAATTACTCATAAATACGTTGTATAGCATTTTTATATTTTTCGGAAATTACTTTTCTCTTTAATTTTAATGTAGGTGTTAGTTCCCCGCTTTCTATTGTCCATTCATCAGGCAACAATTCAAACTTCTTCACTTGCTCTACGTGGTTAAAAAATTTGTTGAAAGATTCTATCAATTCTTTATACAAGCCTCTTACTTTAGGATTGTGCACTGCATCTTCGTTTGTTGTAAATGGAATGCCTTGGCTACGCATCCATTCTTTTACGTTGGGCATAGAAGGTACAATTAATGCACTTACAAATTTTTCTTCAGCACCTATAATCATTATCTGCTCTACAAATGGAGATTCCTTCATTTTATTTTCTATAGGCTGCGGCGCTACATATTTTCCGCCACTGGTTTTAAATAACTCTTTTTTTCTATCTGTAATTCTTAAAAACTTCCCATCTTCAAACACACCAATATCTCCTGTATGTAGCCATCCATCAATAATTGTTTCAGCGGTTAACTGTGGTTGTTTATAATAACCCAACATCACACTCGGTCCCTTCACACATATTTCACCATCTTCCATTATCTTCACTTCTTGCCCTTCTATTACTGGACCTACCGTACCAAATTTCAATCCCCCTTTTTCTTTTCTATTTACTGTTATTACCGGACTGTTTTCTGTAGGGCCATAACCTTCGTAAATAGGCACTTTTGCAGCAGTAAATATTCGTATAAGCCTTACTTGGCAAGCTGCCCCGCCAGTAATGATGCCTCTAATATTATTGCCCAACCCTTCTCTCCATTTGCTAAAAATTAATTTATTGGCAAGGGCTAGTTGTAGATTATACCATAGCCCGCCGCTTTTGCGGTTATCGTATTTATTGGCTAATTCTACTGCCCAATAAAACAATTGCTTTTTTACGCCACTTAATTCTGCGCCTTTTGCCATTATTTTTTCATACACTTTTTCCAATAGCCTTGGTACGGTGCAAAAAATAGTAGGCTTTATTTCTTTTAAATTTTCGCCAATACTTTCCATACTTTCTGCAAAGTAAATAGAGTGGGCAGTATATATAAAAATGTAACAAACGATTCTTTCAAAAATATGATTGAGGGGTAAAAAGCTTAATGAGCGCCCATTGATATCGTCTTCAAAAGGAAAACTCCTTACACCGTTCAAAATATTGGTGACAATATTTTTATGGCTTAACATTACACCTTTTGGAAACCCCGTAGTACCAGATGTATAAATGATGGTAGCGCAATATTCAGCTTTAATACTTTTCTTTAATTTTTCCATGTTAGCTAAGTCCTCATCAGAAATATCAGCCATAATCGTTTTCCAAAAGGTCAAATCTATTTCTTCATCAAAAGTATATACGCTTTGCAAAGTGGCTACATTGTCTTTTATTGATTTTACTTTTTCTGAAATTTCCTCGCCACTAACAAAAGCTATTTTTATCGTAGCATCATTAAAAATATATTGTAATTCATTTACGGTAGTGGTAGGGTATATTGGACAAAGTATGGCGCCAATTTGCTGGCAAGCCATATCTAATATAAGCCATTCTGGTCTGTTTTTTGATATGAGAGCAACTTTATCTTGCTGCTCCACCGATGTAACAGTGCCACCAATACCAAGTTTTAGTAACCCAGCACTTAGCTTGTTTACTAGCGTTATTACTTCGCTTGTGCTTAGGGGCGTCCATGTGCCATTAATTTTAGCAGTAAGTAAATCTGCTTTTGGAAATTTTTCCTGCTGGTAAAATAAAAAGTCGAATAGTCTTGATTGATCGTTCATTATTGTAAGGGGTTTTGAAGAAGAAAGAAACTGAATTCTACTATTATTTCTACAGAATAAATTGCAATTTTTTCAACCGTTAATCTAAGTTATAAAAAAAAAGCCACTCTGCAAGAATGGCGTTTAAAAAAAATCATTTTAAAGAGTATTTTTTACTGATAATACTGCCCGGATGGTATTTTAAAAATTCTGCTTTTTTGAAATTTTGAGAATTCGGTATTTTCTTTACTATGGTTTTTTATCCAATTTTGATAGGCCACTTCATTGTCTGCCGCTGCAAAAAGCCATTGGTTATAAGGCTCAAATAAGCCTTCTTTTAATAATTGCTGTTGGTACTCAAAAAGTTTAAACGCAGGCTTGTTGCCACTGGCAAACCAATCTATAATAAAACGAGAGCGTATCATAGAGAGTGATTCTACATTTATACCTTGGTTTGCTTGTATGCCTTGTTTTTCTAAAGCTTCTACATATAACTTTGCAAATGCTTTATTGCTTTTATAATTTTTTGCTACGGTTATATCTGTAAACAATCTTTTATAACTTTCTATAATCACTTTTTTTAATTGTATGGCTTTTGGGTTATTAGGTTCCATATTTACAAAAATTTCGCCATACAAAACACACCATACATTATTATTGCTTGCAAAATAAAATCTGGTCGCATTATAATAATTTTTACTGTATGAGGGGTCTAATTCTATACCCTTTTCCCAACTTTTTATAGCATCTTTATTGTTGTTTAAAGTAATTTGTACTTCGCCCAGTTCATTGTGTAATGAGCCACTTTCAGGAAATGATTTTATGCCTTTCTTAAATATTTTTTCGCTTTCTTTTGGTTTATTTAGTTGCTTATAAATATTACCTGTTATTAAAAAACATTGGTCGTCTGCATCCTTACTGTCTAGTACAGGTTTTATAATCTCTAAGGCCTTTTCATTGTTTTGTACATAAAAATAGCTGAGCGCTAAGTCCTTTCCTATACTTGTATTGTTAGGTTCTTTTTCTAAACATCTATTTAAAATTAATACAGCATTTGCATAATCGCCTTGGCGCATAAAGGTTTTCGCCGTTGCTTGCAGCTCAGCAGTAGTTTGTGCAAAAAGGTATTGATTACTAAGCGCAATAAATAATAAGCCAACAAGTACAATTTTTTTCATCATGCTGTAAATATAAAAAAAGGGCGCTTAAAAAGCGCCTTACTTTTAGTTAATTAAATGTGTAAGTAACCCATCTCTAAGTTTTGGCTCAAACCATGTGCTTTTTGGTGGCATTACATCTCCACTATCTGCTACTGCAAAAAGTTGTTCAATGCTTACAGGGTATAAGCTAATAGCCAGAGCCATTTCGCCGCTATCCACTCTTTTTTCTAAAGCTTGCAAGCCTCTTATACCGCCTACAAAATCTATTCTTTTGTCCGTACGCTGGTCCACAATATTTAAAATAGGGGTTAATATATTTTCTTGCATTATGTTTACATCTAACACACCCAACACATCTTTTTTAATAATGTTTGCTTTGGCGGTAAGTTTATACCATTGCTTATTTATGTACATACCAAACTCATGCATACTAGCTGGTCTTACAGCTTCGCCTACTTTTTCTACAGAAAAATTTGTAGCCATTTTTGCAAAAAAATCTGGTTCACTCAATCCATTCAAATCTTTCACCACACGATTATAATCCATAATGTGCAATTGATTTGATGGAAATAAGGTGGTAAGAAAAATATCAGCATTTGCAGTAGCATCTGCTCCTAAAGCAGCCCTTACTTTTGCTGCAGATGCTGCACGATGATGCCCATCAGCAATATAAGTAGCAGGAACTTTTTCTTTAAATAGTTTTGTTATTTCTTTAATCGTTTCTTCATCATTTACCACCCATATTTTATGCTCAATTCCATCATCTGCCACTAAACTGTATTGTGGTGTTTTATCTGTTTTGCAAATGTGTATAAGCGTATCTATTTCTTCTACATTTTTATATGCAATGAATACATTGCCTGTTTGTGCGCCGGTAGTTTTTATATGTGTAATTCTGTCAAGCTCTTTTTCTGGTCTGGTAAATTCATGTTTTTTTATTAAGCCATTTTCATAATCATCTACCGAGCTACCGCATACCAACCCAGTTTGTTTTCTTCCATTCATGGTAAGCTCATAAATATAGTAGCATGGTTTGTTTTCTATAAATAAAATATTTCTACTTATAAAAGCTGCTAAATTTTCTTTGGCTTTTTCATACACTTCTTGGCTATGTACATCTATATTCTCAGGTAAATCTATTTCACTTCTTGTAATATGTAAATACGATTTTGAGTTGCCTTGTGTTTCTATCCTTGCTTCCTCTGTACTCATCACATCATATGGGCGTGATGCTACTTCTTTTGCATGTGCTACTTCTGGCCTTAGTGCTGCAAATGGTGAAATTGTAATCATATTTTTTATTCTTTAAATTAATTCTACTATTTAATAAATGGTTAAGAAAGTTTAGGCGTGTAGAAGTTTAGTTTGTGTAGTATTAGAAAAATTGCTTTTAATCAACCATTAACTAATTATCATTTTCAAACGCCTTCATTAAATCTACCAACACCTGAACACTGCTTAGTGGCATGGCATTGTAGAGAGATGCTCTAAAACCACCAACACTTCTGTGACCTTTAATACCTATTATACCATGCTCAGTAGCGTATTGTAAAAAAGCGGCTTCTTTCGTGGCATCATTCATTACAAAGCACACATTCATTTTACTTCTATCTTCTTTTTCTACTGTGCCTTTAAACAAACTATTTCTATCTATTTCCTCGTAGAGTAACGCTGCTTTTTCATTGTTTATTTTTTCAATGGCTTTTACGCCACCTTGTTTTTTTAACCAGCGTAGTGTGAGCATACATGTGTACACTGCAAATACTGGAGGCGTGTTTAGCATACTACCTTCGGCAATATGATTGCGATAATCCATCATTGTAGGAATAGCACGTTTTATTTTTCCTAAAATATTTTTATTTACAACAACGATTGTTACTCCTGCTGCACCAATATTTTTTTGGGCACCAGCATATATTAGGTCAAATGCATTAAAATTCATATCTCTACTCAAAATATCACTACTCATATCTGCAATCATAGAGTTAGAGGTAACTGGTATTTTTTGCCACTGCGTACCGTAAATGGTATTGTTGGTAGTAATGTGTAAATATTTTGCATCGTTAGGTACGGCAAAATCTTTTGGCAAAAAAGTGTAATTTTTTTCTTTTGATGAACAAACCACTTCAGGCTTGCCAAATAATTTTGCTTCTTTAATAGCCTTGGCAGCCCACACGCCTGTATCTGTATATGCCGCAGTTTCTTTAATATCTAGCAGGTTCATTGGTACTTGCATAAACTGTGCAGAAGCGCCACCGTGCAAAAACAATACTTCATGGTCATCATCTAGGTTCATCAATTCTTTCATAAGCATTCTTGCCTCTAGCATTACGCCTTCAAAAGCAGCTGTGCGATGCCCATACTCTAAAATAGAAAGCCCTGAATTATTGAAATTTAAAACTGCGGCAGCAGCTTCTTCAAAAACCTCTTTTGGTAAAATAGACGGCCCTGCGTTAAAATTGTAAACCACTCTGTACTGTTTATTAAAATGAGTTGTAAAAGTAAACTTTTACGCTACAAGAAAAAGTAAAAAATTTAATTTTAAAATGCTATGTGAGGGTAAAGGAGCCTGAAAAATAGCTGTAATTTACCCAACATAAAAAAACGTAAAAGCATGAATAAGAGAATAGTACCCATACTTGCCATTGTTTTGAGCAGTTTGTCTAGTTTTGGTCAAAAAATTGTGGGTATGGTTTTAAATGGGGATTCTACATGGCATAACGGTTGCACAGTTGTACTTTCCAACTTTACTATTAAAAAATTATAAAATATACAGCTACATATAAACAGGAAGAATTTTTGTTTGAAAACATACAGGTAGATAGTTTTCAATTAACGATTTCTTATGTAGGTTTTTTATGCTAATAAAACCATGCCTTATGTAAATCAACCAAACGAAATAAAAATTATACCTACTGTGTTTTTACAAACAAGTAAAAATGATTTAAAAGAAATGGTTGTAACTATTAAAAGACAAATACTAGAAGTAAAGCCAGATAAAATGGTGGTGAATGTAGAAGGCACTATAAATGCAGTAGGCTCTGATGCAATAGAGCTTATACGAAAAGCTCCGGGTGTGGCAGTAGAGCAGAATGAGAAAAATAAAAGCTTGTGTACAAATGGGAGCGTGTTTGTAGGATATGCCATTGGTGTAAAGCGTAAATACAATACTGGGTTTAACATTAAGTTGAAGGTTGAAAGAAAGTTCAAGGTTGAAAGTTGAAGGTTCAAGGTTGTGTAGTCTTCATTTTACTAACTTCTTTTTGCAAATTGCCAACTGCAAATTGCCAACTGCAAATTGCTAACTGCTTTTTGCGAACTGCCAACTGCTACTCCTCCCTCCCAATCATCTTTCCACCATTATTCCATTTTGCATTTAGTTCTTCAAATTCCTTGGCATCTTCTGCACTAAATTTTTGATTAACCAACCCTTTTAAATTTGGCTGCCCAGCATTTACCCAGGCAGTAAACCAAAATGATGCTATGCTTTGTATGGAAAGGCGCATTCTCCTTTCAATCATACCATCTAATTTTTTATTAAATGCAATGGTAAATGCCGATGAATATTGGCGAATGGTTTTGCCATTTCTTTCTTCAAAAGAATATTTTTTATCTGCTGAAAATTGTTTGGTTAGTTCTCTTTCAAAAGTTAGAACACTATCGCTTGCTTTGGCACTTTCCAATACTCTATCCCAAGTATATTTTAATGGGTCTTTTATGTAAGCAGCTTTGCCAATCATAAAGTCCCATTCTTTTTCTGCCAGCAATTCTGGCACTCGGCTCTCCCAAAAACCATGTATGCCTTTTTGGTTGGTAAGCTGACCATTGTGGTTGCTGCTGGTGTGCAGGGGTACGTGCGAGTCTGCTATGTAGTGCCCAATCTCAGCACTGTTCTTCATTATTTTACTATAATTTTTTTCTTTAAATGCAGCGGTTAGCCTACCAAGCATTACCTGTATATGCCAAGGCACAATACCGTGCATCATTAATGAATCTTCAGAAAATTTTGCTACAGCATCTTTCCATTTTCTGGGCACTTCGTTGTATGGGTATTCACCATATTTGTCAATATCTATATAATGTCTCGGGCCTTCATCTTTTACAGCATACCTTCTTTTGTCAGGATCAATAGAATGCTCAGTCACAAAATTTATATTAGGCTTGTATAGCACCATCATTTCTGGCGGCAATAAAAAACATGCATAATAATTTATTTTTTGATGTGCATAAAACCCCCAACAAAATGATGGTAGATACATCATCATTAAAACTGATAGCAGTAAAGCGGCCTTCAATATTTTTTTCATAATGTTATAATACATTAAATCCCATTAAAAACTACAAGTTATAACAAGTTAGCAGATTCCTCATATTTGCACATTTGCATATTTTCCCATTTGCATATCGGCTTCTTATTCTTCTGTAATATCCGTTACCCCACCACTTACTGCAAACTTCATGGTTTGTGCACTCGTAATATTAGTAATATGCTTTATTCTACTTTTTGGAATAATATATACATTTCCAGCTACAGAATATGCCATGGGAATATACACTGCTACATAATCTATCAACCCAAAATCGCTCATATCATCTTTTGTAATAAAACCCATGCGCCATACATCATTATCATCTACATTGGCCAATACGTTTTGTGTGAATTTTTTCTTATCGCCTGCAAATGCTTCAAAGAAATCTTTTGTAGTACCATATATATGTTTTAAACCCGGCGTTTTTTCTAAAATTCTATCCATAAAACTTACAATACGCCCAGTAATAAAAAACGAACTAAAGTAACCAATTACAACCACAGCCGTTAAAATAATAATAAACCCCAACCCATAATTGCGCACATGAGGTATGCCAGCTTCATCTTTATACTGAAAAATAGGCAACCAAGCATCTATAGTAGCAATTACAAAAAATAAGGTGTAAAAAGTGATGGCTACAGGTGCCAATATCAATACACCTTGTAAAAAGTACTGCAACAGTTTTCTGTATTCAAAGCGACGATCCATGATTTTATAGTTTATTTTTCAAAGATAATTTATTGTTTACAGAGCAGGAATTAAACAATTTTATACATAAATGGCTATAATTCATAAAAAAATAACATGGAAACTTTGGTTACATAAAAAGTTTCCGTAGTTTTGTTGGCAAATTATGACAGAGGTAACCGATACAGCCGAAAGGATAAAGCAAAAAGCGCATGAATTGTGTATGAAATTTGGCATACGCAGCGTGAGTATGGATGATATTGCGTCTAATTTGGGTATGAGCAAAAAAACGATTTATCAATTTTATGAAGATAAAGATGCATTGGTAGATGCCATCATTGCCTCTGTATTTGAGCATGATGAATTTTGCTGCGAAAGAGATAGAGCAAGATCGGAAAATGCCATTCATGAAATATTTTTAGCCATAGAGTTTATTGTAGAGATGTTTAAATCTATGAATCCATCATTGCTATTCGATTTGCAAAAATACCACCCTAAATCTTTTAGGCGCTTTATACAGCATAAAGATGATTTCTTATTTGGTGTTATTTTACAAAATTTAAAGAGAGGCATTGAAGAAGAATTATACAGAGAAGATTTAAGAACAGAAATTTTGGCAAGGTTTAGGGTAGAGAGTATGATGCTGCCTTTTAGCCCAGAGTTTCAAGCAAAAATAAAAGACAACCTTGCGGTAATAGAAGAAGAACTTACCCTTCATTTTTTATTTGGTTTGGTAACACCAAAAGGTTTTAAAGTTGCCTTAAAGTATCAAGAATATAGAAACAAAAAAGTAGCATAGAATGAAGAAATTATTAAATACAAAAAAAATATTTTTAATGATGATTGTTTTTTCATCAACAAAAATAATGGCGCAGCAAAAAAATGAATTTAGTATAAAACAAGCCGTAGATTATGGTGTAAAAAATTCTGTAGCAGTAAGAAATTCATTGATTGATATTAAAATACAGAAGCAGACGAACAGGGAGATAACTGCTCTGGCGCTTCCACAAATAAGTGCCGGTGGTACTTTTAATAATTTTCTAACGATTCCTACTAGCTTGCTCCCTGCACAAATTTTTGGTGGCGCAGCCGGAAGCTTTATACCTGTTCAATTTGGAACTAAGTATAATGCAACAGGAAGTATAGATGCATCTCAGATACTATTTGATGGGCAGGTCTTTGTTGGGCTTCAGGCCCGTGACGCAGCTATGCAATTGGTTACAAAAACATCGGAAGTAACCGCAGAACAAATTAAAGTAAACATTTACAAAATATACTATCAGTTGGTAGTAGGTAAAAAACAATTGACTAGTGTTGATGCAAATATTGAACGTTTCGAAAAATTATTAAGAGACACAAAAGAAATTTTTAAAAATGGATTTGTAGAAAAGTTAGATGTTGATAAGGTGCAGGTTGCTTTAAACAATTTAAATACAGAAAAAATAAAAATAGAAAACCAACTGGATGCTGGTAATGCAGGGTTAAAATTTTTAATGAATATGCCACAGAAAGATTTGTTGATATTGACAGATACGATTAGCGAAGACCAATTAAAAGAAAATATTTTAGATGAAAAATATGACTATAAGGATAGAAAAGAATTTCAGTTGCTTACAGTTGCTTCAAAATTAAATGAATTTAATTTACGCAGATATAAACTAAGTAGAATACCTACTCTAGCGGCTTTTGGATCGTATCAAAAAAATGCGCAACGTACCACATTCGATCTTTTTGACAAGGGAGATTGGTTTGAAACATCTCTAATTGGATTAAAATTATCTGTTCCTATTTTTGATGGCAATGCTCGTAGAGCCAAAATACAAAAGGTAAAATACGATATTGAAAAAACAAAGAATTCATTAGAGCAACTAGAGCAAAATATAGATTTTGATGTAAGCAGTGCTAGAATAAAAATGAAAAGTGCCATAGCAACTATTGATAATCAAAAACAAAATGTAACACTAGCTGAAAAAGTGTACAACACTACTAAGAAAAAATACGAATCAGGGCTCGGAAGCAATCAAGAAATATATACTGCACAAACAGAACTTAAAGTAGCACAAACCAATTACTACAGCGCATTATATGATGCCGTAATTGCTAAAATTGATTATTTAAAAGCGGTAGGAAAATTATAAAAAAGGCGGTAGACTGGAACTTTTATAATTTAATACCTAAACGAACTAAACGAATAAAAAATAAAAAAATGAAAAGAGTAACAACCTTCATTATTTGCGCTTCACTTGCATTGGTAGCTGCATCTTGTAGTTCAAAAAAAGATGCAACAGCAAACTTGAACGATAAAAAAGCTGCCATAGAAAAGCTAAAAGCAGACAATGCTAAAAAAGCAGAAGAAATAAAAAAGCTTCAAGAAGAAGTAAATGCAAGTGGTGGTGGCGAAGCGGCTAAAATAAAATTGGTTTCTACCATACCAGTTACTATACAAAATTTTACACACTATATAGATCTGCAAGGCAAGGTAGATGCAGATAATATTTCTTATATATCTCCACGAGGCATGGGTGGACAAGTAAGAGCGATTTATGTAAAAGAAGGACAGTATGTGAAAAAAGGACAGCTTGTGTTAAGATTAGACAATGCCATCGTAAGCCAACAAGTACAGGGTGCTAGGCAACAAGCGCAAGCGGCAAAGCAACAATTGGATGGTATAAAAACACAATTAAATTTCGCAAAGAATATTTACCAACGTCAAAAAAATCTTTGGGACCAAGGTATTGGCACCGAAGTACAATTGATAACTGCAAAAACAAATGTTACAGGTTTAGAAAACCAACTTTCATCTGCGGAAGAAAGTGTAAAAGCAGTATATGAGCAAGTAAACCTAGCAAAAGAGCAAATGAATACTGCCAATGTGTATAGTGACGTATCAGGCATAGCTGACCAAGTAAATATAAAAATTGGTGAAACATTTACAGGAATGGGCGCAATGGGTCCCCAAATAAAAATTGTAAATACTTCTTCTCTTAAGGTAGTAACAAGCATTCCGGAAAATTATTTATCACGCATACGCACAGGCATACCAGCTGAGGTTTCTGTGCCAGATGTAAACAAAACGTTTAATGCATCTGTATCCTTAATTAGCCAATCGGTGGATGTAAACCGTGGTTTTAGTGTGGATATTAAAATACCTTTTGATGCTAGCTTAAAACCAAACCAAACGGCTAAAGTGCGCATCTTAGATTATAGTGCACCAAACGTAGTGGTAATACCTGTAAATGTGGTGCAAACAGACGAGGCTGGGAAATATGTATACGTATTAGAAAAACTAAGTAACGGCAAAGCCATAGCTAAAAAGAAAAATATAAATATCGGCGAGTTTTATGGCAGTAATGTGGAGGTAAAAACTGGCCTTACTGGTGGGGAGCAATTGATTACCGAAGGGTATCAAAACCTGTACGAAAATCAATCTATTGCTACATCGTTATAATATTTAGAAAGAATTAAAAAGATATTTATGCATCATTTCGTAGAAGGCATTGCAAAAAAATTTAAACAGTTTAAACCCACCTCTTGGGCAATAGATAACAAAACCGTTATTTACATAATGGCTGCTATCATCACTTTCATTGGTATGTATCAATTTAATACATTGCCTAAAGAACAGTTTCCAGATATTGTAATGCCCACAGTGAGTGTTACTACTATTTATGTAGGCAACTCCCCAAAAGATATAGAAAACCTTGTAACAAGGCCAATTGAAAAACAACTTAAAGGGATCAGTGGTGCCAAGGTGAAAAAAATTACCAGCACATCTCAAACAGATTATAGTTTAATTATTGTAGAATTTGATAGTGATGTAAAAACAGAATTGGCGAAACTAAAAGTAAAAGATGCTATAGATAAAGCAAAGACAGATTTACCCAACGATCTTACTTCACAGCCCAATGCGCAAGAGTTTGCATTTAGCGAAATGCCCATCATGTTTGTAAACGTAAGTGGAGATTATGATGGTGTAAAATTAAAAGCATATGCAGAAAAATTGCAAGATAGATTTGAAGAACTTAGTGAATTGACTCGTGCAGAAATAGTAGGTGCACCAGAGCGGGAAATACAAATAAATGCAGATCCTTATAAAATGCAAGCCGCTAGCATTTCTTTTACGGATATAGAAAATGCAGTAAACAGAGAAAACCATGATATAACAGGAGGGCTTATAGAAGTAGGCGATATGAAGCGCACCATAAAAGTAAAAGGACAATTTACTTCTGCATTGGATTTGCAAAATATTATTGTAAGAAGTAGCTCTCGTGGAGCATCTTTGTACTTAAGAGATATTGCAGAGCTAAAAGATACCATCAAACAAAAAGAAAGTTATGCTCGCTTAGATGGTAAAAATGTGGTAACCTTAAATATTGTAAAACGCTCAGGCGAAAACTTAATTATAGCAGCAGGTAAAGTAAAAGACATTGTAAAACAAATGAAGGATGCAGAAGAGCTTCCTAAAAATTTGAATGTTGTAATCACAGGAGATCAAAGCAAAACGACCGCCACTTCTTTTAATGATTTGGTAAATACCATCATTATTGGTTTTATATTGGTATTGCTCGTGCTTATGTTTTTTATGGGTGTTACCAATGCATTCTTTGTAGCACTAAGTGTACCACTAAGTATTTTTGTGGCCTTTATGTTTTTACCATTGGGTAATTTAATAATCGGCACACCCATCACCCTTAATTTTATTGTATTGTTTGCATTGCTCTTTGGGCTAGGTATTATTGTGGACGATGCTATTGTGGTGATAGAAAATACACACAGAATTTATAATAACGGAAAAGTAAATATTGTACGAAGTGCCAAAGAAGCAGCAGGAGAAATATTTATTCCTGTGCTAGCAGGAACGGCCACTACGCTAGCACCATTTTTCCCATTATTATTTTGGAAGGGCATTATTGGTAAGTTTATGATTTATCTGCCTACCATGCTTATACTCACATTGGCGGCATCGCTTATTGTAGCCTTTATTTTTAACCCAGTATTTGCGGTGTCGTTTATGAAGCCAGAGGGTAAAGAATATGAAGAAAAAAAATCATTGATATTTAAAAAATGGTGGTTTTGGGCGGCAATAATAATGGGCGTTATATTTAATGTAATGGCCTTTGTTATTGGTAGTGGCAATATGTATTTAGAAGGTACAAGATTGTTTACTGAAATTGTAGATAAGAAATATTCTCTTCATGGGTATGGTAATTTTTTATTGTTTATGGCCATGCTTGTAGTGTTAAACAGGTATGTGTTTAGAAATATCATACATACTTTTCAAAATAGAATTTTACCTGGCTTAATGCGCAGATACGAAAAGTTATTGCGATGGGTATTGCAAGGCACAAGGCCTGCATGGTTGTTGGTAAGTTTGTTTTTGCTATTTCCAATATCAGTAGCACTATTAATGGCAAGGGGAAATAAAAGTACTTTTTTCCCAAGTGGTGATCCTAATTTTATTTATGTGTATTTAAAATTACCAGTGGGTACTTCTATTAAAAAAACAGATAGTGTACTACGTGTGTTAGAAACAAGGGTGCAAAAGGTATTGGCTAAAGAATTGCCTACACAACCTGGTGGTATAGTAGAAAGTGTAATTGCAAACGTAGCCAATAGTGCCAATAACCCAAGAGACAATAATAGAAGTGTACAACCAAACCTTGGGCGCATACAAGTATCGTTTGTAGAGTTCGAAAAAAGAGATGGCAAGAAAACAAAACCATTTTTAGATGATATACGTCTTGCCATGAAAGGTATACCTGGCGCAAGTATAGAAGTAGGGCAAGAAGATGGGGGGCCACCAACAGACCCGCCCGTAAACATAGAAATAGTAGGAGACGAGTATGATGAAATTGCAAAAGTGGCTACGAACTTATCTAATTATTTAGATACAAACCAAATAAAAGGAATAGAAAATTTGCATACCGATGTAGATTTGAATAGCCCTGAAATAACGGTAAACATTGACCGTGAAAAAGCCATGGCGCAAGGTTTGAGTACTGGGCAAATAGGTATGGAACTTCGTACAGCGGTATTTGGAAAAGAAGTAAGCAAATTAAAAGATGGAGAAGACGAATATAAAATTCAATTAAGAACAGCTGATTTGCTGAGAAACAACATTACCGATTTGATGAACCTGCGTATCACTTTTATGGATATGAATACCATGGGTATAAAATCAATACCTGTGGGTGCAGTGGCCACCATTGATTATACAAATACATCAGGCGCCATTGCACGTAAAAATGTAAAACGTACTATACAACTTCAATCCAATGTGTTAGATCAATCGATGGTACAAGGCGTAAATGCCGAGTTAGCTGATAAAATTGCCGATTTTAAAAACATCACTAAAATACCTGCATCAATTACCATCAGGCAGTCAGGACAAAGCGAGCAAGAAGCAGATACGTCTAAATTTTTATTAGGTGCTTTGCTTGGTGCATTGGCATTAATTTTCTTAATATTGGTATTACAATTTAATGCATTGAGCAAACCTTTTATTGTATTAACAGAAATATTTTTCTCTGTTATTGGTGTGTTATTAGGCTATGCATTCACCGGTATGACCATTGCTACCATTATGCTAGGGGTGGGTATTATTGGCCTAGCAGGTATTGTAATAAAGAATGGTATATTGTTGATAGAATTTACTGATGAGTTGCGTGGGCGTGGCATGCGCATGCGTGAGGCTGCCATACAAGGGGGTAAAATTCGTATCATACCGGTATTACTTACGGCTTTGGCTACCATGCTTGGTTTGTTGCCTTTGGCAGTAGGTTTCAATATTAATTTTGTTAGCTTCTTCCAACATTTAAACCCACATATTTTCTTTGGTGGTGATAGTGTTGTTTTTTGGGGGCCGCTCAGTTGGACCATTATTTTTGGATTAATATTTGCATTTTTCCTCACACTAATAATGGTACCAAGTATGTACATTATTGCAGAAAGATTGAAACGCCCTATGGAACAATTTTATGGCGGTAGGTGGATTGGTATTCTTGGTTTTGCAGGGCCATTCTTTTTCATCTTTGTAGGGCTTATGTATTTGGTAAGAAGAATACAAGGTAAGAAAGTGTGGAATGGTACATTGAAAAATACGAGTCCCAAAAAAGTATAATTATTTTTATAACTGTGAAAAGGCTGTCTTACTTGACAGCCTTTTTTGGCATAATTATTACAAAAGTTTTTATGGTACAAGCCAATTAGCCTCTACACTATTTTTATTGTAAGTAAAAGCAGCTCTACGATGCCCCCCGCTGTTGAGCCACAGCCACTCCATCCAACATACTTTTGTAATAACTAGTCCAAAGTTTTTTCTTCCTACTTCACTTTGTTCTATAGTTGGGTCTTTGGTTTCATATGCTAAAGGTAAGCCGCTGATAGGAGTTTCCGATTTTTGGGATGGTGCTATATCACCCAAATAAATTTTCCTACTATTGGCTGTACTTTTTAGCCAAGCATCTTCAGCTATAGCATCATCATAATGTATGCTAGCTTTTCCACCAAGCCTTATTTGATAACGACTAGCTGTATCATAAAATAGCCAACTTATATTATCATTCTCTCGTAGTTCTTTCCATTTTCCACTACGTATATCGGTATGAAAAGCCAATGTTTTTTCTTTTGTATCAACCTTGCGTAACACTACAGTGCGCATGTTTATACCATGGTCATTTATGTTTGCCACAGTTGGGGTATGTAATGGATCTCTACCTTTTAAAGCTCCATTTAATAATCTTATCCAACAATCTTTTTCAACGTCACTGAGGGTATAATTTATCCCATTTATCTTAACAATATCCATCATAAAAAAAATATTTATCAGCAATTACGTTTCAAAAATATTCGCAGATTCTATATAGTAAAAAATATTATTCGTTTAAATTGTATATACAAGGGTTAACTCCAATAAAAAAAGGTTGCCAAAATTTTGACAACCTTTTTTCTCATATAATCATTTTACTGCTTTATAAATGTAGCAGTACAAACTTGCCCACCATATAATACCCTTATTGTGTAAATACCTGCTGGCAATGATGCAATATTTATACTTATTGTATTTAAGCCAACAACACCTTGTTGTTGAGTTTGTGCCACAACAGCATTTAGTGTATTGTAAATAGTAGCGTTAATTAATTGTGGTTGGGTTAAAGTTACTATGGCATTTATAACCGTAGATGCAGGATTTGGATACGCTTGCAAGGAGCATACATTGGTACCTGGCAAGTTTTGGGCAATATAAATGGTTTTGCAAATTGTTTTAATACAACCATTAGCATATGTTGCCTTCACACACACATTGTAATAACCCGAGTCTAAAAACATATAGGTAGGGTTATTCGTATTAATAGTTATTGTGCCACTTGTAGCAGTACTAGGTATTTTTTTTATAGTCCATTGTTGGCTTGTAGTTGCTGTATTAGACAATGCGGTAAACTTAATTCTATTTGGTATAAGTGAATCTCTTACATCGGTAATGCTTAGTGTTATATTATTGCAATTAGGCGCTATGTAAATAGATTTACATGTAGTAGAAGCGCAATTGCCGTTTTTAAATGCTGTTAAACATGCTGTGTAATAACCTGGCGTTGTATATACATGCGTTGCATTAGCCGTTTGTGCTCCTGTACCATCACCAAAGGTCCAAGTATATTGTACACCTGCTGTGGAGAATGTTGGAGAAAATGCAACTACATTGTTAGATGTTGTAAACTGATAATTAGATAATTGGTTGCATGTAGGCGTTGGAGGGGGCGCTACAATTGTAATGGTTATACATTTATAATTTATGCAATTACCATATTGGATACGCAAACAAACATTATATGTACCAGCTTGTGCATAAAGATGGGTAGCATTCCAAGTATTAGCTGATGTACCATCACCAAACGACCATACAACCAATGTGCTAGCAGATGGCGCTAAGGTTGTATTTGTGAAAATAATTTTTTTGTAATTGCTAGAATCTGCATACCAAGTATAGTTAGCTACTATATTACATGATTGGGGTACGAAAATCGTATAGCATTTTTCTTTTACACAATTGGTAAGTGCACCTGCAGGATTTCTTTTAATAATTCTTAAACAAACTGTATAAGTGCCTGATTGGGTATATACATGTACAGGATTTATTTGGTTAGATGTTGTACCATCCCCAAATGTCCAACGAATAGAATCATTAGCTGCAAGTGGTGCGGAAGTATTTGTAAAATGATATGTGTTTAAAGCAACAGCAGTAGTATCTCTATACCAAGTAAAGTTTGCTATAAGGTTACATGGCAACGTAATTACTACTACTTTACAATATACACTTATACATGGTGAAGAGCTAGCGGGTGTATTATTTTTTCTTATTCTTAAACAAACCGTATAGGTACCGGCTGAAGCATAAGTATGAGATGGATTTATTTGGTTAGATGTTGTACCATCACCAAATACCCAAGTAATAGAATCACTAGAAGCAAATCCTACAGTTTGATTGTTAAAATGTATAATATTAGATTGTGCAGAATCTACAAAGTGGGTAAAATAGGATTGAATATTGCAAGTGATTATAGGTGTTACAACAATTGTGTAACATTTTTCACTGATGCAATTAGACAATACGCTATTAGGATTTCTTTTTATAACACGTAAACAAACATTGTATGTACCTGCATTTGCATATGCATGTATAGGGTTTACTTGGTTAGATGAAGTGCCATCACCAAATGTCCAACGAATAGAATCTGAAGCGGCAAGTGGAATGGTTGTATTTGTAAAATGATAACTGTTAAGAATGGTTGCTAAGCTATCTCTATACCAAGTGAAGTTTGCTGCTAAATTACATGCAGGAGGGCCGGTAATGGTAATTTGCTTACAAAACTCTCTAATACAAGGCGGGGTACCAGTCAGCGTTGTATTTCTTTTTACTCTAATACAAACAGTATAAATATCAGGTGTTGTGTAAATATGAGATGGATTTAAGGCATAAGAATTAGGAGTGCCATCGCCAAAATTCCATGTGATAGAATCTGTATTATTAAAGTTGACTGTTTGATTGGTAAATTGTATGGTTGCAGGTGCGGGTATAACATCTGCACTGTTTGTAAAAAATGCTTGAAGGTTACAAGCAGGCGGAGCCACGGTATCTAATCGACAAATTTCACTTATACAAGGTGGTATAGTAGCAAGCGTTACTTTTTTTACCCTTAGGCATACATTATACACGCCATAATTTGCAAAAGTATGTATAGGATTTAAATCGGTAGAACTAGTGCCATCACCAAATGTCCATCGAATAGAATCACCCGATGCAAAATTTGCTGAAGTATTAAAATATTGATGCGTAAGTGGGCTCGATGCTGTAGCAGTAGAAAAATAAGATGCTACTAAATTACAAGTGCCTTGTTGTATAATTATTGTTTGAAAAGATGAATCCATACAAACGGTAACATTATTAGGATTTTGTCTTATCAAGAAATGCTTTACAATATAAACCCCAGTAGCATATTGATGTATTGGCGAGTTTAACACACTTGGCGTAGAACCATCACCAAAAACCCAGTAATGTTGCACTAGAGGTGAGTCGATAATTTGAGGATTAAACTTTACAGTAAATGAGTTTAAGTATTGTTTTGTAAAGCTAGGATTGCAAATGTTTTGTGCCTTTGTTTGCAAAGAAACCAATGCAAATAAAACAATAATTAATGAGTAAATCTTTTTCATATATGCGTATTTTTATTTTGGTAACTGGATGTAGATATTAGATGCTAGCAAAATAACAAACGTTGCCTGATAATCATCAATTGTTTTCTCTTATTTGTTGTAGCATTTTTTCTACAGCACGTCTCCCCGATCTGCCTGAGCCGCTAAATCCGTTGATTTGAACCGAAAAGATAAGCATTTTATTCTTTTTAGTATATAAATATCCGCTAAGAGATACGTTATTGCTCATGGAGCCTGTTTTAGCATAAATAAAACCTACACTTTTATCATAATAGGCTTTCAGTGTACCTTGCCCACCAGTGGTTAAAATTCGTTTCATTCTTTCTATACCAAACTCGTTTTTTAGTTTTTCTAATACAAAAACAAAGTCTTTTGGTGAAAATAAATTGTAACGACTAAGCCCACTGCCATCTACCCAACGAGGTTTAGTGGGCAGGTCTTTAAAATCTGTTTTGAGTAAAGTATCAATAATTTTTTCATCGCTCATATAGCCGAGTTTTTCGTTGCTTACCATAAGTAAAGTTTGCTCTGCAAAAAAATTATCGCTGTTGTGCATCATGGGGCGAAAAAGGGAGTCGGTGGGTTGGGAGTGAAGTTTATACCATGAAATATTTGAAATAGGAATCAATCCAATTTTTTTTGAATCTATTTTCAAACTATCGCTTAGTAATAATATTTGATCATGATATAGTCTGTTCGTTGGAAAAGGTATTTGTTGAAAATCGAATAATTTATCAGATTTGATATAATGCAATTGCCAATCAAATTCAAATGGAGATTTAGACACTTTAAAATATCCATTGTATGTTCTATTCATTTCTCCAAAATATTTTGAAACGGTTTGTCTTGGTGGTATAGAGTTAATTGTACTGTCTTTCTTGAAAAAAGTAAAAACATTCCCATAAATAGGAAAGCGATTTCGTTCAGGCATAAAATCTTCAGAGTAATCATCCCAAGCCCAGCCACTTCCATACTTTTCAAAATGATCCGTATCAGATAATCCTAGTACAAGCTTCTTTTTTGTTGAAGAAAGTTTATCAAATAAAGGTTGACTCAAAAAATCTTTATGCAAAAAAGTAGGGTCGCCTGTCGGTTGAAAAAAAAGTGTATCACTGTTTTCAAATATTTTTGCAACCACCAAACTATCCCCTAAATATTTCATACCTGCATACAGTGTAAATAATTTTACATTGCTACTTGGTGAAAAATTTTTTTCTGCATTATAATTGTATAAATATGTTTTTGTAGCTGGTTCGTATATGCTTATACCTACATGGCCGCTGCGTACGGCTGTATCATTTAAAAAAACGTTTATTTGTTTTTGGGTTATTTGACCTGTGAGTGTACATGAGTAAATAGACAAACACAAAAATAAAACGTAAAAATATTTCATCCGTAAATGTAAGTATAATTGATAAAATGAAATCTGTTACAAAAAATCAATTATATCTAAAAAGTATAATAAAAATACTTTTTATGGCATTTATAAAATAATTACATTTCCTAAATTATTTCTATTAGTACTTTCCTCTTAATGGCCAATTTAAACTACATCGCTCATATTAATTTGCAACTTTCTTGGTTATTCATTTCCCAAATAAAAATTTACAACATCCTCAAAATACATGTAACCACGCCCCACACTTTAAAATCGGTCATTTCGTTTACCTCTATTTTTGCAACCCTTGGCGATTCCGCCACTAAAAATAACTTATTAAAAGATTGTTCGTAGCGGCGTATGAGCATCTCTCCATCTACAACAGCTATTACCGTTTTTCCGTTGCTAGCTTTTATACTTTTATCTACTATTACTACATCACCATTAAAAATACCTGCGTTTGTCATACTGCTGCCACTCACTTTCATAAAAAATGTGGCTGGCTTGTTTTTTATCAATTGCTCATTAAGGTCTATACCTCGCTCTGCATAATCATCTGCTGCAGCCCCAAAGCCTGAAGCATTAGCAGTTGCCACATTATGTTGTGTATAACGCTTACTACCTGTATAACTGCTACCAAAAAAGTTTTCCACTTCCATAAAAAAAGTTTTATAATACTAAAATATTTAGTAAATTTATGCTAAAATAATTACTAAGCAAATTTTATATCAAATATTTTGCTCTTGTTTTATTGTTGAATAAATAAACAATTGTAGAAATGTCAAATTACGAAAGATGAAAAACAAACAAATGTTGGGCCTCCCTCTCTTGCGGAGAGGGAACGAAGGTGAGGCGCTGATGCCTGGCTACAAAGCGTACGAGTATTTATTGGTGCTAAATCCGCACGAAGACTTGCGCAACAAAATAATGAACATAAAAAAAGAATTTTATGATAGCTACAAAGCATCGGTAGCGTTGTTTAGCAAACCGCATATTACGCTAGTAAGTTTTAGGCAGTACGAAATAGCTGAAAGTAGAATCATAAATAGGCTACGCATTATAGCCATGGGTTTTAAACCTGTAAAAATAGAAATGAGGGATTATGGAAGTTTTCCTGCGCATACCATCTACATAAATGTAGTAAGCAAAGTGCCCATACAAAGTTTGGTAAAACAAATACGAACAGAAGCGCAAAAGCTAATGAAGTTTGATGATGACCATAAGCCACATTTTATGCTAGAGCCATACATTACCATTGCAAGAAAACTACAACCATGGCAATACGAAAAAGGCTGGTTGGAATATAGTCACCGACATTTTACTGGGCGCTTTATTGCAGATGCTATGTTGTTGTTAAAAAGACCTGTGGGCGAAATGAAATACGAAATAGCAGCAAGGTTTGCATTTGAAAATTTAGATGTGGGTGTGGCGCAGGGGGCGTTGTTTTGAAAGCCCCCTATATCTCCCCCGCAGAGGGAGGAGAACTCGAAGACCGATTAGAAGATTGACTAGAAGATGTATTAAAAGATTAGAGCAGATGTTAGCAAAAAAATATTGTTATGACGAACCCCAACGGGGTTCACTTTGCTTAACCATGGGTACAACCCATGGGATATAGTGCACAATAAAAGATGAATAAAGATGTAGGGATGAAAAGCTCCCGACAAGAATATCGGGACACGTGCAGGATAGAAGCGGCACCGCAGCGTAGCGGAGGTACAACGAATAGCCCGAACTCCAATATGAGATTTCATAAAATCTATATCTAACTTTAGCTGGGAGTTTATGCTTTACGAGCCTTGCTTTTGATTGGTGCTAAAAAGCCCT